>DATJBI010000188.1:0-17705 GCA_035515435.1 Anaerolineales bacterium
GCTTTTATTGATTCCGCTGCAACTGGCGGACTGGTGGCGTCAAAAGAACTGGCGGGAGATCGCCTCGTTTTCGTTTTCCTGTCTTGTCCTGTGGGGCGTGCCGACTCTGATCCAACCGCTGTGGATCCGGGACTGGCTGGCGGCGCTGCCCGCGATGAGCACCCGCACGACCGCCGCCGCGAGCATTGCGGGTTTCAGCGCCTTGATCGGCTCCGAATGGTTGTACGTTCTGCTGTTTGTAGCTGTCCTGCTGATCCTGCTCTTTTCCCGGTCCCAATCCTTTTATGTTGCGGCGATGTTCTCGCCCTCGATCTGGCCAAGCGACTGGACCATTTGTGCCGAGTTTGCCACATGGAGATTCACACTCATTTCCTGGCTCCTTGTTCCAACGGGTCTGTCACCCAACGGTGCCCAGTTCTATTGGCTGTTGGGACTCCTGGTCTGGGTGGAGCAGCATCCTGAATCGCTCGCGAGGTTTTGGAAAAGAGTCAGGCAGTTCTCTGTTTCCGCGCGCCCTGATACAAGGTGGTGAAATAGATTCCCAGGGGGATCAGAACCAAACCACGGATGAACACCCAGGCCGACACGGAGGGAATGATCCCCGATCCGCCGGCGGCAAAGAAGAGATTGCTGCTCGCGGCGCCATATCCGCTGAACAAGGTGAACATCAGGAGCAGGTCCGTTTGTTGGAAGTATGGCAGCGCCAGGGCATTTGCCATCAACAACAGGCTGAACCGTTCATGGTTCGGCAATTTGATGACCAGGGGTGGAAGCCACAGCACCAGGGCCAACGGACCGATCCATTGCCAGAGTGAAACACTGCCCTCCGGATAGGGCGGATTGCTTATGATCGTCCCTGCCAGCTGAAAGGGCCAGGCCCCATAAAGGAGGAGGGAGGCCAGGAAAAGCACTGCCGGGGGCAGAAGCACCCTCAATTTGTTCATCCAGGCCGTGTCCCATAGCAGCCACAGCGTGCAGAAGGGGACAAGACCAACCTGGAATTTGGTCAATGCAATTACCGCTCCAATTCCTGCAATTTCCCAGCGCTGAAATACCAGCCCCAGAACCAGGAGCGCGAATCCCCCCGCCAGGATCCCGGCGATCTGCCCTTGAGAGAGAATATAAATGAGGTGAAATGAGACCAAGAGCGGGATCGGCCTCCCGCCGAAAACGCGCACGGCAAACCAGGCTGCAGCTATGTTGAGCCCCCCGATCCAGAGGAAGGCCTCAGGAAATGGCGCCCGGGCGATGGCCCAAAAGAATGGCAGGGCCCAGTAGGCATAGTAATAATGGCTGAAATCTCCCTGGCCCGCCTTCAGGAAATTTTGAAGATCATAATAGGTGATGAAATTGCCTGCGTGCTGGATGACCGCCAGGGCGGCCAGTGTGAACAAAGCAAACGCGAGCGCAAAGACCTCATCCATCTTTGGTTTCATGAGGAGGCGCTGTTTTATTTCGGAGGCTGTCAGAGCAAATAGATCAACCAGATCGAACTGGGAGGCGATCCAGCTTATTGGGTCCAGAGTCTTCCCTCCGTCCATTGGGTGTAAGATTACACAGATCTGCTGCCAATTCTATGCCGGAGGTAATAAATGTCAACCCGATTCGACAAACTGGATACTGCCCTCGTTCAGGCCGGGCTGGATGCGGTGGTCATCAACCCCGGACCCACTCTCACCTATTTAACGGGATTGAAATTTCACCTGATGGAACGCCCGGTGGTACTGCTGGCCGCACCGGGCCGGGACCCCGTGATCGTCCTGCCGGAACTCGAAGCGCCGAAGGTGAAGCTCCTTCCTTACCCAGTGAACGCGTTTGCTTATGGCGAGGATCCGTCCGGGTGGGAGGCCGTCTTTCGCCAGGCAGTCCAGTCGCTGGGACTCGACGGAAAAAAGATCGGGGTGGAACCGCGTCAACTGCGTCTATTGGAATTCCGTCACGTCCGCGCCGGCGCGCCCGAGGCGGATTTTCCGGATGCGTCGGAGGCGCTGGCCTCGCTTCGTTTGCGCAAGGATCCGTCCGAGGTCGCCGCGATGAGGCGGGCAGTGCAGGCCGCCCAAGATGCGCTGGAGGGGACGATCCCATGGATCAAGATCGGAATGACCGAAATCGAGATCGCATCCGAATTAACGATCCAGATGTTGAGGCGGGGCTCTGAGCCGGAATTCCCTTTCCCGCCGATCGTCTCTGCCGGACCGAATTCGGCGAATCCGCACGCCTCGCCATCCCATCGAAGACTTCAACGCGGCGATCTGCTGGTGGTGGATTGGGGCGCCACGGTGGACGGATATATCTCCGACCTGACGCGCACCTTCGCGGTGGGCGAGCTCGAGCCGGAGTTCAAGAAGATTGCCGGGATCGTGTTGAAGGCCAATGAAGCCGGTCGCGCCGCGGGCCGGCCCGGAGTGCCGTGCGCGAACGTGGACAAGGCCGCCCGGGCGGTGATCGAGCAGGCCGGCTACGGAAGATATTTCACGCATCGCACGGGTCACGGCATCGGCATGGAGGGACATGAGGAACCGTACCTGCGCGGCGATAACCTGCAGATGCTCTATCCCGGCATGGCCTATACGGTGGAGCCGGGTATTTATCTGCCGGAGCGCGGCGGCGTGCGCATTGAAGATAACGTGGTGGTGGCCGATGACGGCGTGGAAGTGTTGAGCACGATGCCCCGCGAGCTGCGCGTGGTGGGCTGACGGGCGTCATTTACATTCGTCGCGCGCCAAATGATGTATGTAACTGGACAAGATGGGTGCTTTCAGGTATTATTGCGCCGATTGTAACCAATTACACATATGCCCGGATAAGAACCTTATCCGGGTTATTGTACATAAGACAAATCATGTGAGGAATGTCGGCGAGGTTATTATTCCGGCGGGGAACATTCTCAGGCTGCACCCTGCTTGTGGAGGCGGACGAAATGACGGATTTGATCAAACAGATCACCGGTGATTTACAAAATCAGATCGAAAGCTTTGAACCGCAATACGCGATCAGCGACATCGGCACCGTGTTGGAGGCCGGCGATGGTATCGCACACGTCGCAGGCCTGGCAAGGGTTCAGGCGCAGGAGCTGGTGCAATTCTCCAACGGCGTGATGGGCACGGCCTTCAACCTGGAACAGGACAGCGTGGGCGTGATCATCATGGGCGATTACGGCGAGATCACCCAGGGCATGACCGTGCGCGGCACGGGGCGCATCGCCTCGGTGCCGGTCGGGGATGCCATGATCGGGCGCGTGGTCAACGCCCTGGGCGAACCGATTGACGGCAAGGGTCCGATGGCCACCACCGGATTTCGTCCGATCGAACGCATCGCGCCGGGGGTGGTTCAGCGCCAGGATGTGGATACGCCCGTCCAAACCGGGATCAAACCGATCGACGCGATGATCCCGATCGGACGCGGCCAGCGCGAATTGATCATCGGCGACCGTCAGACGGGCAAGACCGCCCTGGCGATCGATACGATCATCAATCAAAAAGGCAAAGACCTGATCTGCATTTACGTGGCCATCGGACAGAAGAAGGCCGCCGTCGCACGTACGGTCGGCATCCTGGAGCGCTTCGGGGCGATGGAGCATACGATCATCGTCGTCGCCGCGGCGGACGAATCGGCTGCGCTGCAATACATCGCGCCCTACGCCGGCTGCGCGATCGGCGAGGAATTTATGGAGGCTGGCCGCGAAGCGCTGGTGATCTATGATGATCTTTCCAAGCACGCCTGGGCCTATCGCCAGGTCTCCCTGCTGCTGCGCCGGCCGCCTGGGCGGGAAGCGTATCCCGGCGACGTGTTTTATCTCCACTCGCGATTGTTGGAGCGCGCCGCCCGCCTGGCCAATAAATATGTGATCGTCAAAAAGGATTTCAGAGAGCCGGCCGCCGCTGAAAAGGATGCGGTGGATGGAAAGGTCTATGATGGCCCGATCTCCAGGGATCAAGCCGAGCAGGCCCGCCAAGAAATGACGGACGCCGATGCCCATAAGATCATCAAGGTCAAAGGGAGCGGCGGTTCCCTGACGGCCCTGCCGATCATCGAAACCCTGCTGGGCGATGTCTCCGCCTATATTCCAACCAACGTGATCTCGATCACGGACGGCCAGATCTATCTGGAGTCCAATCTTTTCAATGCCGGGATCCGCCCGGCGGTCAACGTGGGCATCTCGGTCTCCCGGGTGGGCGGCGACGCCCAGACCAAGGGCATGAAGCAGGTCGCGGGCCGGTTGCGACTCGATATGGCTGCCTATCGCGAGCTGGCCGCCTTTGCGTTGATGGCTTCCGATCTGGATAAAGCCACACAGCAGCAGCTCGGCCGCGGCCAGCGCATGCAGGAAATCCTCAAGCAGCCGCAGTACCAGCCGATGTCGCTCTCCGATCAGGTCATCGCGATCTTTGCAGGCACGAACGGCTACGCCGACCTCGTCCCCACGGACAGGATGGCGAAGTGGCAGACCGATCTGCTCAAGTTCATGGAAGCCTCCTATCCTGAGATCGGCAGGGCCCTGGCCGAGAAGAAGACGATCACGGACGAGATGCGGGCAGACCTCACGAAGGCACTGAACGTCTTCCGCAATACGTGGCGGGCCTGACCGATGGCATCGGCGCGTGAAATGCGGCTCCGCATCCGGAGCGTAAAAAATATCTCACAGGTCACGCGCGCCCTCGAAGCGGTGAGTGCGGCGAAAGTCCGCAAAGCCGTTCAAGCCGTGACCACGACCCGTTCCTACGCCACCAAGGCCTGGCAGGTCCTGACGCACGTGGCGGCTCAACCTGGACGCCAGAGCCTGCATCCGCTGCTGACCGAGCGTCCAGCGCCGCAAAACTCCCTGGTGATCGTGGTCACCGGTGACCGGGGTCTGGCAGGGGCTTACAACACCAACGTGATCCGTTACGCGGCCGCGCATTTTGATCAGTACCGGCTGCCGGTGCGATATATCGCGGTCGGACGCAAGGGCCGCGAGCTGCTGATCCGCCGCCGCAAAAACGTGATCGCGGATTTCAGCAATCTGCCCGCCGCGCCATCCTTCCTGGATGTTTCTGCGATCGGGCGGCTGGCCGTGGAGGAATTCCTCAAAGGCAAGGCGGACGAAGTGTTTTTGGTCTACACGGATTTCATCAATATGGCCCGGCAATCCGCCACAATGCGAAAGATCCTGCCGCTGGAGGTGGCCGGCGGAGCAGGACGCGTGGTAAATTATGAACAGCGCAGTGCTCCCGCCGCGGCGTATGAATACGAACCGGATCAGCGCGAGATCCTGGATGTGATCATCCCAAAGTTCACTGCGCTGCAGGTCTATCAGGCCATTCTTGAATCGCAGGCGAGCGAACATGCCGCGCGCATGGTGGCCATGCGCAACGCGACCGACAACGCGAAGGAACTGGTGAGCGCCCTGCAAATGGCATATAACAAGGTGCGCCAGCAGGCGATCACCAGCGATATCCTGGACATTGTGGGCGGCGCCGAAGCGCTGGCCAAGTAACCCTGGAGGAGGATTCATGGCAGACATTAAGAGCGGCCGGGTGGTACAAATTCTGGGCGGGGTGGTGGATGTGGAATTCCCTGAGGGGCAGATCCCCGAACTCTTTGAAGCCATTGAGGTCGAGCGCAGCGGAAAAGCGCCGCTGATCCTCGAAGTCGAAAAACAGCTTGGCGATAACTGGGTTCGCACGGTGGCCATGGACGCGACCGATGGACTGCAGCGCGGCGTTCCGGCGCTTGCAACCGGCGCGCCGATCCTCGTTCCGGTTGGACCTGCCACCCTGGGCCGCATCTTTAATGTACTGGGCCGGCCCGTGGATAACAAGGGCGAGGTGCAAGCCACCCTGCATTATCCGATCCACCGCATGGCGCCGCCGTTCGCGGAGCAGTCCACGCGGGTGGAGGTATTCGAAACCGGCGTGAAGGTGATCGATCTCATCGCTCCATTCACCAAGGGCGGCAAGACCGGAATTTTTGGCGGGGCGGGGACGGGCAAGACCGTCATCATCATGGAACTCATTCGTTCGGTCGCGACCGAGCACGAAGGCAACTCCGTGTTCGCCGGCGTGGGCGAGCGAACCCGCGAAGGCACACAGCTCTATCGTGAAATGATCGAATCGGGCGTGATGAAGGATACGGTGATGGTTTACGGCCAGATGAACGAGCCTCCGGGGGTGCGCTTGCGCGTGGCACTCTCCGCGCTTTCCATGGCGGAATACTTCCGTGACCAGGGCCGCGATGTACTGCTTTTCATTGACAACATCTTCCGCTTCTCCATGTCCGGGTCGGAGGTGTCCGCCCTGCTCGGACGCATGCCCTCGGCGGTAGGTTATCAACCGACGCTGGCCACGGAAATGGGCGAGCTGCAGGAACGAATCACGTCGACCCGCACCGGCTCCATCACCTCCATGCAGGCCGTGTACGTTCCGGCCGATGATTATTCCGACCCCGCCCCGGTTGCCACCTTCACCCACCTGGACGCGACCATTGCCCTGGAACGCTCCATCGTCGAAAAGGGTATTTATCCCGCGGTCGATCCGCTGGCTTCCACCTCCCGAATTCTCGATCCGAATATCGTGGGCGAGGAGCACTACCGGACGGCGCGCGAGGTCCAGCGGGTCCTCCAGCGCTATAAAGATCTGAATGACATCATCGCCATTCTCGGCATTGACGAGCTGAGCGAAGATGATAAACTGGTCGTTGCACGGGCCCGCAAGATCGAACGCTTCTTCTCCCAGCCGTTCTTTGTCGCCGAGCGCTTCACCGGCATCCCCGGCCGCTACGTGCCGCTCAAGGAAACCGTGCGCGGCTTCCGTGAAATCCTGGAGGGCCAGTGTGACGATCTGCCCGAGCAGGCTTTCATGATGGCGGGTACAATTGAGGACGTTCGTGAAAAGGCAGAGAACCTGGCAAAGAGCGCCTAGGCGCTGATCGCATCTTTTGTCTGTTGCTGACGCGCAACACAAAGCGCCCCGGATAGAAAATATGACCATCCGTTGTGAGATCGTTTCGCAGGACCGCACTGTCTTTGAAGGCGATGTGGACATCGTTGTTCTTCCCGGCGCCGCCGGGGAGATGGGTGTGCTGCCGCATCATGCCCCGGTCTTGACGACCCTGAAATACGGGGTTGTTAAAGTGCGCCGCAGCGGCAGGGAAGAGGTCTTTGCCGTCTCAGGCGGTGTGGCCGAAGTTCAGCCGAGCATTGTCACCGTGCTGGCCGACGCCGCTGAAAATGTGGATGAAATTGATGTGGCGCGTGCCGCCGCGGCCAGGGAACGTGCGGTGGAAGCGCTGGCCCAGGGTACCTCGAAGGACCCGGATGTTTTGTTGAACATCGAGGCGGCCCTGCGGCGATCCAATTTACGACTCGATACGGTCCGCCGTTATCGCAGAGCTGGCGTCCAGCCGCCAACTTCGAAAGTGTAGGGATTGTGGCAGTCTTTTCCAAGGACCTCGGCATTGATTTGGGGACCATGTTCACCCGTTTTGCAGACAGCACGCAGGTGCTTCTGCAGGAACCGACCATTGTCGCCATCGAGGTGGAAGAACAAAAGATGGTGGCGGCCGGGCAGGAAGCCCGCGATATGTTCGGCCGCGTCCCGGAAAGCATCGAGGTGGCCCGTCCCCTTCGGAACGGCGTGATCGCCGATTATGAAATCACCGAGACCCTCCTGTCCTATTTGCTTCAGCGCGTCAGCGGATCGCTGCGCGTCTTCCGCCCGCGCACGATGATCTCCGTGCCGTATGGCGTGACCAGCGTGGAACGGCGTGCGGTCTACGAGGCTGTGATGGAGGCGGGTTCGCGCGAGACCTCCCTGATTCAACAATCGCTGGCGGCCGCCCTGGGGATCGATCTGCCGATCGGTTCGCCTTCCGGCAACATGGTCATTTGCCTGGGCGGCGGTTGTACGGAAGCTTCGGTGATGGCGATGTACAGCATTGTGTCCGCGGATACCCTGCGCAAAGGCGGCCTGGACTTCGACGAGGCCATCGTCAGCTATGTCCGGCGCAAGTACGGGGTCATCATCGGTCAGAACACCGCCGAGCAACTCAAGATCAAGATCGGCGCGGCCGTGCCGCAGGACACAGAAAACAGCATGGAAGTCCAGGGACAGGATCAGGTCACGGGCCTGCCGCGCCCCATCACACTGGTAACGGGCGAGATCGTGGAAGCGCTGCAGGATCCGCTCAAGGAAGTGGCGGAAACCTGCCGGCGGGTCCTCGAGAAGACCCCGCCCGAGCTGGTTGCCGATATCATCGACCGCGGCGTGGCTCTGTGCGGCGGCGGGGCGCTGCTGCGCGGCGTGGATAAATTATTGACCAAATCGCTTGGCATTCCGGCGTATCTGGTGGATAACCCGCTGACCTGTGCCGTGGAAGGTGCGGTGCGCGGACTCGGGATGATGAATATCCTGCGGCGGAGCCTGCCTCAGGTCTAGCCTGATGCGAAAACAAAAGGCGTCCACAATTTGGACGCCTTTTTTCATCGGGAGGCCCTGCTCATAAATAATAGGTCATTCTCTGAAGGTGGGTGGCAGGATCAATGTATTGAACACGCACGTGACGGGGCACATTCAGACTGATCGGCGCGTAATTCAAGATTGCTTTGACGCCGGCCTGGACGAGTTTGTCTGCGGCGGCCTGGGCGGCTGTGGCAGGGACGGTCAGCATGGCAACTTTTATGTTCATGCTGCGGATCCGTTCCACCATGTTGGCCGAATCCTCGACAATGAAATTCCCGACCTTGGTCCCGATCTTGGATGGATCGTTATCGAACAGCATGGCCACGCAAAAGCCCCGGTTCGTGAACCCCTGATAGTGCGACAGCGCGTGACCAAGTTCACCCGTGCCGATCACAGCCACGTCCCACATTCGGTCGACCTTCAGGATCTCGCGCAGTTTGTCGATCAGGAAGGGGATGGAATATCCCGTGCCCTGTTTCCCGAATTCGCCGAACTGCGAGATGTCCTTGCGGATCTGCGCGGCGGAAATCCCAACGTGTTCGCCCAACTCCTGCGATGACGTTGTCCTCATTCCTTTTTCTGCCATGCGCTGCAACGCGCGCAGATACACTGGCAGCCGGCCAATGATGATATCTGGAACATTGTCTGCATTCATTCAGGCCCTCACCTTACTGGATTCGATTAAATCTACCATAAAACCGACATTCGTACAATTCCCCACAAGCCGAAATTTGAAAAATGGGCGGGCTTTCGGCCCACCTGAGAATATGAGAATCGCTTGGGCCGCTGCCTGGACGGGAGGCAAAACTGGTATTTTCCCCACTTTGCCGCCGGAGGCAGCAGGTGCGGTCGCCGCAGGAGTGCCATGCCCGATCGCTTTGCAGCTCCCTGGGGCGTGAAATTAAGGCCCTGCAGCCTCGGTGCCAGCCGCCTTCAACCCCACCAGCAGCCCGGCCTTAAAGTCAGAGTTGTTTGGGCCTGGTCATGGTGATGGTCTGCGCGTCCCAGGGCTGGATATGCCCTGAATCGGGCGTGTCGCGCCGCCCGATCAATTTATATACTTTGACGGCTTCGCTTCTCCCCTTGACGATCACCGAATCTGCCAGCTGGGCTTCAAACTCATCCTTGACCTGGTCGTAGGTGCTTTCACTGATCAGGACCGGCCATTGATAGGTTTTGGTCAGGTCCTGCAGGCGTGATGCCAGATTGGCGTTGTCGCCGATGACGGTGTAGTTGATGCGCTGCGCCGAGCCCAGCAGACCGACGAAGACCTCGCCGGAATTGATCCCGATGCCGATCTCGATGCGGAAAGTGCGCCCTTGTTTTTCCCAAAGTCCGTGCAGTTCCGCCAGGGCCTGGCGCATTTCCACCGCCGTCCGGACGGCGCGCCGGGCATGGTCTTCGTGAACCACCGGTTCGCCGAAGAAGGCAACGATCGCATCGCCCTCATATTTGTCCACGGTTCCACCGTTCTTTTCGATGACCTTGGTCATTGCCTCAAGATAGGGGTTCAAAACGGACACCACTTCCTCCGGCAGCAGCTTTTCGGAAAGCGTGGTGAAGCCGCGGATATCGGAGAAGAGAATGCTGAGATTGGCGCGTTTATTGAGCGAATTGATATCCTGGGTCTTGAGCAATTGATCCACCATTTGGGGTGAAATGAACCGGCTGAACAAATTGCGGACGCGGCGCTTTTCCAGTTCCTGCGAAACGGACTGTTCAAGCGCCGGCAGGACCACGCCCAGGAACAGCATCAATTGCGGCGCGACGGTCGGGATGTACAATCCCCTGCCGATGAAAATAAGGTAGGTTGCGGCCGCGTATACGACCATCCCGATCGCCATGATGATCAGGCTCAAGGACGGCCTTTGCATGCGCGAGATCAGACCCGCCAGCACTCCCATGACGATGATGATCAGCAGAGCCGCCCAGGGCGGGGTCTCCCGCAGATAATCCCCGTTCAGGATGGTGTCCACCGCATTGGCAACGACCTCCACCCCCGGAGTGGGTTGTTGCGCGGAGAACGGCGTTGCATATACATCGTGCAGGGTAAGCGTGGTCGCACCGATCAGGACGATCTTGCCCTTGAAAGCATTGGGATCCTCCTGCAGCACATCGCCCAACACCACCTGGTAGGCTGAGTAGGTCGGATAGGTCCCGGCCGGGCCGTTGTAGTTGACACGCAGCAAGCCGTTGAAAAGCGGAATCCGCTGCCCGTTAAAGGTCAGGCCGCCTGGAGCGGCGTCCGATGGCGGGGGGACCCCCAGATACTGACTGGCAACCTGGAAGGCCCAATTGTAATAGACCTGCCCGTTGTAGGAATCATAGGCCTGGATGCTGCGCGTGACGGCATCCTTATCCTGAACGATGGTGGTGATGCCCATCCCCTTCAGGGCAGTGCGTATCGGTTCGACCGGCAGGCTCAGCGAAACCGTGCCCGGCCCCGGGCGAAGGACCTCCATGTCCGAAATGGAGGAGGGCGACTGGCTCAACGCCTGAGCCAATGCCGCATCTCCGCCTGCGTCCTTTCCGGCCTCCGACAGGAAGACATCCAGGCCCACCACCCGCGCGCCGCCTTTGTTGACCGCCTGCACGATCTGCGCCAGATAGGCGCGCGGCCAGGGCCATTCGTATTTCGTCCACTGAAAGGAGGCGTCGTCGATCGCGACGATCACAATATTTCCGGACGGGGTTCGGTCTCCGCGCAGCCGCATCAATGTGTCGCGGGCGCCCAACTCCAGACTCCCGAGCGGCGTGCTGACGTTGGGCAGGTT
This sequence comes from Anaerolineales bacterium, assembly GCA_035515435.1. Classification (GTDB taxonomy): domain Bacteria; phylum Chloroflexota; class Anaerolineae; order Anaerolineales; family Villigracilaceae; genus Fen-1038. The sequence continues at coordinate 11,213 of DATJBI010000188.1, forward strand.
CGAGCCGAGCTCCAGCGCCATGAGCACGATCGCGGTGAGCGCGATCAGGAGGACACGGAAGCGCGGCGTGCTGGGGGCGCGGTTCATGGATCCGATCGCCTATCCTTCGCACCAAGGCTTGTTGAAATTCCGGTGGAGGTAGCAAGAACAGGCCGGAAGTTCCGGATTCCTATTACAGTCTACATGCTCCCCAGGCGGCTTCGGCGTTTCATATTGCTGTTTGGAGAATCTGCTTTCCCCCGTCTGGCAGATCACATTGCCCGAGCTGTCCAGCACGGTGATATCCCAGGAATAGCTCCCGCCGGAGGGCATGGACTCAAGGTAGCGGGTGACGCTGGTATTACTCGTATAGAATGAATCCGTCGCGCCGTTTGGATAGTGGATGGCAAGTTTATACTGGCTTGCGCCATCCTTTGGATCCCACGAGAACCGGACCGGTCCGGCCGGATCCAGGTTCGAGCCCGCATGTGGACCTGCGACATTTCTAAGACAGCTCACGGGTGCCGGAGTGAAGGTGGCCGGAGGCGGCACTTCCGTCGCGGAGGGCTGCGTGGCAACCAGGGCCGTCATCGTGGCAAACAAGCCGGGGATCTGTTGGAGGTCGGGATTGTTGTCCAGCCAATTCTGGAATTCCTCCGGCGTCATCGGCCCGACATTTGGGACCGAGCATTGACCGGCGGTGCATGAGAACAACGTGACTTCCTGTCCGGTGCCGAAATCCGTGTTGCCGGCACTGTTGCCCGCGCCGCACTGGCCTTCCAGGCATGTGACCACAACCGTCTGCGTGGATGGATCAACAAAGACGGAAAGATAGGAGCCGCGCACCGATGCCACACCGGAGGGTGTATTGACGCTGGCACTGCCGCCGTTCAGGATGACGAAGAGCCCGCCCAGGCTGAGGCTCAATTTCGTGGAGAGGCTGCCATTGCTGGGTTGATTGGCTGTGAGCGTGAAGAGCGAGGACGGCGCAACGCGGATGATGGTGCCTGTGGAAAGGTCGAGCCGGACGCGTCCATCGTCGCCGGTTTGGATCGAACCGTTCACTTGCAGTTCCATCCCGGGCGAAGCCGGAGAGAAACTGGCTGCGCCCGGTTGTTTGATCGTGACGCTTCCCGTCAGTTCTTTGACGGTCGCCGTCAGCGCTAAAGCCGGTGCGGGTTGCGAAGCCGCCTGGGGCTGGCAGGCTGTGAGCAGGGTCAGGATGACCAATGTCAAGGAAATGAGAAAGCGAGGTGATTTAATGGACATATGCTCCTCTTGAGTTTTGTGGTTGGTGGATTGCTCTCATCCAAACCCGTTGTGTATTTGCCGCTGGAGGAACCGTATTCCGAGGCGGCAGCCTTTCGTTCCTTTGGCTGGGTCAGCACTGTGGACAGGGGGTGATGCTGATAAATGATACCATGAAGTCCATCCTCTTTGCACCGGGGGGCAGGGGCAGTCTCCGCCGCGGCGCGGCGCGCGGCCGGTGTGCCAATGATCCCCAAAGCGTTCTTCTTTTCCGATCCCATCCAGGTCGCTCTGTGTATAATACGGCGGGACGCTGGCATCCCGACACAGAATAGGAAAGGACAGTCAAGAATGTTTCGAGATAAGCAAGGAAGTGTGCATGTTCGGTCCGGAGGGATTTTTGGTCTGATCGCAGGATTATTGCTTGTGACCTGGCTCGTGTATCTGAGCGTCTACACCGTGCCCGCGGGGTTTGTGGGGGTGGTAACCCGCTTTGGCGCGGTCCAGCGCATCGTCCAGCCGGGATTCGGAACGAAGATCCCGTTCATCGAAGATGTGGTGAAAATGGATGTTCGCACCCAGAAGGATCAAACCGACGCGACTGCCGCCTCAAGCGATTTGCAGCAGGTCACCAGCACGATCGCGGTCAACTACAACCTTGATCCGGCCTACGCTTCGACCGTTTACCAGTCCGTTGGGACGGACTATGCCGATATTTTGATCGCGCCTGCCATCCAGAATATCTTCAAGGCCACAACCGCCCAGTTCACGGCGGAGCAATTGATCGATCAGCGCGAACAGGTGCGCGCCTCCGCCGAGGCCGCGCTGAAAACACAGCTCATCCAATATCACGTCCTTGTTCTGAACTTCAATATTGTCAACTTCAACTTCAGCGATCAGTTCAATCAGGCCATTGAAGCCAAGCAGGTGGCACAGCAGCAGGTCGAAACCGCCAAGCAACTGCTTGCCAAAGCGCAGGTGGACGCTCAAACTGCCGTGGCTCAAGCGCAGGGTCAGGCCGATGCTCAAAAGGCCTTGAAAGATGCCGGCTCCTTAACCCCGGAATATCTCGAATTCCTGGCCATCCAAAAATGGGATGGCCGTCTCCCGGCTGTTGTAACCGGCGGCACGACTCCGTTCATTGATCTTTCACAGTTTGCAAATCCTGCCGGCCAATCTTCAGCCGGCAAGTGAGGCGCGGGCGGAAGCCTGAACCGGAACGGAGAGGCGATTTGCAACTCCGTTCCGGTCCCCTCCACCGGGCTGGGTCCGAGGGGGTGATGATCTGTTGCAGCCATTCTGCATTCGGCGCCGGTCTTTGGGGGACCAGATCTTATGTCCCCCGGCGGCCTGAGCCGGGCCTCGCGGCCAACGGCGGTCAGCCATCCCCTTCGTGGTTTTCCGCGGGTGGTTTGGGGCAGCAACAAACCGGGGGAGGTCCCTGCCGCGGCGGACATCCGGATCGCTGAAGCGAACGCCCTTGCCGCGGAAATATTTCCCCCTCCGGGCGCAGAACGGGCAGGTCGGCGTGCTGAAGACGATCACGCCAGCTGCGGTTTGGTCTGATCCATGATTCACGACTGCCAGGAAATTCCAGGAACATCGATCGGGGAAATACACGAAAGTTGTGTGCAACTTTGCAAGTCTCCGTGCATCTATATGTTGATGTCATTCCAAAAGGAGTCTGGAGTTCGTGGTCTTGTATGGATGCAAATGCTTTCTTTCAGAAGGTTCAGGCCAATCCGCGGCCGGTGGTGGTTGACCTGTGGGCACCGTGGTGCGGACCCTGCCAGGCGGTGAAGCCGATCCTGGAAAAATTGTCGGGGGAATATGCCGGGCGCGTGGACCTGTGGCAGATCAACGCCGATGAATCCTCCGGCCTATTGCGCAGGCTCGGCATATACGGCATCCCGGCGCTGATCGTTTATCGCGACGGCCGGGAACTCTCACGCTATATCGGCGCAAAACCGGCAAAGGCTTTGCGATCGCTGTTTGAAACGCTGGCAAGCGGTGGCCGCCCCGCTCCTGCCATGCCTCTGGCCCTGGAGGACCGCCTGCTCCGCGTGGGCGCAGGGCTGGCTCTGGCCTGGATCGGCTGGAGTGCAAATTCAAACTGGATCCTGTTCGCGTTGGGCGGCCTGCTGATGTTCAGCGCCGTTCATGACCGCTGCCCGATCTGGCGGGCGCTCGCCTCGAAATTCAGAGAATTAACCGGGAAAGCCTCCTGAGAGGACAAGCCATGACTTCCGATGAACGCCGTTTTGATCACCGTAAAATGAACGCCCTGCTGGGCGCAGATCGTCAGGCAAGATGGGATCCATCCAACTTTATCAACCGCTTCGATATCCGCCCGGGGGCATCGGTCCTGGACCTGGGATCGGGTCCCGGCTTCTGGACATTTGCCCTCGCCGCCAAGGTCGGCCCGCAGGGCACAGTCTGGGCGCTGGATGTCAGCCCGGAAATGCTCGATGAACTTTCGAAACACAATCCGCCCAGGCAGGTGCGCCTTTTGCAAAGTGAACTGCCAAGGATCGATCTGCCCGATGCGAGCCTGGACTGGATCTGGGCGGCGTTTGTCTTCCATGAGGTCACCCCGCCCCAGGCGCTGGCAAAGGAGATCTTCCGCCTGGCCAAGGCTGAAGGGGTCGCCGCCGTTCTCGATTGGCGCAGTGATGCGGGGGCTGCAAGCGGCCCACCCCTTCATCATCGTCTGTCGGCCGAACAGGTCACAGAATTTTTACGGGGAGCCGGATTTCGTTATGTAGAGAAAGCCTGGCAGGATGAGGATGCGTATTTGATCGAAGCCAGGCGGTGATCTGAAAGAAAAAGTGCCGAGGATAGGAGATCCTCAGCACTTTTGGGCTGCGAGCCTCAATTGCTTTGAGTCAGGAGCGGCGTCACATATTTCTCGAGCATGGCCCGGCTGACCGCACCGGTCCATGCAAACCGGACCGTTCCCGTTCGATCGATCACATATGAGTTGGGAAGATTCCCGTTCCGGAACACGGCCAGGGAGGCATTCTGCGGATCAACCCAGACGTGGAATTTCAAACCCAGGCTTTGCGCGAATCCCGATACGGTGCCCGGCGCGTCGCCCGCTTCGATGGCAATGATCATCAGGCCCTGGGCTGCGTGGGTCTCGTAATACGCCTCGAGCGTCGGCATCTCCGCCCTGCAGGGCGGGCACCAGGTCGCCCAATTGTTGACCAGCAAAACGTTTTGGCGGAAATTGGCGAGCGACTCAGCGGTCCCGTTCAGGTTTTGCAGTTCAAGTTGCGGCGCCGGATAATTGACCGCCAGCGGCACAACCGACGCCGTCTCGCCCGAGGCCGAGGATGGATTCGCCAGATTCTGGAAACCGGACCACAACAGCAGCAGGGCCACGACCACGAGAATGAACCCCGCGCCAACGGCAATCCAATAGGGTTTGTCCCTTCGTCTTCTTCGCAGCTTGTTCTTGGGTGTCATCCGCAACCTGCCGATCTGGAATGCTCAATGGAGGAGGGCGCGCTGGATCGCAGCCAACAGATTTTGTTCACCCACCGCGCCGACCACCGTTCCCGCTCCTGAGTTTATCACGGTCTGGGGCACGCCCTGGACATTGAACCGATTTGCCAGATCCGGGAACTCCGTGGCTTCGACGCCCTCGGCGCGTATCATTGCCGGGTTTTCCATTGCCATTTGATGCGCGAGCAGCACGGCCCGCGGGCAATAGGGTCAGGTCGGGGTGACGAAGACTTGCAGGAGCAGGGGCTCCTCCAGGTGTTTCAGGAAATCGCGCACCTCCGGGCTCAGCCCGGAATCCCGGCCTGATACGATCATAATATCATTAATGAGGGTGGCGAATTCATGTCCCGCTGGAATGCCTGAAAATTGAATCCCCAGATCGGAGATCTGCCCTCCGTCCGCGGCCGCGACCACGATCGTTGGGGCCTTATCGACCCGGTAGCGGTCCGCCAGTCCCCGGTCGGCCTGAATATCGTAGAGGGCCAGATTGACTTTGTCATGGCTCGCCGCGACCTCCTCCAGGAGTTGCTGCACTTCGCCGCAGTAGGCACATGGCTCGTGCGAACCGAAGAAGAGGATCTGGACCGGCGCCTGCATCTGGGCGAAGGCTTCCCCAATTTGTTTCGTGATCTGGTCATCCAGAAGTTTTTCCATGGGATATTCCTAATCGAGGGCGGCGGCGCCGGCCACGACCTGGGTTGTGATGTTGAATTTCGGAGGCTTCTCAAGGTGCTTTTTGACCGCGCACAGATCCGCCGAGCGAATCAACGAGTCGCGGTATTTCTCCGGGAAGCCGGGCGGAACCTGGATTTCGAGATCAATCTGCTCCACCATGCCGTTGAACGAGTTGGCATGGACGCGCTGAATGATCCGGATGTTGTCGGCAGGCAGGCCGCGCTGGCGGCAAAAGCCCAGGACGTAGATCCCGGCACAGGTCCCGATGGAGGAGAGAAAAACCGCGAAAGGTGTCGGGGCGCTCGCGGCGGGCGGCTGGTCGGTCGGTACGGTGAATCCCCCAAGGTGGGCGTCCACCCGCGAGCCGCCGGGGAAGTCAATAAGCATTTCCATTTCTTAATCTGAGGCTCCTTTTTGAGTTTTATAATTTGGTTCCACATGCTTTGGATGCACATCGATAAGAAAAGTTGCAGCCGGCTCCCCTGGATGATGTATACTCTGTCGGTGCAACTTTTGAAGGCTGAGTTCATCTAATGGTAAATCCGACATCGCAGGAACTATCGCTCGAAAAACTCCGCGCCGGGGACCGCGCCGAATTTGCCCGATTGGTGGACCTGTTTTCCGCTCCGGTCTACCGTTTGGGCCTGCGGATGCTGGGCAACGCCCAGGATGCCGAGGACATCCTTCAAAACACTTTTTTGCTTGCCCTGACACATCTCGCCGAGTTCGAGGGACGCTCCAGCCTCGCCACCTGGTTGTATCGCATCGCCGCCAATGAGGCCCTGATGGCCATCCGCCGCAGGAAGGGGGAAGTGAATATGGCTGACCTGCCGGCCGATGACGGGGAAACGGACCTGACGCCGAATTATTTTGTGGATTGGAGCGGTCTGCCGGAGGACGAATTACTTTCCGAAGAAGGACGAAGGTCGCTCAACGCCGCGATAGAGAGCCTGCCGGAGAATCTGCGCCTGGTCTTCATCATGCGCGATATGGAAGGGTTATCCATCAGGGAAACTGCGGATGCCCTGGGATTGAGCGAGACCAATGTCAAAACCCGGCTGCTGCGAGCCCGGCTGCAACTGCG
>DATJBI010000189.1:0-29156 GCA_035515435.1 Anaerolineales bacterium
AAGCAATAACTGATTTGGACGAATCTGCAATTCAAGAGGGCGGAGGACCCATACCACAATGGCTATTCATGGATAAAAGCGCCTTTCTTCTTCCTGGCTGGGCTGGTCATCGCACCCGTTATGGGCGGAGTGGTTACGACCCTCTTGAAACTGATTTCGAACTTGCTCATATGGAAGGGGTCATTTTTTGGCGCTTGATTACACTAAAATTTAGGACAAGGAATCCATTCTATCTTCTCCTGATGGCGTTCATGGGCATCTTGTATTCTTTGTATGGTGCAATACCATTTATGCTCGGAGGTTGGGAAGGATTATTGGCGGGAATTACTTCAAGCCCGGATTTAATCGTTGGAGCAGCTTTGTTGATCAACGTATATTCAAGTTTACGGCTTGAGAAATCTGATGGATCCGAAGAGAATGGTTATACGTTTTTTTAGGCAAAAGTTCCTTGGACGGCTTTGAGTCTTGCGCAAGCAAGATCCGCCCAACAAAGCGTTTTGACTGACAGGCGGGATCCGCCGCGTTTTACAGGCTTTTTCCGGCTTCAGGTTTATACTGCTCTCAAGCCCAATCCAGCCCTGTCCCCTTGCCGCTGACGGCAGCCGTTTGGCGGCTAAAAGGAACGATCTCTTCTTATCAAATATCAAAAAAAAGTTGGGGTTTGCAGCGGAGTTGTCGCCGCATTGGCTGCCAACATTACGTCATGGATCATCATATTTGTTTCCAACGGAGTTGTAATGAGAAGCATGACGCCAAGGATTTTTTGGGTCTTCTTTACTGGATGGGCATCCCTTTGCCAACGGGTTCTCCATTAACCCTGATGGACGGAAGCATACCACAGCCGATTCATGAATTCCAATCGCAAGATGGATTCCAGTCGCCTTTTCTGCTTCGGGTGCGGTCCGGGTGCAGACTGAAGAGCATCTATGGAAGCCAGAGAAAACATGTACTGGTTTACCGTTGCAGGCGCCATAGGCGAATGTCCTTTTTCCGTTCACGGCTCGTGCCTGGCGCCGCAAACGCAAGATGACCCCCAGATCGGATCAAATTGCAATCACCGCAAAACTCCATCCCCTATCTGTGGGGGTGCCGGGCGGTGCGTCCGTCCTTACACCCCGCCCGGCACAGCGTGAAGCCGACCGCAGGAAGTAGAATTCGCGTCTATAATTGAATTGCTCTTCAACGATCCTGCGCGGCGGCTCACGCCAACCGATAGCCAGCACGCGGGACCGCCCGGCGGAGCAGTTGCGCTGGCTGAAGCCCTCCGAGAGACTGCTCGAAGAGAGACATTTGAAGGGACAGGTTTGAAAATTCACCACATTTCGTTGTGCAGCGTGTTCTCAGGAAAAGAACAATATGATCGTGATCCGAACGGAGATGACGTCCGGACTGTTGTGAGGGTCCCGATTGGCAAGGGTTTCTTTGGAGAAATCCAGTTGAGCGGTGAGCATTGTGATCGGGGCGGGTTCCTGCTTTCCGAAATGCCCGCAGATGGGAGCCCCGCCTTCCAGCTCATCAGTGAACCATGCGGTCATTTCTCCACAAGGCCCGGACCTGGATACTTGAAAAGGGAGAACGCAAATGCAGCTTAAAGGAATCTACGCACCCCTGGTTACACCGTTCCAGGATGATGAATCCATCAACTACGAGGTCATGAAGAAGCTGATCGATTTTGTGCTCGCGGGCGGCGTGGTCGGACTCGTCCCCGGCGGCACCACCGGCGAAGTCTACGCCTTGCGTGACGAAGAACGGCTGGAATTGTTTCAATTCGTCAGGGACCATGCCAAAGGCCGCGCCAGCCTGATCGCGGGGACCAACTCCGGCGCGACGCGCGATGTAGTTCGCTTCTCCCAGCTCGCCGAAAGAATGGGGTACGACGCGCTGATGGTCGCCGTCCCGCCCTATTCGCGTCCCAGTCAACGCGAACTGTTATCGCATTATCGCGATGTGGCGAGAGCGGTCAGCATTCCCATCGTGTTGTATAACTTTCCATGGCGCACCGGAACCGAAGTCGGTTATGATGTGCTCGACGGCTTGATCGAACAAAGGAACGTGATCGGCATCAAGGAGGCCAGCGGCGAGATGTCGCGCGTCTATGAAATGCGCTTGCGTTACGGGGAACGTTATCAGATGATCTGCGGTTCCGATGATGAAGCCCTCGATTACTTTTTGTGGGGCACGCAATGCTGGATCGGCGGGGCGGCTTCCTGCGTGCCGCGCCAGCACGCGGATGTGTTGAACGCCGCGCTGGGGGGTGATTTCAGCCGGGCCCGGACCCTGATGGATCGACTTCTGCCTCTCATGCGCAATCTGGAAAGCGGCGCTTATACCCAGAAGGTCAAACATGGCTGTGAACTGCTCGGCATCCCGGTCGGCATTCCGCGCCGCCCGCTCTTGCCCTTGACCGATGCCGACCGAATTGAGTTTGAGCGCGTCTTTCGGATCGCCACTTCTTAAACCCGGCGCCCCAAGTCAACCCAGGAGCACCCTTCGGGAGCCTTCGCGACCCGGGTGAGGCTGTATTTGGATTTTCTGAACGGAGCAAACGATGAAGCGCATCTCATTCCTTGACTCTCATACCGGCGGCGAGCCGACCCGTTTGATCGAAGACGCCTCATCGCTCGACCTCGGTTCCGGTTCCGTGGCCGAGAAATTATCCCAACTGAGGACCAAACACGATATGTTCCGCTCGCGGGTGCTCAATGAACCGCGCGGCTCCGATGTGCTGGTGGGGGCGCTGCTCGTTCCGCCCTCGGATCCGACCTGTCAGTTCGGCGTGATCTTCTTCAACAATGTCGGTTATCTTGGCATGTGCGGCCACGGCACAATGGGCCTGATCGCCTCTCTTTCCTATCTTGGACGGATCAGGCCCGGCTCCTATCGAATCGAAACTCCGGTCGGAGTCGTCGAAGCGACGCTGCATCCATCGGAAGGCGCCTATCCGAATCGAGTCTCGGTACGCAACATCCCCGCTTACCGGCATCTCAGGCAGGTCGCGGTTGAAATTGACGGACGAACCATCCATGGCGACGTGGCCTGGGGCGGCAACTGGTTCTTCCTCGTCCACGATCATGGATTGCAGGTGGATCCCCAGAACCTGGATCAGCTCACCGACTTTGCATGGCGCCTGCGTGAGGCGTATACCCGGTTGGGCATCTTCGGTGCGGACGGGCACGAAGTCGATCATGTCGAGCTGTTCAGCGGCACCCCGGATGCAGACAGCAAGAGTTTTGTCCTGTGCCCAGGCAAAGCCTATGACCGTTCGCCCTGCGGCACCGGCACCAGCGCCAAGCTGGCCTGCCTGGCCGCGGATGGCAGACTCGCAGAAGGACAGGTCTGGAGACAACAATCTATCGTCGGGAGCATTTTTGAGGGACAGATTCAAATTGAAAATGGAAGTGTCATCCCAACGATCAGCGGCGAGGCCTGGGTCATGGCCGAAGGTCAGCTATTGGTTGATGAACGCGATCCGTTCCAGGACGGGATCCGAATTTAGTCCAGCGCAGAGATCTGCCGGTGAGCACCAAGAAGTACTCGGCGAACCATCCAGCTTGCGGAAAAGGTTTTTGTAATGACGATCAAAACAGACATCCTCATCATCGGCGGCGGTTCGATCGGATTGAACTGCGCCTATTACCTTTTGAAGTCGGGTCGGAAAGTGACGATCGTTGATTCAAAGGAAATTGCCAGGGGCAGCTCATCTGGCAATGCCGGTCACATCGTGCCAAGTCACATCGTGCCGCTGGCTGCGCCGGGAATCATAGGCACCGCCTTGAAATGGATGCTCGATCCGGCCAACAGCCCTTTCGGGATGAAGATCAGCCTGGACCCGGCTTATCTTTCGTGGCTGATTCAATTTGCAGGCGCGTGCAGTGAGGCCAATGTCCAGCGCGCCATTCCGCCGTTGAATGCTCTCGGTCAGTTGAGTTCCGCCAACTTCCAGCGTCTGATCACCGGTGAAAATTTCGATTGCCACTATCAGCAGACAGGGTTGTTGTTCCTATACAAAACCAGGGAAGCCTTGGAAGGCGGCAAGCGTGAGGCCGAAACCCTGCACCAACACGGGCTGCCGGCCGAAGTGCTGGACCAGAGTGCCGTGCATCAACGCGAGCCTGCCGCCTTGCCCGATGTGATCGGCGGAGTGCATTTCACGGGCGATGCATCGCTGAACCCGGCGCGTTTTTTGGAACGGATGGCGGGGTGCGTTCAGGCCTTAGGTGCGGATGTCCATGAAAACACGCCCGTCACCGCCTTCGAGATCCACGATCAACGGATCCGCACCGTCCGCACCGCCGATCAAGACTTTGAACCGGAGCAGGTTGTGCTTGCTGCTGGAGCCTGGACCCCGATTATTATGCGCGGACTGCACTTGAAGATCCCCGTGCAGCCTGCGCGCGGTTACAGCCTGACCATGGCCGCCGCGGGGACCATGCCCCGCCAGGCTTTGCTGCTCGGCGAGCGCCGGGTGGCGGTCACGCCGATGGGTGGGTTGCTGCGCTTCACCGGCCGCCTCGAATTGAGCAATCTCGATACCAGGCCGCAACCCAAACACCTGGCAGGCATTGAGCGCGCCGTGCGCGAATATATTGAACTGGAGGAAGAATTGGATGTCAAGGAAACCTGGGCCGGCCTGCGTCCCACCACGCCGGACGGCATGCCAATCATCGGCATTTCTCCGAAACATAACAACCTGATCCTTGCCACCGGCCATGCCATGCTCGGGCTTTCCCTCGGGCCCGGCACCGGACAGATCGTCTCAGAACTCGCGAATCGAAAAGCAACCGCGTTTGATATTCGTCCGCTCCGGGTGGAAAGATTCAATTAGCTGGGCGCGGAACGCGGGTCGGATCAAACCGCGCCGTCAAACTGCATTTGCAATAATCGCCGCCATCGAATAGAATGGCGGGAATTTAAAGTGTGGAGGAGGAGCCATGACCCATATCGTTGACCAGGTCTCATTGGGAGCGATCGTGCAGGTGCGTGACCGTCTGCTTGAGCAGCAGGCGAAGGGACGCAAGGTTCTGCGTTTGGAATCAGGTGATCCATCATTTGATATTCCGCCCCACGCCCGCGCTGCAATGGAAAAAGCCCTGCGGGACGGGCTGACGCATTACACGGCCTCGACCGGGATTCCGCCTCTGCGCGAGGCCATCCTGCGCAAGGTCACGACCGAGAACGGATTGAAAGTTCCGAATGCGGATCACATCGTCGTGACCAATGGCGGCATGAACGGACTCTACATCATCTTCCGCTCGCTTCTCGATCCGGGGGATGAAGTGATTCTGCCCGACCCCATGTGGACCGAAATCGCCGAGAACATCCGGCTCGGCGGGGGAATGCCCGTGCCGGTTCGTTTGCGTGAAGATGAGGATTATCTGTACAGTCCCGATGACATCGCAGCCGCGATCACCACGAAAACCAGGGCGATCTTCGTGAATACCCCGCACAACCCGACGGGCGCGGTGGTGCACAGAGCCACGCTCGAGGCGATTGCCGCGCTCGCGGAAAAACACAACCTGCTGCTGGTCAGTGACGAGGCGTACGAGCACGTCATCTTCGATGGACAGAAACATGTCAGCCTTGGATCGCTGCCCGCCGCGCAAAATCGCACCATTAGCGTTTTCTCTTTATCGAAAACCTACGCCATGAGCGGACTTCGTCTCGGCTACGTGATTTCCACCGACGAACTGATGTTGGGACGTTTGAAAAAAATGGTGCGGTGCACCATCAACGGCGTCAACTCGGTGGCACAATACGGGGCGGCCGCTGCGATCAACGGCCCGCAGGACTTTACAAAGTCCATGGCGCAGGAATATCAAATGCGGCGCGATATGTTGTTCTCGGCCCTGGAAGAATCGCCATATGTCCAGCCGTTCAAAGCGAGCGGCGCGTTCTATTTGTGGGCGCGCATGACGCCGGATTGGCCCGGCTATCAGGGCAGGCGCGATGACTGGTCCATGACAAATTACCTGATCGATCAGTCTGGGATCGGTTCGACGCCCGGCTCGGCATTCGGCGCGGCCGGCGATGGACACATCCGCTTCGCCTTTTCCTGTTCCACCGCGCAGGTGCGCGAGGCCGCCTCGTTATTGCCGGCGGTGCTGAAAGCTGCCAAAAAATAGCTGCCAGCCTCAATGCAATCATCAACCTGCTTGAAGCAAATCAAGCAGGTTGATCGTTTTATAAGTGTGGTTTAATTGAGTGCATGCCGTCCCGCGCCGCTTCCATCAAATCCCTTTTCCAGCTGGGGCTCGAACCGCTGGCTTTGAATGCAATTTACCGGGCCGGATTGAAGACCGGCTACTATAAAAGATTGGGTTATCACAGAGTGGAAACGGACGGGATGAGTCAAGCGCTCTTTCCGCTGCCGGGGCGGGCTGGGCTGCTCTCCGTCCTGGGTCCCGAAGGCAAAGCCTCGCTGATCAGCGCGGCGGATGAGATCGTCAGCGGGAGGTTCCGCATGTTCGGCGGAGAGGGCGTTCCGCTTCAACTGACGATCAACGAACTGCTTCAGCATTGGACAGATTACGAAACGGGCCGGGCACCGATTCCCAGATCCCAAATCCCGATTCCTGATATCAAATTCCTGTGGGAACCCGCACGCTTTGGCTGGGCGTTCACCTTGGGACGCGCCTATCACGTCACCCAGGATGAGAGATATTCCGAGGCGTTCTGGAGCTATTTTGAGCAGTTCACCGATGGTAATCCTCCGTACTTCGGCCCCCATTGGATGAACGGCCAGGAAGTCGCGATTCGCCTGATGAGCCTGGCGTGGACGGCAACTGTCCTTCAAAGATCATCGGCGTCGAGCGCCGAAAGACGGAAGCGTCTGGCTGGATCGATCGCAGATCACGCGGCGCGCATCCCTCCAACCCTGCTTTATGCGCGTTCGCAAAACAACAATCATCTCATCACCGAGTCCGCTGCGCTTTACACGGCAGGGGTTGCGCTCGATCAGCCCCGCTGGCGCGAGCTGGGTTGGCTGTGGCTCAATCGAGCGCTGCGCACGCAGATCAGTTCGTATGGCGAATACATTCAACACAGCACAAACTATCACCGGCTCGTGCTGCAGACCGTCTTGTGGGTGGATCTGCTTTTGCGGGAACGTCACCAACGTTGGCCCGGGTTGACTCTCGAATGTCTGATCCGCGCTTCGCATTGGCTGTTCTCGATGATCGATCCCGCCTCGGGTCAGACACCGAACCTGGGCGCGAACGACGGAGCCTTGATCCTCCCTTTGAGTTCCGGCCCGGCAGCCTTTAACGATTTCCGACCAACGGTTCAAGCCGCGGCGCGCGCCTTTTTGCGGACGGGTCTGCCAGCCGGAGGGTGGGATGAGACGTCGCTCTGGTTGGGTTTGCCCGCCTCGGGCTACACGACCGGCTCCGACGCATATATGACCGATCACCTGCGAGGCCAGGACTCGTGGGCCTACCTGCGCGCCTCGAGCTTCAAATCCCGCCTGGCTCACATGGACCAGTTGCATTTCGATTTGTGGTGGCGCGGACTCAACATCGCGCAGGACGCCGGCACCTATCTCTATAACGGGGAACCGCCGTGGGATAATCCGCTGGTCTCAACGCGCGTCCATAACACCATCACGATTGATGGCCGGGATCAGATGACGCGCGGCGGGCGATTTCTCACACTCGATTGGTTCCCAGCTTTTTCAAAAAGTCTGATCGAGACAGACGAAAGAATTCTGGGGCGGGTGCTTGCCTATCACAAAGGCTATCGAAGGCAAGGCATTCGTCATGAGCGCCTGGTGACCGTTTTCACGGATGAACGCTGGGAAATCAAAGACAACCTGGTCTTCACCAGACCCGGCGAGCATATCTTTCGGCTGCATTGGCTGCTGGCAGATGGCGAATGGAAAATGGAGAATGGAGAAGGGGCGGTTGGAATTCGGCTGAAATCAAAGCATGGCTGGATCGCTCTGAATATCCAGCCCGATCCTCACATAGCAGCTCCCCAATATCGAGTAACGTTGGTCCGCGCCGGCGAATTGCTGTATGGCCAACGCCAGGTGGAACCGTATGAAGGCTGGGTCTCGCCCACCTACGGGACAAAAATCCCTGCGTTGGCCCTGGGAGTGGAAGTGACTTCCTCGAGATCCGTCACATTCACGAGCGAATTTATTTTTCCAAAATAGACATGCACATCCTGATCATCCATCAAGCCTTTGCTTCGCTTGACGAACCCGGCGGGACGCGCCATTATGAATTTGCGCGTCTGCTTGCCTCGCGCGGGCATCACGTGACCGTGATTGCCAGCCCGGTGAGTTATCTTACCGGAACCGCCTCCCCCACTTTCCCTCCAAATGGGGTGGAGCCGGAGGGAGTGAAAATCCTGCGGGCCCGTGTCTATACGGCTCACCATAAATCATTCTTCCATCGCCTCATCGCTTTTCTCTCGTTCATGATCTCTTCGTTTTGGATCGGGCTCAGCCTAAGGGATGTTGACCTCGTATGGGGGACATCGCCGCCGATCTTTCAGGGTGCGACCGCATGGCTGCTGGCGAGACTGAAGGGCGCGAAGTTTTTATTCGAGGTGCGGGACCTGTGGCCGCAATTTGTGGTTGCAGTGGGGGTGTTAAAGAATCCGATTCTGATCCGCACGGCCGAGTGGCTGGAGCGATTCCTGTATCGTCACGCGGACCGGGTGATGGTCAACAGCCCGGGATTCATTACCCATGTTCAGAGTCGGGGGGCGAGACAGGTGGAACTGGTTCCCAACGGCGCCGAACCAGCCATGTTCGATCCCTCCGCGGCGGGGCTGGACTTCCGCCGGGCGCATCACCTCGAGGACAAATTCATCGCATTGTATGCGGGCGCCCATGGCATGTCGAACGATTTGAACGTGGTGCTCGAGGCCGCACAGCTGCTGACAGATGAGAAGAAGATCCAGATTGTCCTGCTCGGCGACGGCAAAGAGAAGCCGGCCTTGCAAGCCCGCGCCGCTCGAATGGGACTATCGAATGTGAGTTTCCTGGCCTCCCTGCCGAAGTCCGAAATACCCAACGCCCTCGCCGCGGCAGACGCATGCCTGGCGATCTTGATGCCGCTGGAAGAATACAAGACCACCTACCCCAACAAGGTTTTTGACTACATGGCCGCGGGGCGGCCCGTTGCTCTTGCAATTGACGGCGTGATCCGAGAAGTCGTCGAAGCCGCGCGATGTGGATTATTTGCCGAGCCGGGAGAACCGTCGGCCCTGGCAGATGTGATTCGCAAACTGGCGGGCGACCCGCCCAAAAGCCGCGCGCTGGGCTTGAACGGGCGCAGGTATTTGGAAGAGAATTTCAGCCGCGAGGCGATCGGAGGAAAGCTGGCGAACCTACTGGAGGAAATGAACGGCTCTGCCAACCCCGGCAATCATGGGCTCTGACCGCCGGCGCAAGTTTATTCGGTTCATGGGCGGCGGTTTATAATAGAGACCAGTCGAGGCTTGTGTCTTCTACGGACCGGTCGGGAGGAATATATGAAACGTATTTTCGCTGCCCTGCTGCTGCTTGTCATGTTCGCTTTTCCATCCGCCGCCCTGGCAGATGTGGCACCCCCGGCCAACCCGCCCGGCTCCAATCTGCAGCCGGGCACGGAAACAACGCAGGTGCGGATGATGGCGGAGAGCGTGCTGATCGATGTGAAAAACGATACCTCAGCCAACAGTCTCGGAAGCGCGGCTGTCACGGCGGATTTCACCATGCGCAATTTGGGTTCAAACGATGAAAGCATGGCGGCCCGCTTTCCCATCTCTGCCGACAATGGTTTTGGACAATACCCTGAGATCACTAATCTCGCGATAACGGTCAATGGGAAGAAGATTTCTTATCGACGGGCCAGCTATCCTGATGTTCGCAGCCAGGGTCAGAACGTGCCCTGGGCCGAGTTTGAAGTCGCCTTTCCCTCCGGCCAGGATGTCGGCATTGAGGTTGTTTATAACCTCGCAGGTTCCGGGTATCCGGATCTGCCGTACAGCTCTTATTACTACATTCTTGAAACCGGCGCCGGCTGGCAGGGCACAATTGGAAGCGCGGATATCACCTTGCGCCTGCCATATCCGGCTGATCCAGAGAACATCGCCCTGGATCAGATTGGCTGGGCACAGACCACCCCTGGCGGAACGATCGGGGGCAAGGAGATGCATTGGCATTTTGAGAACTTCGAACCCGGACCGAACGGCGTTGTTGACAACATGGAATTTGCCCTGGTTGCCCCGTATGCCTGGCAGACGATTCTCAAGGATCGCGGCATGGTGGCAAGCATGCCCGATGACGGGGAGGCTTGGGGACAGCTCGCCAAAGCATATAAAGCGATCTTCTTCCTCAACAAAGCCTATCGCACGGATGCCGGCGGCGCAGAAATTTATCAATCAAGCCTCGCAGCGTACGAGAAGTGCTTAACCTTCTTACCCAATGACGCCGAATGGCATGCTGGATTTGCAGAATTGCTCGCCAGCCGTTCGTACTGGGATCGTTCGGCCAGCGGCCCGACAGCTGAAACGTACCGCGCTTTTCAGGAAATCCAGACCGCGCTTCAGTTGTCACCCGATGATGCCAAGGTGCAAGACATCGCACAGGAAATTTCCAACATGTTCCCGGAGGCAGTATCCCCTACCGGCTCCAGCTACGATTTCGTCTGGCTGACGCAGACCCCGACGCCGCTGCCCGCCGTCCCGACAACGGCCACGCCCGAGCCGCAGGAGACCCTGGCGCCTCCAACCGGGCTCCCATCCACGCCCAATCCCCCTTCACCATCGAAATCGCCCTGGCCCTTCTGCGGGACCGCGGTCCTGGCGCCGCTGGCAATTGCTTTACGGGCAAGGCGAGGGCGCCGGCCCGATGGGCAGAAATGATAATTTGGCTGGCGGGGTTCGAGGCGCGCGGATCCGCAGAGACAATCAACCAGGAGCGGTCCAAGTGAGACACATCTTCATCAGCTACGGTCAGAAGGACACAGAGTATGTTCAGCGCTTGCAGGAAGATTTGGTCAGGCAGGGCTTCAGCGTCTGGATGGACGAGCGGTTCGACCACGACGCGCCCTGGCCCAAGATCATTCAAGATCATCTGAATAACTGCGACGCCCTCATCCTGATCGTCAGCGAAAATTCATTTGAGTCGGAGTGGGTGCCAAAAGAAGTCGCACGCGCCAAACGGATCGGCAAGCCGGTCTTTCCGATCCTGCTCGACGGCAGTCGGTGGCCATCCGTCGAATCGTCCCAAGGTACGGCGGTCAAGAACCAGGAAATGCTGCCGGAAAAATTCTATGCGAGGCTCGCGCTCCTGACCCCGCCCGAGGAACACCCGGTGGAAGAAACCTTAACGAAACGCGAGGCGGCGCAGAGTGCCCCGAATGAAGCCCGGAAGTTCGACCTCCGCCAGATGGGGTGGTGGGCCGCCGCGCTGATCGGCACGGTTGGCATCGTCATCTCCCTTTGGCTGAACGGCACGTTTCAACCCGCATCCGTTCCCGTGCCGACGAACCCTCCGACGGTTCATCCGTTCGTCATCGCGTCCCTGACCCCGACGGGGGCAGTCACGGCGACGCCCGCCTCTTCAGCGCTGACAACCGCCGCAGATCAAAGCGCGATTATCCTGGTGCCTGCCGGAAATTTCATCATGGGCAGTTACAATGGCAACGTCGATGAAAAACCGGTTCATACTGTTTATCTTAATGCGTTCTATATTGACAAATATGCAGTGACGAACGCATTATACAGGAGTTGCGTGGACGCCAACGCCTGTGCCTTTCCCAAATTTGAGAATTCGTATTCGCGCCCAACGTATTACGGCGACCCCCGCTACGACCAATATCCGGTGATCGGCGTCACGTGGGCCATGGCGAAAGCGTACTGCGAGTGGCGCGGGGCGCGCCTGCTGACCGAGGCGGAGTGGGAAAAAGCCGCGCGCGGCACGGATGGTCGCATATATCCGTGGGGCAACAGCATTGATCAGAGCGCTGCCAACTACAACCCCAACGACGATCCCAACTACGCGGGCGACACCACCAAAGTGGATGCGTATCCAGGCGGAGTGAGTCCGTACGGCGTGTTCGATATGGCAGGCAATGTCTGGGAATGGGTGGCGGATATTTACGATGCCAACTATTACGCCTCGCTGACCTTGCCGGTCGCGAATCCGCTGGGAGCGACATCGGGGTCCTACCGCGTGCTCAAGGGCGGTTCCTGGGATTCCGGCAGCTACGATTTGCGCTCCGCGCGCCGCAATTGGATCGATCCACTGAATGCAAATGTGTACATCGGTTTTCGGTGCGCGAGGAATCCTTAGACAGCGGAAATTGACTCAAAGCAAGGTTGCGGGTCGTGTATACTTCAGGCTGTGGCCCTCCACGGCGTGTCTCAACCGGGCGGCGGGGTGCGCGGCGCGCCCGCCATGAATTTCAAGAACCCTCCCGTGGTCATGCTGAATGCAGCCTGGGCACCTCGTTCATCTGCCCGGCTCCCGCAAAGCCGGTGATCGAAGGGGCGTGCGCAGGAAGCAGCCGCGGCCCGAAAGCAAAGCGATCGGAGAATGATGAATGTTGAACACAATCAACCTGGCCGATAAATTCAACTTGTTCCCTGAACCCTGGCATCCCAAAATCGTGGGGGAGCTGAACGGCTCCTATGTCAAGCTGGCGAAGCTCAAGGGCGAGTTCGTCTGGCATCAGCACGCGAACGAAGATGAGCTGTTCTTGGTCATCAAAGGAACGCTGGTCATCAAATTGCGCGATCAACAGTTGACGATCCACGAAGGCGAATTTGTCATCATACCCAGGGGGGTGGAGCACTTGCCCGTGGCGGAGGAAGAAGTTCAAGTGCTGCTGCTGGAACCCAAGTCCACGCGGAACACGGGCAATGTGCAAAATGAGAGAACGGTCGAAGCCGAGTGGATTTGAGGCGCAGCCTTATCCTGTTCTGCTTGCCTGCGAGGGTGCCATGAAATCTTTAATAGAAATCCGGACATTGAATCTCAAACCCGGCAGGCGCCAGGAATTTCAGCGTCTGTTCACTCAGGAGTCACTGCCGCTGCTCAAACGCTGGAAGCTGGACGTCGTGGCGCATGGTCCCTCCCTGCATGATGAAAATACGTATTATGTGATCCGCCGCTTTGACAGTCTCGCCGGGCGCGAGCAAAGCGAAGATGACTTTTATGGCAGCGACGATTGGATAAAGGGTCCGCGCGCAGCGATCCTTGCTGTGATCGAGACCTACACAGATGTGGTCCTGGAACTGGATGAAGCCGCGATTCGGGGATTGCGAAAATAAGAATGGATCAAGAGCCTCCCTCATTGCGAGGCACCGCGGGAGGTCGAGCAGGCGGGGTCTCGATCCGGCCTCCCGGGCGCAAGGGCCGGTGGGACAGCACGACATTATGCTTTCGCCAAACTGAACTTTTCTTTTCCGACGTTGTAGTTGCCGTTGTGCTTCAGCACCTGCTCCACCAAATCTGCGGGGATATCGACGTAGGTCAGTTTATCTTCAATGCGGATCTTCCCGATCACATGTCCCGGGATATTGGCATGGAACGCGATCGTGCCGACGATGTCGTTCGGGCGGATGCCGTTGGCCCTGCCTTTGTTCAACCTCAGGCGGATCATGCCTTCTTCATGCGAAACACGCCGCGACTTTCCGAACTCGCCTGTGCTTGATCCGCGCCGCTCACCGCGCTTGTAATCTTTTTCAAACTTACGTGGTGCCTCGGCTTTGACCTCTGCGATCTCGGGGATGGGACGCTGTTTCTCATCGGCCCGCGCGATCTTGAGCGCCGCGGCTGCGATGTGCAGCGGCTCATAACCGGCTTCGATCAACTGCTGAGCCATTTCCAGTTCGCGCTTGTACCGCCCGCGTCCCAGCCAGATCTTCAGATTCTCGACCACTTTCGATTCGCGGTACTTCTGAATATCTTCGATGGTCGGAAGTTCCATCTGCGTGACGTTTTGTTTGGTCAGCGCTTCCACTTCGCGCATGCGCCGTTTCTCGCGGGGCGAAAGCAACGTGATGGCAATGCCGGTCCGGCCTGCGCGTCCGGTGCGTCCGATGCGATGGATGTAGACTTCGGCATCATCCGGAAGATGGTAGTTGAACACGTGCGATATGTCTTCGATATCGAGTCCGCGCGCCGCGACATCGGTCGCGACCAGGACTTTAAGCTGGTTGGCTCTGAATCGGCCGAGCACGCGTTCGCGGGCCTGCTGGTCGAGGTCGCCGTGGATGGCTTCGGCCGGAATGCCGCGCCCGACCAGTTCATTGGCGAGGGCGCTGGTCTCGGCGCGGGTGCGGGCGAAGATCAACGCCGAGTGAATCGGTTCGATCTCGAAGAGCCGGGTCAGCGCGTTGGTCTTGTCGTTTTCGTGGACCAGGTAATAGCGTTGTTCGGTCGTGGTCAGGGTGAGCGTATCTCGTTTAATAGTGACCGCCTGCGGGTCGCGCATGAAGCGGCTGGCGAGCGTGCGGATACGGGCCGGCAGGGTTGCGCTGAAAAGCGCGGTCTGACGTTCGGCAGGAGTCTCGCCAAGAATCTTTTCCACGTCTTCGATGAAGCCCATGTTGAGCATTTCATCGGCTTCGTCGAGTACCACCGTGCGGACATGTTTGAGGTTCAGGGCCTTGCGGTCGATGAGATCGAGCAGGCGTCCGGGCGTGCCGACCACAATGTCCACGCCGCGATTGAGCTGCGAGATTTGCGGACCGTACGATTGTCCGCCGTACACGGCCAGCACGCGCGCGTTGAGATGCTTGCCATATTCGCGGATCGAATCGGCGACCTGCAAAGCGAGCTCGCGCGTGGGCGCGAGGATCAGGCCCTGCACATGCCGTTCGGGTGTGAAGTTGTGGAGAATGGGGAATGCGAACGCGGCGGTCTTGCCGGTGCCGGTCTGGGCCTGGCCGATCACATCTGCGCCGCTCAGCATCCGCGGGATCAGGGCCGCCTGGATCGGGGTCGGCTGGGTGTAGCCAAGCTCGGAAATGGCCTGCATCAACTCGGGACGCAGGGTCAGGGAAGCAAATTCGGTCGTCATCCAGAATCTTTCTGTCAGTGCAATGGCCGCCCCGGGGGGCCCCCCGGCCCGGCAGGAGCGGCGGCTGGCGCTGACGCTATGAGATGTTCTGATGACTCCGCAAACGATTTCCTGCCAATCCGAGTTTGTCTTCGCAGATAAACTCGCCCAACAAAAAGGCCCGAGCAAGTTGCGTCGGGCCATCATCAAAACAATTCCCAGAACACGGTCTCCCGTTTTCGGGAGCAAGGGGAGTCTACCACACAATTCATGGAATCGAAATCGAGTTGAGTGTTAAAATCAATCAACCGGATCGGAGGCCGTTATGCCCAAACCGCGCTTCAACAGATTCTACCGCTACGAAGAATTGACCAGACTCCTCAAGGCTTACGTCAAGGAATATCCAAACCTATTCAAGATCCAAAGCATTGGAAAGAGCTATGAGGGCCGCGAGGTCTGGCTGATCACCGCCACAAATTTCAAATCGGGGGAGGATGCCGACAAGCCCGCCCTGTGGGCGGACGGCAACATTCACGCCTCGGAAGTGACTGCCTCAACGGCGTGTTTATACTTCCTTCACACGCTCGCCACGAAATACGGCAAGGATAAGCAGGTCACCACGGCGCTCGACACGCGTACGTTTTATGTTGTGCCGCGCGTCAACCCGGACGGCGCGGAGTGGGCATTGGCGGATAAGCCGAAGGTGATCCGCTCCAGCACGCGCCCGTATCCATATGACGAAGAGCCGGTGGATGGGTTGCTTGAGGAAGACATTGACGGCGACGGGCGGATTCTGTTTATGCGCGTGCCCGATCCAAACGGGACGTGGAAACGGCACCCGCAGGAACCGCGTTTGCTCGTCCGACGCGAGCCCGCCGAGTCCGGCGGCAAATATTATCGCGTTCTGCCCGAAGGCTTTTTGAAGAACTATGACGGCGTGACAATTCAGTTGCGCAGTCCGAAAGAAGGCCTGGATTTGAATCGGAATTTTCCGATCGCCTGGCGTACAGAATCCGAACAGCACGGCGCGGGACCGTATCCGACCAGTGAGCCGGAAGTCCGCAACCTGATTGATTTCATTGTCAAGCATAAGAACATTACTGGCGCAGTGGCGTTCCATACTTTTGCCGCGCTGATCATGCGACCCTACGATGATCGCTCGGACGATGAATTCCCAGCCGAAGATTTATGGACGTATAAGAAGATTGGCGAGGCAGGCACCCGCCTGACCGGTTATCCGAACATCTCGGTCTTCCATGATTTCAAATATCATCCCAAGTCGTTCACCACCGGTGCCTTCGATACATGGATGTACGATCATCTTGGCATCTTTGCATGGACGATTGAGATATGGAGCCCCATTCAGCAAGCTGGGATAAAAAATTATAAATATATTGATTGGTTTCGCGAACATCCGGTTAGCGATGATTTGAAAATCCTAAAATGGAACAACACAAAGCTCAAAGGCAAGAGTTATGTGGATTGGTATGAGTTCGATCATCCGCAATTGGGCAAAGTGGAATTGGGCGGCTGGGATTTGTTGAATTCGTGGTCGAATCCGCCTGCTGAATTTTTGGAGAACGAAGTCAAACGCTTCCCAAAATGGTTGATTTGGCAAGCACTCATTTCGCCGAAATTGAATCTGCGCGAGGCAAATGTCACCGCCCTCGGAGATCACACCTATCGCGTGCGCGTTGTCGTTGAGAATACCGGATGGCTTCCGAGTTATGTCACAAAGAAGGCATTGGAAAGGAAAGTGCGCGGCTTGGTCTGTGAAATTGAAATTCCCAAAGGCGCAAAATTAGAAACAGGGAAGGCGCGCGAAGAACTCAGTCAGTTAGAGGGGCGTGCTTATAAATCGGCGACGCTTGATAGCTGGAGTGCATCTGAGGAAGGCACCATGGATCGTCTCAAGATTGAATGGATCGTGCACGCGACAAAAGGCGGAAAGGTGAAAATCGTTGCTCGGCACGAACGCGCCGGTGTGGTCAAGGCGGAATTGGAATTGAAATAACAGCGCGGACGGGGCTGGCAGCCCCCTACTGTTGTATCTTCAATCGCCACAACGGGAATAGTTCCTCGTATCCTTTGACCTCCGCCTGGAAGCGGGTCACCGAATTGGGCGGCACGTTCTGTTCCAGGAACCGGACCGCTTCCGGATCATCCCGAACCGATTGCGAAAAGACCACCTCGCCTCCGCTGGAGAAATGCGGCAGGCGCGCCGCAAGATTAACGGTCGAACCAAAATAATCCAGCCGCCCGTTCAAATTTACCGCGATGCAGGGGCCGTGATGGATCCCGATCTTCAGCCACAGGCCCTGGCCGCGCCCGTTCAAGGTTTTCTGGGCGCTCGTGATCGCCCTGAGCGCGGAGGCAGGGTGAAGGAAGGCGGCCATCACCGAATCGCCCATCGTTTTGATGATCGAGCCGTCCTCCCGGGCAATTGCTTTTTCCAGGATCTCGAAATGTTCGCGCACACGTCCGAAGGCGGGCGCGTCTCCGATCTGTCGATACAAACGCGTCGAGTCGCGCAGGTCGGTGAACATCAAGGTCAGCGACCCGACCGAGATCTCCTCGCCGGGTCTCAGCACTTCCGTGGCAAACAGATCCCGAAAGACCTGCAGGGTGGTTACATCCACCGCGGTGGATGCCTGATCCGACCATGCGGTGCGTTCCAGTTGAAAGGTGTGCGGCTCCTGCGTGATGTTCGCCAACTTGATATGGGGCTCCGTTGAAACATGGGCTTCCCCATAGGGCCAGCCCTCATAGGAGGCCCTGGCTTCAAATGCAGGCTCGCCCGCTTGCTCGGCAACCAAGCCGCGCGATCCGGAAAGACCCGAAGCGCGCACCAGATAGCGGCCCTCCTCCAATTCTGTTTTGAACGCCAACTCTTCGCGCGGCCACAGCGTCTGAATCAGAACAATATGAGGCTGGCGCTGCGGACTTCCCACACAGAATTCCAGCGTGACGTCAATCGGCCGCACGGATGGATTGGGACGAAAGACGACCTCCACGTTGTGATCGAAGTTGGCAGTGAAATCAATGTTGCAGGTATTGCAATGCGAGGCGGAATGCACGGCGCTCAAGTGTGTGCTGGTTTCGGACGTGCCCCGGCACGATGGACAAAGCAAATCCCAAAACATATCAAGGATACCGGCACGGGTGCTGCGTAAGAACAATTCAAGCACCAGGCGGCGGGAGATTCCCCAGCGATCGGCGAGCGCATAGGGGCGAATCCGCTGAAGCGAAAGGTCATCGGCGTGATCGAGGAACTCTTCGAGATGTTGAAACAAAGAGGCGTCTAGGCCCTCTTTGATCAACGGCCCGCTCAGCGACTTGAAACGGGTGCGCCCTGCCGCGCCGAGTCCGCGTCGGGTTGCGCTTTCCTCAAGCACACCGCCTGTGGATGCGATGCGGTCATACGAACGAAAGACGGATTTAAATCTCGTGTTGCTAAAGAAACCGATAATGAGAAAAATACCGATCAACCCGATGAAGTTACGGGGCCTCGCCCAAACCTGATAAGAAAGATGCGTGCC
Source organism: Anaerolineales bacterium (assembly GCA_035515435.1). Lineage (GTDB taxonomy): Bacteria > Chloroflexota > Anaerolineae > Anaerolineales > Villigracilaceae > Fen-1038. The sequence goes on from DATJBI010000189.1 coordinate 18,539, forward strand.
GCCGCGGGGCAGCGGTTCCAGGTGGATCTGAACGCGCATCTCGGTGATCGGACCCTTTCGGTAACGCCTGTGAATCCCGAGCGAATTTGGATAGGTCCACTCAAATGGTTCCTCGTCCCATTCAACGAACGGAAGCGGGAATCGAAAACGTACATGGCGTACGCCGTTCTCGATTCCCAGCAATTGCATCGCCGGCAGACCGGTATCGCGGTTCGTCCGGTTCGTATCCGAGACGAGGGGCCAGAGCGCCTCGGGCGATGAATTGAGATCCCACTGCCAATCAAAGTGATATTCGCGCGCCATATTCTCCTCAGACGCCAAGTATCCATTAATTCGTACATGATGACAAGTCTGCAATTCAATTGCAACCCGCACGCGGTTACAATTCGCGTATCCCTTCCCGCCGGTACGGAGGCGGTGAACAACAAAGTAAGAATCGGTGTTTTATTTCTGTCAGCAAATCATGTCAACGCATTGGAGTATGCCATGAAACAACTTCATCCCTGGCTGCGTACTTTACTCTATACAGGCAGTTTCTTGGTGTTCGTGGCCGGCATTCAGCTTTTCGTGCTTACGGAACATACCGACGTTTACTTTGCCTGGCCCATTTCCTCCCGGCTGAGTGCGGCGACACTTGGTGCGTTCTACTGGGGAACCATGTTCTTCGGGTTTTTCAGTGCGCGCGAAACGCTTTGGGCAAAAGCGCGCGGGGCGGTGCCCGCGGTAATTGTGTTTACGAGCGTTTCGTTAGCGGTAACGATCCTGCATCTCGATGACTTCCGCTTCAGCAGTTCCAACCCCATCACTCTCATCGTCACCTGGACTTGGGTGCTGGTCTATTTTATCGAGCCTCCGCTGTTAATTATTGTATTCCTTTTACAATTACGAGAACGCGGCAGCGATCCGGAACGAGAGCATACGCTTCCGATCTGGTTTCGAATCGTATTGGTGCTTCAGGGCCTGTTGGCGATCGGTGTTGCACTGGCCCTGCTGTTTTTCCTGGGTAAGATTCTTGCCTTCTGGCCCTGGTCGCTCAGCGAATACACGGCGGGTGCGCTTGCCGCATGGATGAGCGCGGTCGGCGTGATCGGATTGCAAGCGGCCTGGGAAAACGATTGGGCACGCATTCGGATCACGATGATCAGTTATTTGATATTCAGCATCTTGGAATTTATTGCAATATTCCGTTATCCCTCCGAATTGCATTGGTATACGGCCGGCGAAATCTCTTATCTATTGTTCCTGATGAGCATGTTAGGCGTTGGGGCATACGGATGGGTGCAAACTCAACCTGCCGCTTCATCAGAAGTAGAACCCAATTGAGGGGTCGATTTTTCTGGCAAAGTCGTCAATCCCGCCCGAAACATTGCGCACGTTCGTCCAGCCGCGCGAAGTGAGCCAGGCTGCGACCTGCGAACTGCGCTCTCCGTGATGACACATCACATAGATCTCGGCATCCTTGGAGCGCGCGGATTCCGAAAACGCTTTCAGGCCCTCCCGCGCCAGGCGGCTCGTCGGCACGACTTCGAGGCGGGCGTCCATGATCCTGGCTTGTTCCAACTCAGACGGCTCGCGCACATCCAGCAGAATGAATTGATCCTGCGATTTCAGTTTCTTTGCCAATTCCTGGACGGTGATCTCCGGAATCATCATGATGGTCTCGTCGATCGGAAAGGGAAAATCAATCCTGCAAGATCAATGAACAACACGTCAGGGCGCCCTCGGCCTTGGCAAGTTCGTCGGCCTCCAGGCCAACGACTCGGATTCCCGCCTCTTCCAGCTTCCGGCGCGTCCTTGGGAAGGCTTTGGCGTATAAGAGCGTATCGCCGATCAATAAGGCGTTTGCGGCATACGATTCGGATGGATCGGTCTCGATGAATTTCATTCCCGCGAAACCCTCTTGGCTGGTCCAGGCCGGATTGATCAACAGCGTGTCTGGCGCGACCTGCGTTACCGCGGATTTGAGATGCAGGCATCCCTGGACCCGTGCGGCCTGAACTTTGTAGCCATAGGGCTGAAGGAAATCCTGCATCTGCTCGATCGCATTGGTGTCGCTGCGAGACGACAATCCGACATGGATCTGTCTGCCCACCCGCAGAATATCCCCGCCGTCCACGCGCGCCGGCGCCTGGATGGTGAACAGCCGGCGATAGGGAGCCAAGGCTCTGGCGATGGATTCCGTTTCCGGTCTGCGCGAGTCCGCTCCCGGTCGAAGAATGATCGCACATTCCTCCAGCACGAGTGCGGTGTCTTCCACGAAAACCGAATCGGCCAGGGCCGGCTCTTCAGGCAAAGACAATACCGCCAGGCCAAGCTGTTTCAGCGCGGCTTCATATTCTGCATGTTGAAGGCGCGCCCGCGGGAGGTCGATCGGCACGCGTTCAAGGTGGGTAAGTTCGCAATGGACGATGGAACGGCTGACCTCGCGGGTGATGGCGATCATCATTTAGGCTCCCCAGAAGCCGCGCCGAACCGGCCTCACATCGGCCGAGGTGACGAACGCTTCTGAATCTATGTCATGCACCACATGTTCGACCTGCGGAACATCCTTGCGCAATACGCTCATGTTCAGCAGATGCACCATGCCATCCTTGCCGCGGGCCGGCACCTCGGTCACGGCAAAACCGGTATCGCGCAATGCCTGCGCCAGCGCCACCCCGCGCGCCGAGCTGACAATGCTCATTTGAATGTGTCCGATCGCCAGGCGCTCTTCGATCAACATGCCGACCACGTTGCCCGTGGCAAACCCCGCCGCGTAGCCGAGGATCGTCAGGGGATTGCTCAGGTTGGACAGCACCCGCGTGATGGCAACGATGTAGACCGCGGCCTCGAAGAACCCCAGCGTCCAGGCGATGCCTTTGCGCCCGCGCACGACGAACAGCATGCGCAGCGTATCGAGCGACATATCGGTGACGCGCAGACAGAAGATCATCAGCATGGCCAGCCAGGCGGAGAGCGAGAAAACGAAGCTGAACATGGTCATTTCAGCGCGGGAACATAGAACCGTTCCACATATTCCTTTACCATGCGCCGCGTGCTGAACTGCGGTATCACGGTCTTCATCGAATCCTTCATGTGCGCAATCCATTCATGCGGAATCTCCTTTGGATCGCGATCATAAAACAGCGGGATGATCTCATTCTCCAACGTGCCGTACAGGCTCTGGGCGTCCTCCCGATCCTGCGCCTCGGGGGAGTCCATATCTTTGTCCGCGCCGATCGCCCAGCCATTCTGGCCGTTGAAGGCTTCGCGCCACCAGCCGTCCAGGACGGAAAAATTCAGCGCGCCGTTCAGCGCGGCTTTCATCCCGGAGGTGCCGCTCGCTTCCATCGGACGGCGCGGCGTGTTCATCCAAACATCCACGCCCTGGACCAGGTAACGCGCCAGGTTCATATCGTAATCCTCGAGGAAGACGAGCCGTCCGCTGGCTTCGGCCCGTTTGACCTGCCGGTACATTTGTTGAATAAGTTGTTTGCCCGCATCGTCCGCGGGGTGCGCCTTGCCCGCAAAGATGATCTGCACCGGCATGTTCGGATGATTGATGATATTGAACAACCGATCGATATCGGACAAGACCAGCCCGGCGCGTTTATACGTTGCGAAACGGCGTGCAAAACCGATGGTCAGTGCGTAGGGGTTGATCATCACGCCGGAGGAAACGACCTGGACCGGATGATAGCCCCCCGCTTCCCAGCGATCCCGGACGCGCTCGCGCATATAGAAGGCCAGCCTGCGCTTGAGATGCGAGCGCACCTCCCATAACGCGGCATCGGGAATCTTATCCAGCCTCGTCCACAGGTCAGGATCATCGAGCCGATCCATCCAGTCTTCGCCCAGATGCAGGCCCAGCAGGATGCGCAGGCGGCGCGCCATCCAGTTGCCGGTATGGACCCCGTTGGTCACGTGGCTGATCGGCACTTCATCTTCATCATGATCAGGCCACAGAAAATGCCACATGCTGCGCGCCACGCGTCCGTGCAATTCGGAAACGCCATTGCGGCCCTCGGCATTGCGCAATGCCAGCACTCCCATGCTGAAGGTTTCACCCGATGCCAGGTGATGACGCGCGACATCAAAGAATTGTTCGCGTGTGATGTTAAGCTGCGGCCACAATGCAGAAAAATATTTGTCGATCAACCACAGCGGGAACTCATCGTTGCCGGCCGCCACCGGTGTATGCGTGGTGAAGATATTTTGCCCGCGCGTTCTTTGCAGGGCCTGTTCAAAGCTGTGACCGGAAGCCACAAGTTCGCGGGCCCGCTCGATGGTCAGGAAAGCCGCGTGGCCTTCGTTCATATGCCAGACCGATGGGTTGTAGCCGAGGGCGCGCAGCATGCGGACGCCGCCCACGCCCAGGACGATTTCCTGCATCACGCGGCGGTCCAGATCAGACCAATACAGGCGTGCCGTCAGGCTTTTATCGAAGTCCGAATTGGGTTCAATGTTGGAATCGAGCAAATAGAGCGGAACGCGTCCGACGCGTATTTCCCACAGGCCCAGGGTGACGTTTCGCTCAGGAAATTCCACTTCCACCGTGAGGCGGGTTCCATCATCGGCGAAGACCTGCATCGCAGGAAGATCGCCAAAATCAAGTTCGTTGTTGATGGAATCCTGCCAGCCATCCTCGCTGATGCGCTGGGTGAAATAGCCCTGCGCGTACATCAGCCCGACGCCGACCAGCGGCAGGCCCAGATCCGAGGCCTCTTTCAAATGATCGCCGGCCAGGACGCCCAGACCGCCGGAATAGATCGGCAGAGTCTCATGGAGGCCGTATTCCATGGAGAAATAGGCGATGGGGCGATTGGTCAATTCGGGATGGGCGTGCGCCGCCCAGGGCTGGCTCTCAGACAGATACGCGTCGAAACCAGCCAGGACGCGGTCATACAGGTTCAGGTATTCTTTTTCATCGGCCGCCTGATTGAGACGCGCCCGACCGACCTCGCGCAAGAGCTGGATCGGGTTGTGACCGAGGCTCTCCCACAGATCATAATCGAGCCGCCCGAACACGCGGGCGGCTTCCGGCTGCCAGGTCCACCATAAATTATAGGCAAGCTCACCAAGTCGATTGATGCGCTTGGGCAAGTCAAAGTGATTGGGTAATTTGGAACGGAATGTATTCATTGGGATAGAATCATACCACAGGCTTTTGGACTACAATCAGGCCATGCCAACTGTTCAACTTTTCATCACATGCCTTGTGGATAGTTTCTTTCCTGAAGTGGGCGAAGCCATGGTAAGGGTGCTGCGGCGCGCCGGCACGGAGGTGGAGTTTGCGCGCGATCAGACCTGCTGCGGGCAGCCGGCGTTCAACGCGGGCCTGCGCGCCCAGGCGCGTCAAATTGCGGAACACACCCTGCGCGTCTTTGAATCGAGCAGGGGCAGTGTGGTGATCCCCTCCGGTTCCTGCGCACACATGATCCGTCACAACTACGAAGAGCTGTTTGCGGATGATCCGCTCTGGCTGCCGCGTGCAAAAGCGCTGGCGGCGCGCACCTATGAGTTTACCGAATACATCGTGGACGTTTTGGGGATCACCGATTTTGGGGCACATTGGGACGGCGCACTGACGTACCATCCCACCTGCCACCTGCATCGCGGACTCGGGATCGACCGCCAGCCGCGCGCCCTGCTGGCGAACATCCAGGGCGCGGAGATCCGCGAACTGCCGGAGGCCGAGGACTGCTGTGGATTTGGCGGTATTTTTTCGGTCGAGCATCCTGAACTTTCGGCGGAGATGCTGAAGCGCAAGATCAAAAATCTCGAAGCTACCCAATCCCCCACCCTGGTCGTGTGCGACGCGGGCTGTTTGATGCACATTCAAGGGGGGTTGCACCGCAGGAAGATGAAACAAAAAGTCATGCACATCGCAGAAATTCTTGCCAAGGGGTGAACCATGACTCCCACCTCATTCAAGGCACGCATCCGCGAATCCATTGCAAATGAGTCCCTGCAAATCGCTCTCGACAACAACGCCCAGCGGCGTCTGAACGGGCGCGCCGCCGCATTTGAATCTCTGCCGGATTGGTGCCAACGGCGTCAACGGGCCCATGCGATCCGGGCCGAGGTCATCGCGCATCTGGATGAATACCGTGATCGATTTATCTCGCAGGCCGAAAAAAATGGAATCATCGTCCAGCGCGCCCGGGACGCGGCAGAGGCGATAAAAATCGTGTTGGAGGCCGTTGCGGCAGGCGGCGGGCCAGGAGCGCGGAAATTGATCGCCAAATCCAAATCCATGATCTCCGAAGAGATCGAACTCAATCATGCCCTGGAGGCGGCAGGCCAGCGCGTGGTCGAAACCGACCTCGGTGAATACATCGTCCAACTGCGAGGCGAAAAGCCCGCGCACATCATCACGCCCGCGGTCCATCTGCGCCGCCATGAGGTCGGAAGACTTTTTCAAGAGAAGCTCGGCATCCCCTATACCGACGATATTCCCACGCTCACCGACACGGCCCGCAGAGTATTGCGTGAAGTATTTCTCACGGCCGAGGTCGGGATCAGCGGGGTCAACTTTGGCGTGGCCGAAACGGGAACATTGTGCATTGTCACGAATGAAGGCAACGGTCGGATGGTCACGACCCTGCCGCGGTTGCATATCGCCTTGATGGGCATGGAACGGATCGTTCCCACCCTGGATGACCTGGCGTTGATGCTTTCGCTCCTGGCGCGCTCGGCGACGGGACAAAAGCTCAGCGTTTACACCCAGCTGATTCATTCGCCCCGCCGGGCGGACGAAATGGACGGCGCGCCTGAAAGACACCTTGTGATCCTGGACAATGGACGCTCCGCGCTGCAGCATTCGGAGCTGCAGGAAGCCCTGTACTGCATCCGCTGCGGCGCGTGTCTGAATGCCTGTCCGGTCTTCCGCGAATTGAGCGGACATGCGTACGTCGGCCGGGATGGTTCGATTGCCCCCTATCCGGGACCGATCGGCTCGATCATCTCAGGGGGGATACTGGGATTCGAACAATTTGGACATTTGGCCCAGGCCTCATCCCTCTGCGGGGCATGCAAGGACATTTGTCCGATCGACATTGATCTGCCCAAGCTGCTGACCAGGGTGAGGGCGGGGCATCCTTACGACAAGGCGCAAAACGGGCAGAGCACCGGGATCGGTCTCTCGTGGATGAGCAGGGCTGGCCTGAAAGCATACGGCTGGATTGCATCGTCGCCACAAATCTTTGCCCTTTCTCAAAAGCTGGCGGGAATGGGAACCAGGATCCTTTCTCCGTTTTCGCAGTGGATGTGGATGCCGTCATTTACCGGGTGGGGAACCAGCAAGGATTTTCCGCGCTTTGCGACAAGGCCCTTTCGCGAGAGGTTCCAGCGCAGAGACACCCTCCGCCCAGGCTCCGGGCCGGCTCCGAGCAGCGAGGCTTCTGATAAGCAGGGAGAGGAAGAAAAGGAAGTCCAGGTGCCGCAGGTGCCAGCCCAGGATTTGGTCGCAAGATTTTCGCAGGAGGTGGAAGCGGTCGGAGGACATGCGTATCGCGTGAGGCCGGAGGAATTGCCCCAAAGGCTCATTGAGTTCTTGAAGGAACGCGAGGTCGGCGAGGTGATGACGTGGGATTCGATTCCCCCCTTGAATCAATCTTCCTTAGCGGAGGCCGGCGTAAGGTTGGAAAGGAGCCCAAATGCCACCCTGCGAGTCGGCATGACGGGCGCGCTGTCTGCCATTGCACAGACAGGAACGTTGGTGATCCCTGCGGGAAAAGGCCGGCCCTTGAGCACGTCCCTGCTTCCCGAAATTCACATTGCGATCATCCGAACCTCGCAGATCGTATGGTCGTTGGAGGAAGCGCTGCAGAACAGAGAAGTCCGGGGGGCCTCGGCCATCGCGCTGGTCAGCGGGCCCTCGCGCACGGCCGATATCGAAATGACCCTAACGATCGGTGTGCATGGGCCGAAGGGACTGTTCGTTTTCATACTATAATCCGGAGGATCTTTGCAAAAAGAGAACGCGGTGAGAGTCAAAAACTTCCATTATTTCCTGGGCTTCCTTGGCGCGATGTCCATGGCCGGGGCGTTCCTGGTCTATCTGGGAACATCCCGCGTCGGCGCGGAGGTTTCCTCGGACGGATTGTATTATCTTTCCGTTGCGGCAAATCTGCTCAAGGGGAAGGGTTTTGTTGACCTTTATGGCAATCCATTGGTGCAATGGCCTCCCTTGTATCCGGCCCTGCTGGCCTTTATCAGCCTGATCACGAGGGCCGATGTATTTCTCGTCGGCTGGTATCTCAATGTCTTGCTGTTCGCGCTGATCGTCTTTTGTTCCGGTCTCCTGCTTCGAAAGACGTTTCCCGACCGGATGGTATTGGCTTACATCGGCAGCACGATCATTGCGGCCTCTCCCGAACTGATCCAACTTTGTGCGAGTGTCTTGTCCGACCCGCTCTTTTTGCTGTTCGTTGTTCTCTTCCTGCTGGCGACCAGATATTTCATCGAAACCCCCAAAACCAGATACCTGCTCTGGATGGGTTTGCTGGCCTGCCTTGGGGCACTGGACAGATATGTCGGACTGGCCCTGGTCCTCGGGGGTGCAGCTTTTCTGGTATATTTTTATCGGCGAAATTATGCTCGGGGTTTGTCCCGCGGGGTCCTTTTTCTGCTCTCAGGCCTGCCGCTCATGCTCTGGTGTATCTTCCATAATTATCCTGTGAAGGGACGCCTGTTCGGATCTTATTTCCGCCCCAATATTGGGGGAAACATATACATCACCGTTGAAAAGGTTTTGTACTGGTTCGTCCCGTACAGCATCATCAAGCTTGCAACTCCCTTTGGTCTATTGATCGGCATCCTGCTGGTGGCCTTATTCCTGAGCCGGCCTCCCGATTGGAAACGGTGGCTGGAAAGGCTGGTCGGTCAAGCCAATTTTGCGAACTCGGCCCTGATCATCATCTACGTCGGCGTGCTAATATTCTATTCCAGTTACTACGAAATTGACGCCTTAAATTATAATAGGTTCCACATCATCCTGCTCCCCTCCCTGCTGATCGTAATTTTCAGCGTGTACGAGGAACTCGGTCTGCCCCGGATCAAAACGAAAATAAGGGACGGCGTCCTGCTGGCGGTCTTCATTGTCTGGCTGGCATACCCCTTCTCAAAGATTCAACATTTCGAACTGCAAGCCAGGATCAATGGAGGCATTGTCTACAACAGTTACAACTTTGCGGACATAGCCCAATCCGACTTTTTGAAGCAGGCGGAGGAGCTGCCCGCCGGCCAAAAGATCTACAGCAACTATGAACGTGCCGGGTGGTTCTATCTGCGCAGGGATATCCTGATCCTGCCCAGGCTGAATCTCAAAACCAATCGGCTGGATCCTACGAGCGTTAAGAATTTTCGAAATTCGATCGGCCCGAACGGGGGAGGGTATATCGTCTGGTTCAATACGATCAATACCAGGGAATACCTCCCCAGCCTGGATCAAATCAGTCAGATCATCAAGTTGAGGCCGGTATTCACGAGTGACGTGGGCGACATCTACTATATTCAGTCCGATCTGCCCGCATCACGTTGACGGCTGGATGGCTGGATGATACAATCTCGCCCGCCCATGCTCTTTTCGCAAGAGCCCCCATCGTCTAGGGGCCCAGGACGAAGCCCTCTCAAGGCTTAAACTGGAGTTCGAATCTCCATGGGGGCATCAAAAAACAAAACCGGCCAGAGTTCCTTGGATGTCGAGGATTTTCTGGCTGGTTTGCGTTTTAGGCAGCGAAGGAAGCTATAGGAATTGCCCCTCCGCCTGAGGGGGTTCGGGATGTTTTCTTTGCCCAGCAACCAAATCTCTGTGAAAGCTGCCGCTGTATCCAGCGGCTGCAGCTTGCAGTACCTGCGACGTATGCTGCGGAATGGCAAGCTCGCAGGTATCAAGATCGGCCGACTCCGTGGGGTGGATGAGGGCAAGGTGGACACCCTGCTGTTGCCTCCTGGAAACGACTGACCCAGAGCTTTGGCATATCGACCAAAACCAAGGATTTGATAAAATTAATGCTTTCGGAATCATCAGAGAGCGAGGAAGTATCGTGCCAATCCGTTTTGAAGCGAAACTGTTTGGAATCGACGAATGGACCCTTCTCAGGCTGCCAAAGAGCGAAAGCGCAAAGCTTCCATCGCGAGGCATGGTGATGGTCGTGGGGACCACGGGTAATTTCCGTTTTCAGACACCACTTGAGCCAGATGGGAGAGGCAGTCACTGGTTTAAAGTCGACAAAGCTATGCTAAAGGCCATCCAAGCAGGTGCTGGAGACACACTCACGCTGGAGATCGATCCGGTCAAAGATTGGCCGGAGCCTAAGGTGCCAGCGGATTTACTAAAAGCGCTCAAGTCCGCTCCAGAAGTGTACGCTTTATGGAAGGATATCACCCCCATGGCGCGCTGGGATTGGATTCGCTGGATAGGCGCAACCAAAAATCCCGAGACACGCAAGAAGCGGATTGAAGTGGAGCTTTCAAAGCTTAGGCCCTGTCGATAAATAAGTTGAACACTGCGATCTGGGGTAGCAGGCTCAATTGTGCAGCCCGTGAATCGAAGGACTTCTATCACATCAAAGGTTCATTTCTTCGGGTACCATGCGAGTTGTATAATACCCAATGTACCAAACCAATTTCCCTC
>DATJBI010000190.1:0-7080 GCA_035515435.1 Anaerolineales bacterium
TGGAGCAGAACAAGGGCTTCGTCAAAGCCATGGGCAAAGACCCGCTCGTCGGCTATGACGCGACGAACGCTTCCGTGCTCCGGCCTTACGGCGTGTGGCTGGTGATCAGCCCGTTCAACTTCCCATTCGCATTGACCGGCGGTCCGACGGGCGCAGCCTTGACCGCGGGCAACACGGTCGTGATCAAGCCCGCCACGGACACCGCCTGGATCGTCCGGCTGTACGCGGAATGCTTCCGGGATGCCGGCTTCCCGGAGGGCGTCGTGAACTTTGTGACCGGCCCCGGCTCCACGCTCGGACAGGCGCTGGTCGACAGCAAGGAAGTCGACGGCGCGACCTTCACCGGCTCCTTCGAGGTGGGCATGAAGCTGTTCCGCGACTTTGCCCAGCGCAACTATGTCCGGCCGGTGATCCTGGAATTGGGCGGCAAGAATCCCGCCATTGTTTCGCGCCATGCAGATCTGGAAGATGCCGCCACCGGCATTCTGCGCTCCGCCTTCGGTCTGCAGGGACAGAAGTGCTCCGCGGCCTCACGCGTGATCGTGGAGGAACCCGTCTACGATGAGTTTACTGCCCTGCTGAAGGAAAAGACGGACAGCCTGGTGATCGGCGATCCAACCGAACGGGCCACGTATCTCGGCCCGGTCATCAACCAAAGCGCATACAATGACTTCAAGAATTTCACCGAAGAGATCAACCAGGGCGGCGGCAGGTTCCTGACCGGAGGCCACGTCAAGACCGGCGGGATGTTCGATAAAGGTTATTTCTGCGAGCCCAGCCTGGTCACCGATCTGCCCTTCGGACACCGCCTGTGGCAATATGAAATGTTCCTGCCCATCACCACCATCGGCAAGGTCGGCAGCCTGGACCAGGCCATGCAGATCGCCAACAACGTCAATTATGGTTTGACGGCGGGCTTCTACGGGACGGAGAAGGAAGCGGCCTGGTTCTTCGACAAGATCGAGGCAGGCGTGACCTACGCCAATCGTCCACAGGGCGCAACGACCGGAGCCTGGCCCGGCTTCCAGCCGTTTGGCGGTTGGAAGGGTTCGGGCGCAAGCGGCAAGAACGGCGGCGGGTTGTATTACGTCCAACTCTACATGCACGAGCAGATCCAAACGCTCATCAAAAAAGCAAAAGCCAGAAAAGCTGCCGCCAAGAAGCCGCGCCGGAGGGTCGCCCGCGTTCCATCCGCGAAGCGCAAAGCTGCTTCCAGGAGGCCGGCGCGCCGAAGATAGAGTTTCTGCACCCCTTCCCCGCTGAGGGGAAGGGGTTTTTTCTTCCCGATCATTTTCGAACACCATGGTCAATGAATTCCTGATCCGCATCGGCTCCTTCTTCACCCTGATCGGTCTGGGTCTGATGATCCTGTTCGCGATCACCTATTTTGGCAACGCGCCGGACTTCAAGTTTTTCTTTTTTGGCCTCCTCAGCCTGTTCGTCGGCTGGCGGCTGTCACGACGGAAGGCACCCCCGCCGCCCAGCGGGCGCTTTGCAACACTGCGCAGGATGCGGGAGAACTCAAGGAAACGGCCGGAAGGAAAAGGAGAGCCGAAAAAGGAATGATCCTATGTCCAAACTGATCCCTCTTTCAGAGGCCGTCGCAAGGTATGTCAACGACGGCGATATCGTTTATGCGGCGGGATTTACGCATTTGATCCCGTTCGCGGCCGGGCACGAGATCATCCGCCAGAAAAAGCGGGAGCTCGTGCTGGCGCGCGCCACCCCGGATCTTATCTACGACCAGATGGTCGCCGCAGGCTGCGCGCGCAAGGTCATTTTCTCCTACATGGGCAATCCCGGCGTCGGGTCGCTCCGCATCGTGCGGGCCGCAGTGGAACAAGGCAGGCTGGAATGGGAGGAATATTCCCATTTCGGAATGATCACGCGCTTGCAGGCCGGCGCCAGCGGGCTGCCTTTTCTGCCGATGAATCAAACCGCGGCGGGGGACCTTGAAAAGGTCAATCCGAACATCAAACGCATCGCCGATCCATATGGGGGCAAAGATGTGATGGTGGTCCCGGCCTTGAGTCCGGATGTTGCAATTGTCCATGTTCAACGCTGCGACCGGGCAGGCAATGCCCATCTCTGGGGGATCATCGGCGAGCAAAAAGAAGCCGCGTTCGCGGCGCGGAAGGTCATCCTGACCGCGGAGGAGATCGTGGAAGAATCGGTGATCCGATCCGATCCGAACCGCACGTTGATCCCTTCGATCGTGGTGGATGCAGTCTGCCATGTGCCATTCTCATGTCACCCATCCTACGCCCAGGGATATTACGACCGCGACAACGAGTTTTATTTGAAATGGGACAAGATCAGCGAGTCGGCGGAGGCGGTGCAGGGCTATCTTGACGAGTGGATTTATGGAGTGAAGGATCGCCAGGAGTACTGGCAAAAACTCGGCGAGCAGATCCACCGCCGGCTGCAGATCAAACCCCGCATGAGCGCGGCCATCAATTACGGGGAATATTGATTCATGATCCCGTCCTTCGACTTCGGCGGCCGCGGCCCGTCATTGCATTTCCTTCACGCCAACGGCTACCCGCCGAACTGCTATCGCCCGCTGCTTGACCGGTTCGCTACACGATATCAGACCTTTGGGATGCTGTTAAGACCGCTCTGGCTGAATTCCGAACCGGAGGATATCCAGGATTGGGGCCCGTTCAGCGAAGATCTGGTCCAGCTGCTGGATGCGAGAAAATTGGATCCGGTGATCGGCGTCGGTCATTCCATCGGGGCCATCGTCACCCTGCGCGCCGCGCTCAAAGACCCGCAGCGTTTTCGGGCGCTGGTATTGATCGAACCCGTTCTGTTCCCGCGCTATTTCATGCTGGAGTGGAATTTGATGCGCATCTCGGGCCTGGGTTATCGCCTTCATCCGCTGATCAGGGGCGCGCTGCACCGCCGCCGCAGGTTCGATGACCTGGAAACCGTTTTCCGGGGCTACCGCAGGCGCAGCGTCTTCCGCTTCCTCTCGGACGAAGAGCTGCGCATCTTCATTGACGGTATCACCAGACCCAGGGCGGGCGGAGGCTTTGAACTGGTTTATCGCCCGGAGTGGGAGGCGCGGATCTATTACACCGGCATCTGGCATGACTGGGATCTATGGAACGGGCTTTCCGATCTCAATATTCCGACCCTGATCCTGCGCGGCGCGCAGAGCGACACCTTCTGGGCCGCGACGGCCCGGGCCGTCGCGAAAAAGCACCGCAGGATCAAGATCGTCGCGCTGGAAAGATCCACGCATTTGCTGCCGCTGGAGAGACCCAATGAAGTGTTCGAGACCGCAGAATCATTTCTGGAGGAGGCGCTATGACTGAGCTTGTTTATTCCTCGGCCGAGCTGATGATCATCAACGCGGCGCGCTTGCTGCGCGACGGCGACGTCGTCTTCGTCGGCGTGGGGCAACCCAATCTGGCCTGCAATCTCGCCAAACGGACTCATGCGCCGAACCTGGTCATGATCTATGAAGCAGGCGTCATCGGCGCGGAACCGGCGCGGCTGCCACTTTCCATCGGCGATCCGACGCTGGTCAGCGGCGCCCTGTCGGTCGTCAGCATGTACGATATCTTCACCCTGTATCTGCAGCGCGGCAACGTGGATGTCGGGTTCATGGGCGGCGCGCAGATCGATCGATACGGAAACATCAATGCGACGGTGATCGGCAGGGATTATCTGCACCCAAAAACACGCCTGCCGGGTTCGGGCGGATCGCAGGAGATCGCGGCCTGGGCGAATCGCTGCTACCTGATGACGCCGCACCAGAAGCGCCGTTTCCCGCCAAAGGTGGATTTCATGACCTCGGCCGGATTTTTGAACGGACGGTCCGAGCGCGAAGCCAGCGGGGTGCGGGGCGCAGGGATGCTGGCGGTGGTGACCGACATCGGCCTGCTGGAGCCGGATGAGAACGGAGAGCTCATTTTGACGGCGCTTCATCCAAATCGCTCCGCGCAGGAAGCCAGGGACAATACCGGCTGGGAACTAAAAGTTGCTCCAGACTTGAAGACCACCGCGCCCGTCACCGAAAAGGAACTCGGCATCCTGCGTAACGAATTGGACCCAAGGGGGATTTATCTGAAGGGCGCATAGCAGATGTCGGATCGAGAGACGCGCGCCGGGAAATATCCGTTCTGGCCTGCTTCCCTGAATACCAGGCTGCAGGGGGGAGCAACAAGGGGCAGGCGGGGGCTGATCCTCACAGCCCTCTCTATTACCTTCTGCTGGCTGCACCAAGAACCCGGGGACCTGGATTTGTGGCAGCGGATCTGAGATCGGAAAGGTTTTCATGACCGAAACGGAAAGTACGCACCCCCGCTCGTGCCTGGCCGCCATTTTCATCTCCCCCTCCGAGCCGCGCCTGCGGGCCGGCTGGCGGTTGTTGATCCAGACGTTCCTGTTTCTGATCATCGGCTTTGGGGCCACCCTCGTTACGCTGCTCCTGCCGGTCAAGTCGGTCTTCGATTCCCTGCTCTGGCTTGGCGAGTCGGCTGAGCTCGTTGCCGTGCTCGGCTCGGTCTACCTGGCGCGCCGTTTCCTGGATAGGCGCTCGTTCATCAGCATCGGCTTCAAAATGGACAGCCGGATCCCGTTCGATATTCTGGCAGGCATCCTCATCACGTTCATCATGATGGGCGGGATCTTCGTTGCGATGCGGGCCTTGGGCTGGCTCAAGTTCGAATCGTTCGCCTGGAACGACGACCCCCTCCAGGTGGTCGCCCTCCAGACGTTGTCGTTTTTCACATTCTTTATCGTGGTCGGCTTCAATGAGGAACTTCTCTTTCGAGGTTATCATCTCCAAACCATCACCAGCGGGCTGAATCTGTACTGGGGCCTCTTCCTCTCCTCGGTGATCTTCGGCGGACTGCATCTGGGCAATCCGAACGCGACCTGGATCAGCGCAGCAGGCATCTTTTTTGCCGGCATTTTTCTTGCATACGGGTATATCCGCACGCAGCAGCTCTGGCTCCCGATCGGTCTGCACCTCGGCTGGAATTTCTTTGAGGGCATCGTGTTTGGATTTCCAGTCAGCGGCTTGAACGTCTATCCACTGATGCATATCAGGGTCTCCGGCCCCGAGACCTGGACCGGGGGCGCGTTCGGACCCGAGGCCGGGCTGATCGTTCTTCCCGCCCTGGCACTGGGCGCCATCTTGATTGACGCCTACGGGCGCGCCCGCAGCCGGTCATGATCCCCTCCATCCGCGTTGTGATCTTCGATCTGGGCGACACGCTCCTCTACGACAAGGACCCGTGGCCCTGGTTCTTTCGTCAGGCAGACCTGGCGTTGCTCAAGGAATTACGGAGCGCCGGGCTGCACGTGGAGCCGGCCAGCCTGTTTCGCGGCCACCGCGGACTGCTCAGCCTGTACTATGACCGCCGCGGGGACGATACCGAGGAAGAAACCACGGCGGTTTTGCTCAGGCAGTTGCTCACCGAACAGGGCCATCCGAACGTCCGCAACGAGGTCATCGCGTCGGCCCTGCGCGCCATGTACGCCGTTACCCAGAGCAACTGGTTTCCTGAAGAGGATGCCATCCCGACCCTGCAGTCGTTGAAGGAACGTGGTTTCCGCCTCGGCTTGATCTCAAACGCGGCGGATGACGAGAACACGCAGAGCTTGATCGATAAAGGCGGTTTCCGTCCCTATCTTGAATTCATCATCTCCTCCGCTGCCGTGGGAAAGCGGAAACCGCATCCCGTCATCTTTCAATCTGCCCTTGATCACTTTCAGGTCCAGGCAGATCAAATTGTCATGGTTGGAGATCTGCTCGAGACGGACATCCTGGGCGCGCATCAGATGGGAATGAAGGGCATTTGGATCACCCGCCGCATCGACACCCTCGAACCCGTGAGGCGGGGCGGGCCGCCCTCCATCCAGGGCGAGCAAATCCGCCCCGACGCGATGGTTTCCTCCCTGAAAGAAGTCCCCGCGCTGCTCTCCTCTGATGCGCGCGCGGCGTGAAAGCGACAGACTGCCTGCGGACCCCGCCCTGCTGAAGGGGTATTCAATGCGCCAGATCCACGACCGACTCCTCCCCTCTTCTCGCATCTGAACTTCGTCCCGGCCGGCTGGCCCGGCCCATCACGAAAACCGTTCCGCCGGTCCGAGGTCCCCGAGAAATTCCGATCCGTCCGGGTCCCGGGGGGCCGCATGGCTCGTGCGGGCATTCAGACCGTCCATGCAGCCGACGCGCCAGGGGCAGAGGAATTTCTGATAATTTGACCGCATTAAGGTTCTTGTGTTTGTGGAGAATTTCTTATATACTTAGCCCAATCAACCCAAGGAGGACGTTATGAATCTGGATGCAATACTCGAAGTCGCGATCGGCATGGTATTTGTCTGGCTCGTGCTCAGTGTGGCGGCCATGCAGCTCCAGGAGTGGATCGGCAGTGCCTTTGCCTGGCGGGCGCAGTTCCTGGAAAAGGCCATCCGCAACATGCTGGGCAGTGACCAGCTTGTGAATGAATTCTATAATCATCCCCTTATTCTATCCCTCAGCGAACCCGGAAAAAACCCGGGACAATACCGGCGGCCTTCCTATATCCCCGCCAATAAATTTTCCGCCGTTATCATGGACATTTTTACCAACCGCGGCCGGGACAGCAGCGATCAAGCTCCCGGAACTCAATCCCAAAGCGAAGTGGCTGCCAACGTCCAAGCTGTCAAGCAGGACAATCCGGCGATGGCAAAGATCGTGGATCATTTGTTTCCGCACCTGACGGATCAGACCATGAGCATGGACCAGGTGATGGCACTGGCCCGCACCAACTCGGAGGTCTGGTTCAACGACGGCATGGAGCGGGTGGTCGGCTGGTACAAGCGCCATACGGGCATCTGGTCCTTTTTCATTGCGCTGGTCCTGGCGTTTGCTCTGAACGTGGACAGCGTCCAGATCGCGAACAAGCTCTGGGCCGAACCGACGCTGCGGCAGGTGGTTGCCGCCCAGGCCTCGATCACGCCCAATGCCAATGCGGGCGCCTCGTCACCGCTGCAAGTCCCCACGTATCTCAACAGTCTATCGATTCCGGTTGGCTGGGTCACGGCACCGCTCACAAATTACAAAACCTGCGGCTTTTATCT
>DATJBI010000191.1:0-15379 GCA_035515435.1 Anaerolineales bacterium
CGCGTTGATGCACCTGGCGGTGATCTACGGCTGCATCATCCTGTTCCAGGCAGTGACCGTATTCACATTCGTTTACCTGGCCGGCGTTTTGGGCGAACGGATCCAATACGATCTGCGGAAGCTGATGTTCGATCACCTGCAGGAGCTGTCGCTGTCGTACTACTCGCAGAACGCGGTGGGGCGCCTGATCGCACGCGTCACCTCGGACAGCGGGCGCGTCGCCGACCTGATGACCTGGGGCGTGGTGGATACAACCTGGGCGGCCATGAACATTACCACCTCGCTGATCTTTATGGCGATCATCAACTGGAGACTGGCGTTGATTGTGTCTGTGATCATCCCGGTCATGATGGTCATTGCCGTGCAGTTCCGCAAGAAGATCCTGGTCGAATTCCGTAACAGCCGCCGTGCCAACTCCAGGATCACGGGCGCCTACAACGAGAATATCCAGGGCGTGCGCGTGGTCAAGGCGCTACAGCGCGAAGAACAGAATCTGAAGGAATTCCAGGCGCTGACCGGCGACATGTATCGCGCTTCGTACCGCGCGGCCTGGCTCTCGGCGCTGTTCCTGCCCACCGTGCAGATCATCGCCGCCGTGGCGCTGGGCGTGATCGTTTGGTACAGCGGCGATCAGATCATGGTCGGTGCCATGACGATCGGCGGGATCAACGCCTTCGTCTCGTATCTCACCTTCATGATGTGGCCCGTGCAGGACCTGGCCCGCGTCTATGCCGAGATGCAGCATTCGATCGCTTCCGCAGAGAGAATCTTCAAATTGGTCGACACGCCCCCCGAAGTCCACGACAGGCCCGAGGCGGTCCCCGCCAGGACAATCCTGGGGGAGATCGAATTCGATCACGTGGATTTCTACTACGAGGACCGCAATCCGGTGCTGACGGACTTCACGTTAAGAGTGAATCCCGGCGAAATGATCGCCCTGGTCGGACCGACCGGCGGCGGCAAATCCACGATCGTAAATCTGCTCTGCCGCTTCTACGAGCCATGCGCGGGCGTCATTCGGATCAACGGACGCGATTACACCGAGTATACAATGCAGTCAATCCATTCCCGGATCGGGATCGTCCTGCAGACACCACACCTCTTTTCGGGGACGGTGCGCGAGAACATCCGTTACGGACGTTTGGAGGCAACGGACGCCGAGGTCGAGGGCGCGGCCAAGATCGCGGGCGCCCATGATTTTATCGTCACCCTCGAAAAAAGCTATGACCAGAACGTGGGTGAAGGCGGCAACCTGCTATCGGTCGGACAGAAGCAGTTGATCTCCCTGGCACGGGCGGTGCTGGCCAGGCCCGAACTGTTCATCATGGACGAGGCCACCTCCTCGGTGGATACCCTGACCGAGGCCCTGATCCAGCGCGGTATGGAAGCCTTGATGAGAGGCCGCACGTCTTTTGTGGTCGCCCATCGTTTATCGACGATCCGACGCGCAAATCGCATCGTTGTCATTGAGGCTGGCAGGATCGCCGAGCAAGGCACGCATGCTGAACTGCTGAGAATGCGCGGACACTATTATCGCCTGTACACCCAGCAATTTCGCCACGAGCTGGAAGTGCAGTATGGTGTGATGGAAAAAGAGGACGAAAGCGAAGAAGAATCAGTGGCAGCGGATTAGGATTTCGGCGGTGCTGCCCGATTCGGTGCCATCCGGCTTTGGCTGCTGCTGATCCAAAAGCCAGCGGCACAGGGAATTGAAAGAGTATCCCTGTGCCGCTGGTGGCTGATCTAGCGCCTTGTCCTGCGGGCTCTGGATGTTCCCTTTGGTTTTCTCTTCAGGGATCTCTTCTTCTTTGGCGTGACCCTGGGCCTGACAAAGATGCTCAGCGGCAGATAGGCCGACACCATGAAATTCGGTGCATCCACGATCTGACTGATCTTCAAGTCAACCGCTACTCCGCACAGACAGTACGCCTGGGCGCGGGTCATGTGATATTCGGAGGTCAGATGGTCCAGCATGTAGCGCACCGCCTGCTGGGCGTTCTTAAACAAGTCCGGGCCCTGGGCGGTGGTGACATAGTAACCGCCTCCATCGGCCACGGTGAGTTTCCGGCGCGGTGCGGTGATAAAGCGCATTTCAGCCAGATTGGCCTGCTTATGCAAATTGAACCGCAGGGTCACGGTCATGGGCGACTCAATACCGGTGCCGTTGATTTCACCGTCACC
The DNA here is from genome assembly GCA_035515435.1 of Anaerolineales bacterium. Taxonomy (GTDB): domain Bacteria; phylum Chloroflexota; class Anaerolineae; order Anaerolineales; family Villigracilaceae; genus Fen-1038. The sequence continues at coordinate 2,182 of DATJBI010000191.1, forward strand.
CTGCGCAGAGTGAGCATCACCGCACGAGAAGAGTGCCCCAGGGATCCACACGGGGAAAATGATCTTTGTTCCCGCTCCCAGATGCCGCGTGTCCAGATTGCCGCCGTTCTCGCGAGGCGGGATGGCATCCAGCCTGCCGATCTGGCGCGGGGCGACGCCCATCTCACCGCAGAATGGTTCATACGGGATCAGAATATCCTTGCGAAATTCACAATATTTTGCGCCCAGCTTGTATATGTGAAGATAGGGATCGGGAAACTCGTCGGCCAGCAGCCCAAAATGGGGAATCACTGCATTCCAGCCCCACCCTTTATGTTTGAGGCTGAGCACCTCCACCTCCAGCCCATCGCCGGGTTCCGCGCCTTCAACATAAACAGGACCCGTGACCGCGTTGACGCGGCCAAAGTCGAGACGGCCGATATCCTCATTTGTTGACTGGGGTGTGATCTGGTTGACGGAGGCTTCCACCGTCTCAAAAACGACGGTGTCGCCCGGCTTGATCCGCAGACGCGGCGGAATGCTGTTATCCCAGAAGTTGTGCAGTTTTGAACTGTCAAGATGATGTGTGGTCATAAGAATTCTCCTGTTCTGTATTCATGTGGTAATCAAGATCGCAATAGACCCTACCTGCCGTGCCGAATCCGCGGATCCACAAGGGCCTGGACCACGTCGATGATAATGCCGCTGATGACAACGGCCAGGGCCGTGACAATGACTGTTCCCAGGATGAGCGGGACATCCACTGTCTCAATGGCCTCGACCGCCAGGCGGCCCAACCCCGGCCAATCAAATACCTGCTCCACCAAAACCACGCCGCCGATAAACCATGGAATATCCATACCCGCCATGGTGATGATCGGGTTGAGGGCATTGGGCAGCATGTGTTTTAGGACGACCAGAAATTGGGAAAGACCTTTGGCACGCGCCGTACGAACATAGTCGGTTGAGAGGATGTCCAGAGCACTGGAGCGCATCATGCGGGCATACCAGGCCGCACCACCCAATCCGGCCGTCAGAGCCGGCAAAACGAGGTGCAGCGGCGTCCCGGTGCCACCGAGCGGAAAAATGGGAACAACATAACCAAACCAGTAGAGCAGCAATAAACCCAGCCAGAAGGGCGGCGCCGAAACACCCAGCAATGCCAGGATCATCCCCAGCCTGTCGGCGAGGCGGCCGCGGGCCACGGCCGAGGCGATCCCCACCGGCAAACCGATGGCGAGCTCCACGAACACACCGCCGCAGATCAGCGCAAGCGTATACGGGATTCGAGTCAGAATTAACGTGGTTACATCGATCTGCTTGCGATAGGAGAAACCCAGATCACCATGCAGCACCCGACCCATGTAATCGGCGTACTGCACCCACAGCGGTTGATCCAGTCCAAGTTCGTGGCGGATTCGAGCCACCGTTGCAACGGTGGCGCTGGGGCCGGCGTACATGCGCGCTGGATCGGCAGGCAGATAGTAGATCAGCACGAACGTGATCACGGAAATCCCGAACAGCACCGGGATCGTTTGAAGAATTCGACGGGCCAGGTAAGTCCACATGTTATAGCTTCCCAACCTGGGTGGGGTCGAGCGCGTCTCGCAGCCCATCGCCAAGCAGGTTGAACGCAAAGACCGTAAGCATGATCGCCAAACCAGGGAAGATCACCATCCAGGGCGCAGTGCGATAATAGGATTGGGCTTCCTGGATCATGCCGCCCCAGCTCGGTGTGGGCGGCTGTACGCCGATGCCCAGATAGCTCAGACTGGCTTCCAGCATGACATTGGTAGCGATGCCCAGTGTACCCCAAACGATGATCGTGGGCACCAATTGAGGCAGGATATGCCGGACGAGAATATATAAGCGGCCCGCTCCAAGTGCCCGGGAGGCAATCATGAATTCACGCTCCCGGAGGGTCACGACCTGACCATAGACAACCCGCGCAATCCATGTCCAGTACACGGCACCGATCACCACGATGATGATCCACATGCTGGGCTTGAGGATGGCAACCAGCGTCATGGCCAGCAGGAGGGTTGGGAACGCCATCATGATATCGGTGAAGCGCATGAGAATCGTCTCCAAGAACCCGCCAAAGTAGCCGGCCACCGATCCAATGATCGTGCCCAAAGCCACCGCCAGTGAATTTGCCAGCACACCGACGATCAGACTTACCCGCGCCCCATACAGAATGCGGCTGAGCAGGTCCCGGCCGTTGGCATCCGTACCAAGAGGAAATCGGAGGCTGCCGTGCAGGAGGGTGCTCGGTATCGGCTCGCCATCCGGAGTCAGGCCATCCCGAAATTGATCGGATGGATCGTGCGGCGCGAGCACCGGCGCGAAGACGGCAATCAATGTCAGAAACACAACCAGCACGGCACCGATCATCGCCGTCCGATCGCGTTTCAGCCGCCTCCAAACCAAGGCACGATAAGTGATTTGAACGGGTGTGGATAAGCCTTCGGCCAGCAAAACCGGCCCTTCCGGGCTGGGCGGTTTAAGATTCGAAATTTCCATTTTGGAAGATGCCCATCCAGGGAGAATCCTCCCTGGATGGGCATCGCTCATTAGTGTTCAAGCCACATTGTTTCGTAGAAAAACAGATGCTCGGGGTGAGTCAGGGTTGGTTGACCGTGCAACTTTTCGGAATGGGCGATATCGTACTCGCCATTGTATACAGGCACCCAGACCGCATCATTCATTAACTGCTGGAAGAAGGGTGCGTACGCCGCCAAACGGGCATTGCGATCGGTCATGGCCAGCAGGGTTTTACTCTGATCGTCCAGGGTCTGGTTGCAATAACGCGACCAGTTCCAGCCGCCGGGGGTGTTCGAACCACAGCCCAGGATCGGTCCGTAGAAGTCATCCGGGTCAGGATAATCTTGAATCCAGCCCAAGCCGCCGGACCAGGTGAGAGGCGTCTTGCCGTTACCGGCATCGTCGATCACATTCGGCGCGGCCAGCGTGTTGATATCGAGTTTGATCCCGATCGCTGCCAAATCTGCCTGGAAGGATTCGCACAGCTTCGGCTGCGGGTCAACCGAGATGCATTCGATGCTGGTCTCGAAGCCGTTGGGATAGCCTGCCTGGGCCAACAGGGACTTGGCTTTATCGGGATTGTAGTCATACCCGGTATACGACTTGTCAAAACCGGGCATCGTTGGCGGCAGGATCTGGTTGGCAACAGTTCCACGTCCATTCAGCAGCTGGATGATGTGCTGTTTATCAATGGCATAGTTCAAAGCCTGACGCACCATCAGATTGTCAAACGGCTTGACGGTGGTGTTGATGGCAATATAGATCGTGCTCACCTGCGGCTGTTTTTCCAGCCGGTTGGCCCAGGTGGGATCAGAAGAAATGCGTGCCCAGTCGGCTCCTGGGGGCGGATCGCCCATCAACTGGATATCGCCTTTTTCCAGGCGAAGCAGGGCCACATCGGGTGTCACCCCAACCTGGATGGTGATCTGATCCAGGTACGGCCGGTCAGTCATGAAATAATTGGGGTTGCGTTCAAAGACCAGGGATTGGCCGGAAGTCCATTGCTTGAGAATATAGGGACCGGTTCCAACCGGGGCATGTCCAAAATCCTGCCCGGCCTTGGCCACTTCTTCCTTGGGCACGATGAAGGCAAAGTTGAGCGCCATCTTGTTGAGGAACGTGACGTCCGGAGAAGACAGTGTGAATTGTACGGTATAGGGATCGAGGGCCTGAATACCCGAGACGGAAGTTGCCTTGCCATCGATGAAGTCCTGTGCCCCCTGGATGCCTGTAAAGAATCCCGAGCCAGGGCTGGCAGTCTTGGGATCCAGTACGCGTGTGATGGAATAGACTACATCGTCGGAGGTGAGCTCGCGCCCATTTGAGAACTTGACTCCCTGACGCAATTTGAACGTATAGACAGTGGCATCGGAATTGATGTCCGGCATGCTTGCGGCCAGGCGAGGCACAATGGTTGTGCCGCTGTCATAATCGAGCAGGCCGTCGAAAACCAGTTTTTCAGCGGGCCAGTTTGTCCAGTCGTAACCGATGGCCGGGTCCAGCGTTGCCAGGTCATCTTTGTAGGCGACGGTAATTTCTCCGCCCTTTTGCGGGGTCATCGCACTCGAGACGGTGGCAGCCGGGCTCGCCGCTCCGGACGAAGTCGCCACGGGTGCTGGTGCGGGCGCTGCCGGCGTGGATGCTCCTCCACATGCTGTGACCAGCGTTGCAACAACAAAAACTACGCTGAGTACAAATTTGTGATTCATTGGCGATACTCCTCTTTTGGTTGAAAGGCGAACAGACAGGGATTTCAGACATACAGGGTGAGCAATTCTATTAGGGATGATGATCTTCGAGTGCGCCTCCTGTTTTGACGGGATGGGATTTGATCGGCGCAAAGCGCCGAAGGTAAAAAGTATTAAACGCCAATCATACCATAATGAATTAGACTTGTGACGCGCAGGCGGCTTGGGGGATCACGGCACCAACAAAACCTTTAGCATTCCAGGTTTCGCGGCCTCTTCAAGGGCCTCGACCGCCTCGTTCAATTTGTACCGCTTGGCAATCAAGACTGTCGGATCTACTTCGCGTGTTTCAAGCAGTCGCAAGGCGGGTTCGAACGGTCCGCACCGCGAGCCCAGAATGGTAAGTTCGTCCACCACGATCGATGAGAAGTTGACGGTCATCTCGCCCTTATAGGTTGACTTCATCACGAGCGTCCCGCGCGGACGAATGGCTTTGCGCGCCAGATCGAATCCAGCCGAGGAACCGGTGGCTTCGACGACAATGTCCCAGCGGCGCGGCTGGAGCTCTCCTTCGGTGATCAATCGAATGCTGCGATCGGCCAGCAGTTTCTGCTGCTGCGCGTGGCGCGCCACAACGCGCAGGTCGCAGCCGGTCAGCGCCAGGGTCTGCGCGATCAATTGTCCCAGTCGGCCCGCGCCGATCAATAAAACCCGGTCCGTGGGCCTGATCGGTACCTGCTGTTGGATCTCCAGCGCAGCCGCCAACGGTTCCGTGAACACCGCAGCCTCATCGGGAACCGAGGCGGGCACGCGGTGCAGGTTTCTGACCGGCAGTGTTGTATTTTCGGCAAAGATGCCGTCTCGCTTGGTAATCCCCAGCACCGTGCGATTCTCACAGTGCATTGGACGGCCATTCATGCATTGTTCGCATTTTCCGCAGGCTACGTTGATCTCCCCCACCACGCGTTGCCCGATCCAGGACTTGTCCGGCGATTCAAGGACCTCGCCGACAAATTCATGGCCGAGCACGCCCGCGAAAGGATAATAGCCTTTTACCAGCTCCAGGTCCGTACTGCAGATGCCCGCCCGGCGGACGCGGATCAGCGCTTCATCTGTTCTTTGCGGCCGGGCCACATCGCGCATCGCAATCTTTTGGTTCTCAAGCCATAATGCCTGCATAGACGTTCATCCTTTTCCCTGACTTCTTTGCCGGAGGGCTTCATAGACCATCAAAGCTGTGGCGATCGAGACATTCAGGGAATTGACCCTGCCCTTCATCGGGATCTTGACCTTGCGATCCGCATGCCTCAACCAGAAATCGGTCAGCCCCTGGTCTTCCGTTCCGACCGCGATCGCCAATGGCCCGCCCAGATCCTGACGCGTATACTCGGCCTCCGCCTGCGGTGTAGCCGCAACGATCTTTATGCCATGGCTTCGTAAGAAATCCAGCGCCGACTGATTTGATACTTCCAGGCAAGGCACTGTGAACAGTGCGCCCCGCGAGGCACGCACCACATTGGGATTGTAAAGGTCGACCAGCGGATCGCATACCAGCACTGCGTCCACTCCTGCGGCATCCGCAGTCCGGAGGATCGCTCCGAGATTGCCGGGCTTCTCGATGGATTCGGGGACAATGAATAAAGGCGGATCACTGGATCTCAACTCCGCCAGGGATGGGCTCGGAGTTGGAAAGATGGCCAGCCAGCCGTCGGGATTCTCGCGAGACGATATCTTCTCGAATACCACGCGGCTGACGGTAGTGATCTTGACAGGAACATTTTCCGGTTGCTGCGAAGCCAGTTCGGGTGCGGCCAGGATCGCCTGCGGCCGATACCCACTTGCCACTGCCAGATTGATCTCAGCCAGGCCCTCCACCAGCATGAGATGATCGCGCCGCCGTTGCCTTTTATCATCGCGCAGCCTGACGATGTGTTTGACCTGCGGATTCTGCAGGCTGGAAATATCAAATTTCATGTCTCACCGGCGGTTATCGCCCAGCGAAACGATGTGCCGCTTCTGCGGGCACCCTGCCCTTGCATAAATGGCGCATGATATGGGATGTTTACAAATGGCTGGTTCAATCTGGGACTCCGGTAAAAAATTGTACTGTGGAATGTAGTATTTTGCTATACTGGGGTTGGTTGGTGTCTGTGTTTGGTTGTTTGTGTTCTTTTGTTTGGTATTATTGGCTACACGTAATTCATCTCGTCCACGACAAGGTGTGCTATGAAAACTAGGTTCTTCCGCTACGATCACTTGACATGGCCCGAGGTGGCCGAACTGCCGCGCGATACGCCCCTGGTCCTGCCGATCGGCCCTGGCTATGATTTGAACCGCCTGGCCGAATCCCTTTCGAGCCCCGCCCAAGTTGGACTTTTGCCGGCCTTCCCGTTCGGCTGGCGCGGCAGCGGGCTGGAAGTTCCAGGGACCGTATTTGGCGAATACATCAACAACTTGATCCTCAGCCTGCGCGACGACGGCTTCACGCATGTCTATGCGCTGGCGCCGCAGGATACCTTACGCTTGCCCAGCCAGGAGCTTCAAATTGCCCAGTTCAATGAATCACAAAAGCAGGCCGCCCTGCCCCTCCCCGCCGACCACGACCGGGGCAAAGTGATCCTGCTTCCGATCGGTCATACCGAGCAGCATGGATTTCATCTGCCGCTTGCAGTGGATACCATCATCATTGATGCAATAGCGCGCCGGACCGCAGCAGCCATTCCGGACCAGGCCTGGGCCCTGCCGGTCATGCCCTACGGGGTCAGCACCCATCGTCCGTCTTTTGCCGCCACAATGAACGCGGGCGGACGTGCCTTCGAAGATTTCTGGTTGGCCGTGATCGACGTTCTGGCCATGCGCGGCTTCGACCGCTTGTACCTGATGAGCGGACACGGCGGCAATACATCCTTCCTGGTCAACGTTGTGAAGTACGCAGGTGAACGCCATCGCCGCATCTTCTGCGCCACAGCGTACCTGCATACCTCCGGCCCCATCGGCGCCGCGGCGATCGAGAAGCATCGGACCTCAAAGATCGGCGGCATGGGCCACGCCGGCGAACTGGAGACCTCTTTCATGCTTCAGCTTCAGCCGGATCTGTGCCATATGGAACGGGTGGTGGACGAAACCGATTTTGTTGCGACACCATCCTATTACATGGACTGGGTCGAGGGTGGTTCCCTGGTCGCCAATCCGCCCTGGGACGACGACAGCCAAACCGGCGCGTACGGCGCTGGAAGCCAGGGCACCGCGGAAAAAGGCCGGTTTTGGCTCGAAGCCGCGATCGAAGAAAAGATCCTGCATGTGAAGGAAATCCACGAGCAGCAGGAACGCCGCCAGGCAAGAAGAAGGGCCGGATTCGGGTTATGGGGAAAATCGGTCAGGGGGGAAGAGCAGCCGGCTGCGATCACCCGTCGAGACGCTCCCAAATGAGCGTTACGATGGTTCTTTCCCCCCTCACACCGCCGATTGGATCGGTGCTCAGCGTCAGGCGCCGGCCGTCAAACTGATAGTAACGCGCCTGCACTGTCCCTGTCCAATTCGGAAACAATCCTCCAAGGACCGTGTGGCTGATCACCCGGTTCTGCTCGTCGATCTGATACGTGGAGAAATAGGCTTCATAACTTTCATAAGCCGCACGCATTTCGGGGGGCGTCGCACGAAACTTGGTCTGATCTTGAAAATTGGGACGGCCGGACTTCATGATGTGGACCGACATGTTCCCCGCCGCATCATAATACAGCCTGCCGATCGGATTCCTTCCATAGATCGGGAGCACGCTTCCATTCCTGCGGACGGCGTCGCAGGAAACCAACTTCCACACGCCGACAAACGGGTTATTGGACATTCTGATTCCAGCCTCCGCTGAAAAGGTCGCACTGCTACTGGTTTGAATTCTTGACGTACTGATCAAAGAATTGAGTCGTGCGATCCATAAATGCCAGCCAGGCATCGCCATTGAAGGAATGATATTCGCCCTCGTACGCAAAGAGCTGGGCGCTGCGGCCGGCATCCTTAAACGCCTGATAGAGCTTCTTGGACCAAGCGGGGGGCGCGCCCCCCAGCGCCGGGCTGTCCCGGGTGCCATAGGAAATCTCAACAGGAGCCGTTACCAGATCCAGATGGTAGATGGGTGAGATTTGGTGAAGCAGGGCCGAGTCATAGGATGCAGCGCGGTATGCATCGATCAGGTCAGAGGACAGGCTCAGCGGAACGATATCAGAAGAGTTGCAGTCGGCCTGCGTTTCGCCGAAATGGATGTCGCCGATACAGCCGGTCCCCCACAGCCCGATCAGATCGGTGTCATCTGCACTGACCGTGGAATAAAAGACCGCGGCCTTGGGGCGCGCATCCACCGCCAGCACCTTGGCGGTGACCCCTCCGCCCATGCTGTGGCCCCAAATCCCGATGCGGCTGGGGTCCGCCTGTGGGACGGACGGCACCGCATTGATCAGGTTGATGACATCGATCACCAGCCCGGTGTAGAAAAAGCTCGGACCGACATCCGATTTGCCCCAGCTGCGATAGTCTGACGCAAGCGTAATATAGCCGTACTTGTTCAAATATTCCGCGGCGCGATATGTGCCGTCGCCCGGGACATAGCCTTCGCGGTCAAAGTACCCGTGATTCATGATGATGACCGGAAAGGGTGCGTGCCCTTTGACCGGGATCTGCATGACCCCGGTGATCGTCAAACCATCGCTCGGGTAACGGATCAGATACCGCGTATAAGTGTCGGTCGTTTCAACGGTCGAGGTGATCGTGATGCTCCCACTTTGAAACTGATGGTGCCGAAGGCCGTCGATCGTGTATGGATACATGAGTTGTGCGACGGTCGGAGTGGGGGATGGAGACGGGGTCGGTGCAGCGGTAGGTGTTGACGTGACGGAGGGAACGGAACGCGGTGTTGCCACAACCCCCTCGGCCGGCTGGCAGGCCGCGGCAATCGCCAGCAGCAATACAGGCAGGATCCCTTTCATTCTAATTCCCGCGGATGAACTCTTCGCCCCTCGCCATCAATTCGTCGTGATCATCCGGTGCCGGCGCCGACTGGAGCAGGGCAAGGGTTTGCTCGCGCAGCACCTGCGTGGCCGACGGCTCACCCGCCGCGCGCCATTTTTCCATCGTGTGCCGTGGATACACCCGGCTGACATAGTATCCGTTCTTGTAGTTCTTCAAGGTGGAAGGCTGCGACAGGAAATTGCCGCCGGGACCCACCCTGGCGATCTCATCCAGCGCCGAATGGGCATCGTCGAGCTGAAAACCGCCCGCAAAGCGCAACGCCTGATCAATGACCTCATGCACGTGGACGATGGTCAGGGGTGAGATGGACTTCGAGCCGTGGCTGTCACCCACAAACGGAGCCAGGCCGCCCTTCGAGAGCAGCAGAGCCAGCGTATTCATCCAGTATGTGTCCTCTGCGATCAGATCCATGCCCCAGCCTGTGCCGCTGCCCGACGTGCTGCAATGCGGGATGCCGTAATGCGCCATCATCTCCGAACAGGCCACGCTGATCAGCACCGATTGCGGGTCGTAGAAGTTCAGCAGGGAGCGCATATCAAAATAGACCGGCAGCATGCCGAGCACGATCGGTGCGCCCTTCCTGATCGTCTGGCTGATCACCAGACCTGCCAGCAGTTCCGCATTGAGCAGGGAGAGCGTACCGGCCGGAGTCAGGGGCGTGGAGGCGCCCGCCATGCTGTAATTCGAAAAGATGATCGGCAGCCCGCGTTCGATCGCGACCTGCATCTTATCGACCGTGCCCGCATTCATACCCAGCGGAGAAACCGGATTGAAGTACGGCAGGATGAACGGTCTTTCGCCCAGATCGCCGTGCAGGCTTTCAAACATCCGCAGCACAGATGGAAATTGATTTTCGTCCGACACCAGCACCACCAGCGGCTTGGTGGTGTTGGCCAGGTGTTCGAGGCTGCCATATAGGTCCGTGAGATTCTCCGGCACATCGCGGACAATGCCGACGGTGGAGATCACATCATACAACGGCAGGCACGAACCGAGCCTGACCAGATCCTGAAAGTTCTTGCGCGTGAACAGCTCGAGGTGATCGTGGACCGGTTCCTGATAGAACAATGCCGTCACGCCCACGCCAAACCGGAGACGGTCTGCGCCGAGCGTAAAAGCCTTCTCGCCGCGGCGATTGAAGACGTCGATCGTCTTCGGGGCCGAATGAATGGCTTCCTCGACCACCGCCGCCGGAAAACGAATTCTGCGCCCGTCGGCCTTCAAACCAAGTTTGCGCTCCAGCAGCGAAAGCACGACAGGCGAATCAACACGCACACCGGTTTCACCGAGCACGCTCAGGGTGTAACGGTGCGCCTGCTCGATCTGTTCAGGGTTCAACAAGTGCAGTTCCGGGCGGACGTTGTTCATGGGGATTCCTGCAAAACAAATCATCCCGATTGTATCATCGGGCTGTGTGGCCCTCCCGGCCGTGGGCTCCCCGCTCGGAGTCGGGATGATAAATCCATGATTTTCGTCAGTTACCCGTGGGCGCCATCTGTCCTATACTCAAACCGTCTCATCTTTTTCTGGAGGAACCCATGACCGAACCACGCAAGAAAATCACACTGCCCTATCTCTTCGAGAAAGTCGCCAAGGGCGAGCCGATCACCTGGCTCACCTGTTACGATTATCCAACCGCCTATTTGCAGGAGCAAGCCGGCATCGAAATGATCCTGGTCGGCGACAGCCTCGGCATGACCATGCTTGGCTACGAATCCACCCTGCCCGTCACCATGGACGATATGATCCGCCACACCCAGGCCGTCCGCCGCGGCGCACCCACGGCCTTCCTGGTCGGCGATATGCCCTACATGACCTATCAGCCCAGCATTGAAACAGCCATCCGTAACGCGGGCCGCTTCATGGCCGAGGCAGGCTGCGACGCGATCAAGCTGGAAGGCGGCGCCGCCATGGCGGACCGCATCCAAGGCATCGTCGATGCGGGCATCCCGGCGATCGGTCATCTTGGTCTGACCCCGCAATCCGTCTCCGCACTGGGCGGTTTCCGCGTCCAGGGAAAAAGCGCCGAACTGGCCAAGAAGATCGTGGACGATGCCAAGGCGCTGGAAAAAGCCGGGGCCTTCGCCATCCTATTTGAAATGATCCCGGACCGCTTGTGCCAGATCATCACGGAGCGCGCCGAGGGCTGCATCATCATGAGCCTCGGCTCCGGCCCGCACGCCCACGGCCAATTGCTGATCTACCATGACATGTTTGGGCTGTACCCGCGATTCAAGCCGAAGATGGCAAAGGTCTTTGGCAACGCCGGCGAGGTCATTCTCAGGGGCCTGCAGGCCTATCATGATGAAGTCATCGCCGGGAAATTCCCGCAACCGGAGAACTGGTTCGCCATGAAGGACGAGGAGTACAACGAACTGAAGAAGATGCTGGGCTAGTTGGACGGCCGCAGGGCCGGAAGGGCAAGTTGAGGCCGGCGCCAGATCAAACAACCAGGAGGCTTATCCCATGAGCGATTTGCAAAAACTTCTCAAGATCTCGCCCGACAAGGTCCGGGCGGTCAACTCCGTCTTCCTTGATCCTGACTCGCAGGTGATGAAGAACTTCTTCCAGGTGGTGTCGAAGTACGGAACACCCCAGGAGATCAATCGCAAACACCGGGCCGCGCGCAAAATGGAGAATCTCTTCAAGATCGTGCAGGAGAGAAAACCGGAGGCGATCAAGGATCTGCACTGGCTCATCGAGCAGCGCGACCGCGGCGCCTTCACTTCCATTGCGGACTACCGCCGGCGGGTCCTGGGCGAGGCGGCAAACCAGATGAAATTCAAGGACAAGTACGCGGTCACCCTCGAGGTCTCCGCCCTGCAATATTTCCCCTGGATCCGTCCGATGGCCGAGCGGGCCATTGCGGACCAAACGCTGGTCCCAGGCAGATTCATTGCAGTGCGCCGCATGAAAGAATCAGAAATGGACGGGGACCTGCCTGCCATTGTGGCCGCGCTGGACATCATCGGTTCATCGTTTGTCGAGACCCTGGATACCAAAGGCACGGACGGCTCGAACGTGCATCTGGGCGGACCGGCCACCATCACCGGCTACTTCGGCGGGATCGGCCAGCCCAACGATCACGCCCTGATGTGGCTCGATGAATTTCTCTATTACTATACCAATTATGGCGTGCAGCACGTGCTGAACTTCAATGCCGGGACGATCCTGCTCGGCTTTCTCCTGTACCGGCTGGGCGTGAACATCCAGTTCAAGATCTCCGTTTACTTTGGATCGGACAACCCGTATCACGCCCTCTGGATCATGGCGATGGCGAAACTGTTCAGCCGCGAAGACGGGACCAGCCCCCTGATCGGATTCAATTGGGCAAACTCGATCAACAACGAGACCATGGAATTGACCGCGGAATTTCGTAAAGCACTCGGCTTCGAGAGAGTGGTGCGCTTCGAGCATCATATTGTCGAGACCTGGAAGAGCATCGTGATCCAGCCCTACGACCGGCGCGCCGAACTGGTGCAGATCGCCGACCATGTGGCGAACATCGCCGCCAAGCATGAGGGCGGCGACCTCGAAGTGGAACAAACCCTGACCCATCCCTCCGATATTCTCGATTACTTCCGCGAGAAGAAGGAGGTCATCGAAAGCGGTGATTGGGACAACATGCAACGCAACTTCATGGAGAAGCTCGCGGCCGCCAATCACACTGCGCGGGATCTGACAAAGGCCGGCCTGAGCTTCATCGCAGCCAAGAACCTGCATCGCTAACAAAAATCTGCCGCCCAGGTGCTGATCGGGCATCTGCTTTTTGTTGACCGCCAACGGCAGCGCGCCGCAAGAGAACCCAGGGTCCCGCCGGGCAACTTGGCGGGACCCTCACAATTGCATATTTGCCGCCGGACCCTAGATGTCCACGGCCAGGCAGGTCAGCGTTTGCTCCACGCCCGGGATGGGCTGGATCAGCGAGGCCGTGACCGCGCCCAAGGCGGTCACATCCTTCGTTTCGA
>DATJBI010000192.1:0-9193 GCA_035515435.1 Anaerolineales bacterium
GGACGCCTGACCGGGCTGACGCCGTTCTCGGCGGCGGCGGGGGCCATGCCGATCATTCGCGATGAAAACGTTTCGGCGGGCATGCTGGTCGGTGACTTTGGAGTGGAGGCCGCGTTGCTGGCCGATATCGCTGAACGCGAGAGCGTATTTTTGCTGGGAGCCAGCTCCGATATTTCCTCGCAGGCCGCACTCTTTGCCGCCGCGCAGGAACCGCTGATCGGCGAGGAATTGTTCGCAACCGCCGCGTATCTCGACGCCGGGGCCTCGCACGCCGCCAGCTTGAATGTCCAGGATGTCTTGCGCTGGTTGATCATCCTGGCGCTTTTGGTCGGAGCGGTTTTGAAATTGATAGGACTGATCTGATGCGTTACGTTGCCGTTGCAATTGCAATCGGGGCGGGTGTGATCGTTCTCATCGGTTATTTTGTGCCTGCCCTGGACGGCGTGCAGGGTGTTCTGCTCAGTTGGGCGATCATTCTGGCGGGTGTGGCGGCGCTGGTGGGCGTTTTCAACCTGATTTCCGTGCACGGCGACAAGGTCCGCCGCCGCGAAAAGGGCAGTATCTACAGCGTCATTTTGCTGCTCAGTCTGTTTGCGAGTTTTATTTTTGGTCTGGCCCTCGGACCCGATAATCCCGATATGCGCTTGTTGGTGAACGCAGTGATCGTGCCTGTCGAGGCGACGTTGATGGCCCTACTGGCCGTGACGCTGCTCTATGCCGGCATTCGACTCCTGCGCCGCCGGGCGGACCTGATGAGCATCATCTTTCTTTTGACCGCGGTCTTGATGCTGGTCGCCTCTGCGACCCTGCCGTTTGGAGAGATCAGCCCGTTAAATCAGATCGTCCGCCCGTGGATTCAACAGGTGCTTGCGCTCGGCGGTGCCCGCGGCATTTTGATCGGGGTCGCGCTCGGCACGTTGACCACCGGTTTGCGCGTCCTGTTTGGTGCGGATCGTCCCTACGGAGGCAATTGATGAGCACCATCAAATGTCCCGTTTGCGGCGAGGTAAATCCCGCCAATGCAGAGTTCTGCCAGAATTGCATGTCCCGTCTTGAGCCGTTGACCGGTCCCCTCAAGGGAGAAGACGCACCTATTCAACCCGGCCAGCTCCCGACCAAAAAGGTCACTGCCGAACTTGAACCGATCCTTCCACAGTGGCTGAGGGATGCCCGCGAAAAGGCGCGTCAATCTGCCAGTGAAGATGCGGCCGATTCATCCCTGTCCTCCCAGAACGCTGCACCCCCTGCACCTGCCGCGCCTGACCTGCTGGCTGGCCTGGCATCGCAAGGCGGGGAAGAGGAGGCGGACGTCCCTGATTGGCTGGTAAGCCTTACCGGCAGCGTGCCTTCGAAAAAGAAAAAGAATGAGCCCGATGAGAGTCAACAAGTGAAATGGGTCGAACTGGGCGGTCATGAAGATTCTGAGGATGTCGCTCCCAGCATTGCTGCCACACAGACACCGTCTGAGATTCCAGTCGAAAATACCCCGCCTTCCTGGATGGCGCCTCAGGAACCTGTCCCCGAAAAAGATGAATTGGCTGATTGGCTCTCACGCGCTGGCCGATCCTCCGCCTCTCCTCCGGGCGGGGGCGGCGAATCTGTCCAGTCCCCTGAGCCTGCTGCCCCGACGCCTTTTTTTGCTTCGTCGCCTGAGGACGCAGATTGGCTCAAGAACCTGGAATCACAACCCTTTGGGTCTGCATCGGGGGGGGAATCTCCATCAGCCTCGGGTTTGTCCGAAGACCGTAATCCGCAGCGTGGGCCCGCGCCGGCGTCTCCGCCGGCAGGCGATCTGCCTGATTGGTTGAGCAAGCTCCCAGCTCAGCAGGCTGCTCCTGACTCACCACCGCCGTCTTCAGGGGCCGAACCACGGGTCCCATCTCAAGTGGATCGTTTCCAGGGCGGGCCGCCCGCGCAAAGCGAGCCTGCCGCGCCGGCAGAAATTCCCGATTGGTTGAAAGCCTTTGGCCAGGCGCCTGTGACGCCGGCTACACCTGAGTCTTCTTCCGCCGAGGTGCCTGATTGGCTCAAGGCGGCTTCCGCACAAAGTGGGGGGGGTCTTCCACAGAAGGGCTCTCCACCTGCCCCCTCACCGGCCCAAGACTCTGGCCAAACACCGGTCGTATCTGAAACGCCTGACTGGTTGGCTGGGCTTAAGCCCGCTGAACCACAATCGCCGACACCGCCTCCGGAAACAATAGCGTCCGCGTTTACATCGCAGGAAGTATCTCAAGCGTCCGCTTCAACTCCGGCCTTCACGGAGGCTCCCCCCGCGACAGGTGACAACGCGGATGCGATCTTTGGATCCCTGCAGGTGCCTGATTGGCTGACGGTTGCAGGTCCGAAAAGCACCGATCAGTCTTCCAGCGATTCGAATGTGCCTCCTCAGCCAGCAGAAACGGGGGAAACAATTGCTCCCGCTGAACTGCCCTCGTGGGTCAAGGCGATGCGCCCGGTTGAATCTGCCCTGCCGGCCTCTCCCGCTCCCGGCACCGAGTCTTCCATGGAGGAGGCCGGTGGACCTTTGGCGGGTCTGCAGGACGTCCTGCCTGCCGGGCCCAGCTTTCTGCCGACCAGCAAGCCCAAGGCCTATTCCATCAAGCTGAATGCCACCAATGAGCATCAGACCCAGGCAAAATTGCTTGAACAGATCCTGGCTGCGGAGACCGCGCCGATCCCGATGCGGGCAACTCCCGCCATGATGTCCCAGAGAGTCTTGCGTTGGGCGCTTGGTGTATTAATGTTCCTGATGGTGGGCGGCGTTCTCTTGGCGGGAACTCAGATCTTCGCCCTGCCAGCCCGGGTCCCCGATGATCAGACCGAGATGGCAATCTCCGCGATGGAAAAGATCCCGGCCGGTGCGCCGGTTTTGGCTGTGTTCGATTATGAGCCGTCCTTATCCGGTGAAATGCAAACCGTTGCCGCGCCTTATCTCAGCCGGCTGCTCCTGTTAAAGCACCCTCGTTTGACGATCCTCTCCTCGTCGCCCACCGGGCCGGCCCTGGCTGAACAATTAATGACCAGTCTTCAATCAGGTTCATTACCGGTTCAAGGTTATCAGCCTGGCAGACAATATGTTGACCTTGGTTACCTGCCCGGGGGACTAGCGGGTGTCTATGAGTTTGCACAGGATCCAGCCATGGCGATGCCCCTCGCGGCGGATGGTTCGCAGGCCTGGCAGACTGCGCCCCTGCAGGGGGTAACGCATTTTTCAGATTTTGCCTCGATCATCCTTTTGACCGACAGCCCGGAGAGCGGCCGTGTCTGGATTGAACAGGCTGGGCCCCTGCGGGGCAATGCCTCGCTTGTAATTGTGTCCAGTTCACAGGCCGGCCCAATGTTCATGCCTTATGTTGCTTCCGGGCAGGTGAACGGACTGATCAATGGGTTAAATGATGCGTCCAAGGTTGAACAGGCCAATGGGCAGGCTGGGCTGGCACGCCGGTATTGGGATGCATATAGCCTTGGGTCGTTGCTGGCGGCCGTGATGATCATCCTGGGTGGTTTATGGAGTCTGGTGTCGGGCCTGCAGGCCCGCCGGGCGGAAAGGGAGAAAAGCTGATTTGCCTAATCTACCTCCTGATCTGATCCCGGGTTTGGTCGCTTTTCTCTTTACGCTCTGCATCTTCAGCTATTTGATCGGCGACAATCCCCTGTTCCGCATTGCGGTCTATATTTTCGTAGGCGTGGCTGCCGGCTATGTTGCCTCGGTTGCTTTTCGACAGGTGATCTGGCCTGATCTGCTGTTCCCGATGATCGCGGGCCCGTTCACCCAAAAGGCTTTGCTGACCATTCCATTGATCCTGAGCGTGCTCCTGCTGACAAAGGTCTCGCCGCGGCTCACGCAAATGGGAATGCCGACCATGGCGCTGCTGGTCGGCGTGAGCGCGGCGGTCGCCGTTGGCGGCGCGGTGAGTGGCACCCTCTTTCCACAAATTGGCGCGACCATCAACATGTTTGATTCGCGTTCGGTGACTTCCGCGGCTCAATGGATCGGCATGATAGTCAACGGCGCCTGGATCCTGGCGGGCGTTGCAACCACGCTGGTTTATTTCCATTTCGGCGCGCGTAGGGCCAGTGACGGTTCGGTGCACCGCTTCGGCCTGATCGAACTCATTGCTTTCATCGGAGGCATTTTTATTGCCATCACCCTGGGAGTGCTGTTCGCGGGTGTGTATTCCGCCGCGCTGACGGCGTTCATTGATCGTTTTCATTTCTTGGGAACTTTGTTCGGACTGCATTAAATATGCCTGGTTCTCTTGTCCAAGGTGATTCTCTTCTGGCCGTAAATATCGGCGCGGCCACCACGCGCGCCGTTCTGTTTGACGTGGTCGAGGGCGAGTATCGTTTGCTCGCCTCCGCCTCCGCTCCTTCCACGGTCGAGGCACCCTTTATGGATGTCAGCGGGGGGGTTCGCAATGCGCTCCAGGAACTGCAGACCGTGACGGGACGGATACTGCTCAATCAAGATCATCAGCTCATCACGCCGTGCCAGCCGGATGGCTCCGGGGTGGATGCGTTTGTCTCCACCTTGTCTGCCGGCCCCGCGCTGAAGATGGCCGTGGTGGGTCTGCTGGAAGAGGTTTCGCTGGAAAGCGCTCTTCGCCTGGCCGAGATGACCTACGGGCGCGTGGTTGATTCGGTCGGGTTGAACAATCATCACAGGGCCGATCAACGGATCGATACGATTCTGCGTTTGCAGCCCGATGTTGTGATCATTTCGGGGGGCATGGACGGCGGGGCGTCCCGTTCCGTTCATAAGATGCTGGAGCCGGTGGGGTTGGCAAGTTATCTTCTGCCGCCGGCGAAACGACCGGCTGTCCTGTTCGCGGGGAATCAGAAACTGGACGATGAGGTCAAGGAATTGCTGAACAATGTGACTTCCTCCCTGCACTTCAGCCCAAACGTGCGTCCCTCGCTGGAGACAGAGGACCTCGAACCGGCCTCGCGGGAGCTGGCCCAGATCTATCTTGGGGTCCGCCAGAGTCAATTGAAGGGCCTGGATGTGATTACAAATTGGGCGAATGGCGCTGTCCTGCCCACTGCCTATGCAGAGGGGCGGATGGTGCGCTTCCTCAGCCAGATCTACGCCGGGAGCAAAGGTTTGCTGAGCGTCGATATCGGGGCCTCCGCCGCGGTGATCGCGGCGGGCTTTGGACAGCGATCCACGCTGGGAGTATATCCGCAGTTCGGCCTGGGCGAGAATCTGCCCGCCATGCTGCAATATACAACCTTGGAAGATGTTCTGCGGTGGTCCTCGCTGGATATTTCCACCGGCGTGCTGCGCGATTACATCTATCAAAAGGCGTTATATCCGGCCTCGATCCCGGCCACCAAGGAAGACCAGGCGATTGCGCAGGCCGTAACGCGTCAGGCGCTCTATCTTGCCGTGCAAACCGCCAGGCGCAATTTTCCGCGTTCGGTGCGTGCCCCGCGTCCGGGATTGCTTCCGGGCTTTGAGCCGATCCTGGCGGGCGGCGGTGCGTTAGGCGATGCGCCCACCGCCGGACAAAGCCTGTTGCTGCTGTTGGACGCCATCCAGCCAACCGGTTTGACCACGATCATCCTCGACAAAAACGATCTGCTTCCCATGCTCGGTGCGGCGGCAGCGCGCAACAGCATTATGCCGGTGCAGGTCCTGGAATCGGGTGCATTCCAGAGTCTTGGCACGGTGGTCTCCGTGGTCGCTTCCGCCAGTTATGGTTCCCTGGTGGCGCGGGCCCGCTTGACCTACGACGACGGCCATGAAGCGCAGGCCGAGATCAAATCTGGAGGCCTCGAGCTGCTGCCGCTGCCTGATGGGCAATCGGCCAAATTGACCCTTCAGCCATCGCGCGGCGCGGATGTCGGCTTCGGCCAGGGCCGCAGCGGCTCGGTGCGCGTGAGCGGCGGCGCGATGGGAGTTGTCATGGATGGACGCGGCCGGCCGTTGATCCTGCCCGAGGATCCGGTGCGGCGGCGGGAGTTGTTCAAGAAATGGCTGTGGACGGTCGGAGGCTGAGACGATGCTTGCTCCTGTTCATCATATTTTGCCGCTGACCACGATCCTGCGCGAGCGCGTGCTGCCAATCAATGGCAAGGTGGTCGTGCGGCTGGATCAAAAGGTCAATCCAGCCGACGTCGTCGCGGAGGCGAGCTGGGCGCGCGAACATGTTCTGCTTGACGTGGCAGGCATAC
Source organism: Anaerolineales bacterium (assembly GCA_035515435.1). GTDB lineage: Bacteria > Chloroflexota > Anaerolineae > Anaerolineales > Villigracilaceae > Fen-1038. Next base: position 6,178 of record DATJBI010000192.1, read on the forward strand.
TGAATCTATTGCCGGACGCGGCAGATAAACTGATCCGTTGCAAGGTCGGGGATCGGGTTGCATCCGGCGCGGTGATTGCGGCGAGACCCGGCATCATTCCGAGAACGGTCAAGACGTCCCGCGAGGGCCGGGTGGTGGCGGCCGGCGGCGGGGAAGTATTGATCGAGGTCGGCGAATCGCGGCTGGAACTGCGCGCCGGCATACCCGGCAGTGTGGTGCAGCTCATCCCCGATCGGGGCGTCGTGATCCAGTCGGCCGGTGCGCTTGTGCAGGGCGTGTGGGGCAACGGGCGTGTGGATACGGGGATGTTGACCAATCTGGCCGAACAACCCGACAGCGTCCTGACCGCCGGAAGACTGGATGTCAGTTTGCGCGGCTCGGTGATCATCGCCGGTCAATGCAAGGAGGTGGACACCCTGCAGGCCGCAGCGGAACTTCCCGTGCGCGGATTGATCCTGGCAAGCCTGTTTCCCTCCTTGCTGCCGGTCGCGCGCGAGATGCGTTATCCGATCGTGCTGACCGACGGATTCGGCTCCATGCCCATGAATTCCGCCGCCTATCGCCTGCTGACCACCAATGTCAAGCGCGAAGCGACCCTCAACGCGGAAATGTTGGACCGTTACAGCGGGGCGCGGCCCGAGATCATCATCCCTCTGCCGGTTTCCTCTGAACTGCCTCCGCCTCAGGAGGTCATCACTTTTGCGGCGGGCCTGACCGTGCGGATGCGCCGCCCGCCCGCGGCAGGGATGATCGGCACGATCGCCGCCCTGCATCCCGGCCTGAGCGTACTGCCCAGCGGCCTGCGCGCTCCTGCCGCAGATGTCAAGCTCGAGAACGGCGAGCAGGTGCTCGTCCCTCTGATAAACCTGGAAGTTGTGGGATAATAGATACCATAACACGCGAGGAGAAAATATCATGTATCAAGACGACCCAAGCAATCTAAATGCCCAACCGCCGGAGGAATCCAGCAACCGCACGTTCTTGATCGCGGCCGGTATATTGGCGGGAATTGTCCTGCTCTCACTCGCCTGTCTGGCGGGGGTGTACTTCTTTGGGATTTTGCCCGGCCGCACTACAGCGAATCAACAGGCCGCGGCCCAGGCCACGCAGAACGCGCAGGTGCAGCAGGCGTTGACCGCGACCTCGCTGGCCGCCAGTCTTGCGACCCCGACTGAGCAGCCGACCGAGACTCCGGTCCTGGCTGAGGCCACCTCCACCCAAACGCCGATCATCACAGATACCATCGAACCGATCACGGCCACCGTGGGCGCGGCGCTGACTCAGGCCGCGAACGCCCAGCTCACCATCGTGCCTACTTCGACGGCCCTGCCGAAGACGGGCATTGGCGACGAATTCGGTGCTCCGGGATTGGTGATTGCGGCCATGGTATTGATCGCGGTGATCTTCCTCGCACGCCGCTTGCGCGCAGCGCCCACGAAATAGATTTGACGATCGCAGGTTTTAAATTGGATGGGACAGCAATTGCTGTCCCATTTTTTTATCCTGCGGTGCGCATTATCCCGCCGGTCCCAGCGAACGGAGCCTCCGGAGGGAGCCATCCTTGCAGTCAATAACCGCACGTTGTATTGGGCCGCCCCTTTCCGCCTTGAATTCAAGATGGTCCATTGGGGCCCGGGTGCCTACCGTTTCTTCGGTTCATATACTTCGAAAAAGCGTACGGTTGGCGGGGCCGCTGCGAAGGCCAGGACCGGCGTCAAAATGGAAAAGACCGTGGGTGCGGTGGCATCCGCCGCTTCTTTCGATGACCAGAGGACGATAAACCCGCAATCACCGCTTTCGTCATCGAGGAAGAACTCACATCGATCGCACCCGTTCTGCATTCGGATGGCAGGGAGAATGTTATCAACGAATGCCTCGGCCGCCGAGCGCTGGCCTGCAGCAAGGTTAAATTGATAAATTCTTAAGTACATGACTCCTGCTCCTGCTCCAAGATCGGTGCGCCTGAGGCCGGGAGGGATGGATGATCTCAACAATGGGCGGCCAAGTCGCAATCTTAAGCCCGACGGCACTCGGGTCAATCGCCTGCCCGGGCGAGCCTTCCGGAGGATCTCAGCGCGAATTGCTCGTGGCCTTTGACCCGCAGAGGGCCCTCTTCCATCTCTCCGGGGCCCACTCGTGATCATGCGGTGCCCGTATCCTCCTAGACGACACTCTCTGCGACTTTCTTTCCATACCCCATCAAGGCTTTGACCATTTCAAGTGTTCTGCCTTCCGCGTATACTCTGAGCACCGGTTCTGTCCCCGATGGACGGATCAACAACCAGGAATCATCGGCCATAATGTATTTTATGCCATCGCGTTGGCTGATCTCATCCACTTTCTCGCTGCCGATCTCCTGCGGAGCCTGCCCGGTGAGGAAATCGGTCATCTCCTGCTTTGCAACGGGACGGCTCAAGCGCAGATCCACGCGCATGTAAAAGGCGGGACCAACCTCCGCAACCAGTTCATCGATCAGATCGACCAGCGGTTTTTTCCACGCCGCGATCATCTCGACCAGCAGCAATCCCATGATCGGCCCATCGCCTTCGGGGATGTGCCCTTTGAACGAAATGCCGCCCGATTCTTCGCCGCCGATCAAGACATCTTCCTGCATCATGTAATCTGCGATGTGGTTGAATCCGACCGGCGTCTCATAAAGCTTCAGTCCGTATTTCCTTGCCAAGCGGTCGATCATGCGCGTGGTTGAGACCGTCCGCACGACCGCGCCCTTCAAGCCTCGCTGCTCCACCAGGTATTTCAGCGACAAGGCAAATATCTTATGTGGATCAACGAAGGTGCCGCGCTCGTCCATCGCGCCGATGCGGTCGGCGTCGCCATCCGTGACGAGGCCGAAGTTGCCCATCCCCGAACTGACCGCCGACGAAAGCGCGCCGAGATTCTTCGCGATCGGTTCGGGATGGATCCCGCCAAAGCCGGGATTCATCTCGGAGCGAATCTCGGCGATGTCGCAGCCGGTGCCCTGTAGAAAGGCCTTGATCACGCCGCGGCCCGCGCC
>DATJBI010000193.1:0-20790 GCA_035515435.1 Anaerolineales bacterium
CCCTCTCCTATGTGCTTGCCCTCGAAGAGATCAGCAAGGCGGACGCCGCGCACGGCACGGTCATGTCAGTGAACAATTCGCTTTTTTGTCACGGCATTTTGAAGTTCGGCACCGAGGAACAGAAGCAGAAGTTCTTGAAACCGGTCGCATCGGGCCAAGGCATCGGCGCGTATGCCCTGACCGAACCCATGTCCGGTTCGGATGCGGCGACCATGAAAAGCCGCGCCGCGCGCGATAGCGATGATTATGTCCTGGACGGACAAAAGCTGTGGGTCACATCCGGTCCCGTTGCCGATTTCGTGCTGGTCTTCATGATCACCAATCCCGAGAGGAAACAGAAGGGCATCAGCGCCTTTCTTGTGGATACCCGCAGTGCACCCGGATTCAGGCGCGGCAAGAAAGAGCCAAAGCTCGGCATCCGGGCCTCCGCCACCAGCGAACTCATTTTTGAGAATTGCCGTGTGCCGGCGGCCAATCGCCTTGGCGAAGAAGGGGATGGATTCAAGATTGCGATGACCGTGCTGGATGTCGGACGAATCGGGATTGCGGCGCAGGCCCTGGGAATCGCGGAAGCCGCGTATCAGGCCAGCACCGCCTACGCCCGCGAACGCGAAGCGTTCGGCCAGAAGATCGGTGAGTTTCAGGGCATCGGCTTTAAGATCGCAGATATGAAGACGCGCATCGAGGCCTCGCGTCTGCTCGTCTATAATGCCGCCATGTCGAAGGAACGCTCGAAGCGGACCGGCGAACGTTTTACACTGCAATCCTCCATGGCGAAACTGTTCGCCTCGGAAACGGCGATGTTTTGCGCCCACGCGGCCGTCCAAATTCACGGCGGAATGGGTTACAGCAAAGAACTGGCTGTGGAACGTTATTTCCGTGACGCGAAGATCACGGAGATCTATGAGGGCACCAGCGAAATCCAGAGGTTGGTGATCAGCCGTGCGGAGTTGGAACTGAAATAGTGTCCGATACCCAGGCCCCGCTGCGGACAAGCCTGTTATTGACAGGCAGCCTCATCGTCGCTTTGAGTCAATGGATCTTGCAGAGTTTGCCGCTTGATCAGCGCAGCAAGGTCATCTGGCTCAGCGCGTTCGGTATCCTTTTGTTCCTGATGCCCCTGATCGAGATCATCAGGAACAATGAGAATGCCGCCCGGCTTGAAACGGTCATCAGACGGATCGCGGCGTGGCTGCGGCTCGCCGACTGGCAGGTCGCGGTGCTCTTCGCGAGCCCGTTTCTATCCTACATGGCCTTCGTGGCTGCCGGCGACGGGAGCTTGATGCGGAATCCGGCAGCGGCAATCCTCGCCTGGATTCTTGCGATCGGCGCGGCCATCCTTGGAAGCTTGAGCTGGCCAATCCAGATATCCGGCTGGAGGGGCCGTGCGATTTACCTGCCGCTGGCCTTGACGGTCGCGGCCTTTTTCGTCCGGGCGTTTGCCTCCGACCGGATTCCCATCATTCTGACAGGCGATGAAGGCTCATCCGGCCTCGCGGCGCTGGGTTTCATCCATGGCGGAATCAATAACCCATTCATCACAAGCGGGTTCTCCTTTCCTGCCTTGTATTATTTCATTGAATCACTCTCTATTCGGTTGTTTGGGGAGACCACGCAGGCGTTGCGCCTTCCGTCGGCCCTGGCCGGCGCATTGACCGTGACGGCAACCTATGTTGCCGGGCGGATCCTCTTCAACCGCCGGAGTGCTTTGATCGCCGCCATCTTTCTGGCCGCGTACAGCTATCACATCAATTTCAGCCGGATTGGCCTCAACAATATCTGGGACGGCCTGTGGTATACAGTTGTCATTGGGGCCCTGTGGTATGGCTGGGAACAGGAAGCGCCCCGGGCCTTTACCATCGCCGGTCTCTGCCTGGGGATTGCCCAGTATTTCTATCCCAGCGGACGAATTTTGATCGTGCCGATCGTGCTCTGGTTCCTGCTCATGGCATGGGTCAACCGGGAGAGATTCAAACGAATCCTGCCCTATCTGGCGCTGATGTTTCTGGTGGCGGTCGTGGTTGTACTGCCGCTCGGCATCTTTTATATTCTTCATCCCAACGAGTTTTTCGCTCCTTTTAACCGCGTAACCTTGTTCGGCCCGATCCTGAACTCCATGATCAAATCTTCAGATCAGCCGGTCTGGTTCATTCTCCTATTACAGGTTGTGAAGGGTCTGGGAGCATTTACCTATATCCCGCTGAATGCATGGTATTTGCCCGGCACGCCGTTGTTACTGCCTCTGCCGGCCAGCCTGTTCCTGCTGGGCCTGGTGATCCTGCTCATACGAAATTCCAAAGAGCGCTTTCCCCTGCTTGCGCTCTGGATCATGACGTTCGGACTGATTGGCGGATTGAGCGAATCAACGCCTGCCGCACAACGCTATCTGGCCGCGGCCCCCGTCTGCGCGCTTCTCGTAGGCTACGGTCTGGACGAAACAACCGGTCTGTTGGAGCGGCTCTGGCCCAATCTCAAACGTCCTCTGAATGCGATCGCCATAGCCATCGTGATCTGGATGACGGTCTACGAGCTTTACTTTTATTTCCTGGTTTACACGCCAAAGACCGTGATGGATTGGAGCCACACCCCGGGTGTGATCGCCCAGCGCCTGGCCGATGATCTAATCGGAAAGCCTTCGGACCTGGAGGTTGTATTTTTCGGACAGCCGCTGATGGGCTACGATTCCATCCCCAGCATCCAGTATCTGGCACCTGATATTCAAGGCATTGACGCCACGATGCCCTGGGTCCCGCAGAGCCTTCCGGCCCTCCAGGCCAGGGATCGGCTGCTGTTCGTTTTTCTGCCGGGCAATGAGAGCGCGATCGGGCCCGTGCAGGCCAGCTACCCTGGCGGTCAACTGGATCAGAGAGCGGCCAGCGATGGCACACCGTTATACTGGTATTATGAATATCGGGCACCCTAGGAAAAGTCCAAGGCAGTTGCCGCTGCAACATCGGAGGCGATCATCATGAAAGCGGTTCTCTTTTTCCAGCACGGCGGACCGGAAGTCCTGGAATACAGGGACTTCCCGACACCCGTGCCCCGGAGGGGCGAAGTGTTGGTGCGTTTGCATGTTGCGGCATTGAATCGGGTCGATCTGACCGTCCGCCAGGGCTGGCCCGGATTGAAATTGGAACTCCCGCATATCAATGGTGCCGACGGTGCGGGCGAGATCATTGAATTGGGTGAGGGCGTTGCCGACCAGGCGGTGGGTCAGCACGTCGCCATCAATCCGAACATCGGCTGCGGCCACTGCGAGTTTTGTAGCGCGGGCCGTGACAACCTGTGCCGCGACTGGAATCTGCTGGGCGAAACGATGCGCGGCACGTATGCAGAATATATCCGCCTGCCCGCGCGGCAACTTTATCCATTGCCCCCGGAATTCGAGTTGCGGACCGCGGCCGCCTCGGCGTTGGTATTCCAAACCGCCTGGCATTCGCTGATCACGCGCGGAAATCTGCGCGCCGGCGAAACGGTCGTCATCGTCGGCGCGGGAGGGGGGGTCAACACGGCCAGTGTGCGGGTCGCAAAATTCAGCGGTGCCCGTGTGATCGTCGTCGGTTCGGATGCCAGAAAATTGGAGATGGCCGAGTCCCTGGGCGCAGATGTCCTGATCGACCGTTCAAAAGAAGGGGATTGGTCCAAGGCGGTCTATGCTGCCACCCACAGGGCGGGAGCCGATGTCGTCGTGGATAATGTGGGCATCACATTTCCATTGAGCCTGCGCGCGCTGCGCAAAGGGGGACGATTGTTGACGGTCGGCAACAGCGGCGGCCCCAAATTTGAAATAGATAATCGCTTCGTTTTTGGCAAGCAGCTGTCGATCATTGGCTCGACGATGAGCCCCAGGCAGGATTTCGTCACCGTCATGGATCTGGTGGTCGCGGGCAAGTTGCAGCCTGCCCTCGATCAGAGCTTTCCGCTGAGGGAGGCCGCGGCCGCCCAGAAACGGCTGGAAGACGGCCTGCAATTCGGGAAAATCACGCTGGATATCGGTTAAGTCCGAGGCCAGCCTCCGCCTCCATCCCCTGGTTTGATCAGCGATGCGCCGCAAATTGCCCATTCACATAACTCTGCTCCTGGTAGTGGTGTTCTACTCAACATGCTGGCAGGCGATTCGATTCGCAGCCGGGCTTGCCTGGAGTGATACACTTAGGGCTTATGAAGGGCCCCTCCTGCCGCTTTACATTGAGATCACGGGCGCGGTCTGGACGCTCACGGGTTTATTCTTGTTGTGGTGCATGTGGCGCGGCAAGCACTGGACCCGCAGGGCATTCACCATCGCCTCCAGCTTGTACGCGGCCTGGGTTTGGGCAGACCGCCTCTTCGTCCAGACCCAACTCCGTGCCAATTGGCCCTTTGATCTGCTCGCAACGATCCTATTATTGATCTTCACAGACATGGTTGTTCTCGATCCTCACAACCGGACTTACTTCGAAAGAGAGACCTATGAACGAGAATCCTAAATCCAAGCGACTTGAAGAAATGAGAGCCCGCTCGCGGCTCGGTGGCGGCGCAGCGCGCATCGAGGCGCAGCACAAGAAGGGACGGCTCACGGCGCGTGAACGAATCGACTTGCTGCTTGACAAAGGTTCGTTCCGCGAGGTGGATGCATTCGTCGTGCACCGCACCCAGGACTTCAATTTGGACGAGCAGAAATTTCTCAGCGATTCGGTGGTCACCGGCTGGGGGACCGTCGAGGGCAGATTGGTATATGTATTCTCGCAGGATTTCACCGTGTTTGGCGGTTCGCTCGGAGAAGTGCATGCTGCCAAGATCTGCAAGATCATGGACATGGCCATGAAGGCCGGTGCGCCCCTCCTCGGTTTGAATGACTCCGGCGGTGCCCGCATCCAGGAAGGCGTGGTATCGCTCGGCGGCTACGCCGACATATTTTTGCGCAACACGCTCGCCTCGGGCGTGATCCCGCAGCTGAGCGCCATCATGGGACCTTGTGCGGGGGGCGCGGTCTATTCACCGGCCCTCACGGATTTCATATTCATGGTGCGAAATTCGTCCTATATGTTCGTCACCGGTCCGGACGTGGTCAAGACGGTGACGCATGAGGATGTCTCCTTCGAAGACCTGGGCGGCGCCAGCGTTCACTCGGAAAAATCGGGCGTCTGTCATCTCGCCGGGGATAACGAAGCCGATACGCTCTATCTGATGCGCAAAATGCTCGGGTATCTGCCTCAAAACAACATGGAGGATGCGCCGTTCATTCAAACCGGGGACGATCCGTTACGAATGGAAGACGCCCTTGATAATATCATTCCCCAGTCGCCCGATAAGCCCTATGACATTAAGGAGGTCATCCGCCTGATCGTGGACAACGGCGACTTCTATGAGGTCCAGGAGAACTTTGCGGCGAATATCGTGATCGGATTTGGACGTCTGGGCGGACATTCCGTCGGCCTCGTGGCGAATCAGCCGGCCGTGCTGGCCGGCGTGCTCGATATCGACGCCAGTGAAAAGGCCGCCCGTTTTGTGCGCTTTCTTGATTCATTCAACATTCCGATCATCACGTTTGAGGACGTGCCGGGCTTCCTGCCGGGAACGCACCAGGAACACAACGGAATCATCCGATCGGGCGCCAAGCTGTTGTTTGCATATTGCGAGGCAACGGTCCCCAAACTCACGGTGATCACGCGCAAAGCCTACGGCGGAGCCTATTGCGTGATGTCCTCCAAGCATATCCGGGGGGACGTGAATCTGGCCTGGCCGACCGCGGAGATCGCCGTCATGGGTCCGGACGGCGCCGTCAACATTGTCTTCCGCAAGGAACTGGACAAGGCCAAGGATCCCGTCAAACGAAAGGCCGAACTGGTGGCAGAATATCGTGAGAAATTCGCCAATCCCTTCATCGCGGCAGAACGCGGTTACATCGACGATGTGATCGAACCCCGGGAAACGCGACCGCGTTTGATCAATGCCCTGGAAATGCTGCAAAACAAGCGCGAGACGAACCCGCCCAAGAAGCACGGCAACAATCCGCTGTAGGAGGAGCAATTATGTTCAACAAGATCCTGGTTGCAAATCGCGGCGAGATCGCGGTGCGCATTTTGCGGGCCTGCCGCGAACTGGGGATTCCCAGTGTTGCGGTGTATTCGGAAGCGGACCGGAGCGCCCTGCATGTCCGCTATGCGGACGAGGCTTATTTGCTGGGTCCGGCCCCCTCCCGCGAATCGTATCTGCGCGCCGACAAGATCATCGAGATCGCCCGCAAATGCGGAGCCGATGCCATCCATCCCGGCTACGGCTTTTTGGCGGAACGCGAAGCGTTCGCCGCAGCGTGCCTGGAGGCGGGGATCACGTTTATCGGACCGAAGCCGTCGGCCATCGCCTCCATGGGAGATAAAATGACGGCGCGCAATACGGTCATGGCGGCGGGCGTACCGGTCGTGCCGGGGACGGAGGGCACGGGTGCCATGCGCGATGAAGAATTGCTGGCAGAGGCGCCCAAGATCGGATTTCCGTTGTTGATCAAGGCCACGGCGGGCGGCGGAGGCAAAGGCATGCGGGAAGTCACCTCGCTTGCCGAAATGCCCGCCCTGCTGGCGTCGGCGCGGCGCGAAGCCGAATCTTCTTTCGGAGATGGAAACGTCTATCTGGAAAAACTGGTTGAGGGCGCCCGCCATATCGAGATCCAGATCCTGGCCGATCAGCACGGCAATGCCATCCATTTGGGTGAACGCGATTGTTCCATTCAGCGCCGCCACCAAAAACTGATCGAAGAAGCGCCGTCGCCGTTCATGGACCGGGAACTTCGACAGAGGATGGGGACGGTGGCTGTCCGGGCAGCGCAATCGGTGGATTACGTCAATGCCGGAACGATTGAATTTCTGGTGGACAAGGATAAGAATTTCTACTTCCTGGAAATGAACACCCGTCTGCAGGTCGAGCATCCGGTCACGGAGGTCGTGACCGGGGTGGATATCGTTGCGGAGCAAATCCGCATCGCCCGCGGCCGTCAGCTGAGCTATAAACAGGAGGACCTGGTGATCCGAGGGCATGCCATCGAATGCCGCGTCAACGCCGAAGATCCCTATAACGGTTTTACGCCCTCCACCGGACGTATTACCCACAGCCTGCTGCCCACCGGCCCGGGCGTGCGCGTCGACACGGGTGTTTATCCCGGATTCGAGATCACGCCGTATTACGATCCGCTGATCGCAAAATTGATAGTGTGGGGCGAAACACGCGGTCAGGCTATTTTGCGGATGCGCCGCGCGTTGGAAGAGTATCGCATCGTCGGCGTGCGGACGAATATTCCCTTCCATCAAACCATGATGGACAGTCACCGCTTCATGGGTGGACAATATGATACGCGCTTCGTCGAGGAACGGTTCGCGATGCCGGAACCCGGCGACGAACGCGAGACGCACCATTCAGAAATCGCGGCGGTTTTCGCCACCCTGGTCGCACACCACGCGACCGAGCGCGCCGCACAATTCGTGATGCGCAACGAACGTGACACCAGCAACTGGAAATGGGTCGGCCGCTGGGAGCGGCTGCACAGATAGGCCCGGGCAGATATGAAATATATAACAACCATTAATGAAAAAGAGTTTGCCGTGGACATCATGGATGACCATCATGTCAGCGTCAATGATAAAGTCTTTGAGGTGGATTTTGAATCGGTGAGCGGCCAGCCGGTTTATTCGATGCTGATCGACGGTCAATCCTATGAAGCCTACGTCTATGCCGGGGAAGATGAATGGCAGGTGCTTCTGCTGGGACAACAATATCCGGTCAGGGTGGAGGACGAACGGGAAAAACGTTTGAAGAGCTCTATCGGCGGCAAGGTCCAGGAGTCCGGCGAATTCCAGCTCAAGGCTCCGATGCCGGGTCTGGTGGTCGCGATCCCGGTCAGCGAGGGGCAGCAGATCGAAAAGGGCCAAGTGCTCATCCTGCTGGAGTCCATGAAAATGCAGAACGAGCTGAAATCACCGCGCGCCGGAAAAGTGGAGCGCCTCAAGGTCAAGGCCGGGGAAAGCGTGGAACAAAGGCAGGTGCTGTTGAGCATACTGTAGACTCATGGCCGCCCCCACTCGGTGATAGAATTATTGGAAGGTGTAAGGAAGCCTTCCATTTTTCATTTCGAAGGGATTGACAACGATGCAAAATGAACATGTCCTGTGCATTGATCTTGGAACATCGGGCCCCAAGGTTTCTTTGGTCAACAGGCAGGGGGAAGTGTTGATGCACGAGTTCGAACCGACGCCGATCTCTTTTCTGCCCAACGGCGGGGCCGAACAAATACCCGGCGATTGGTGGAACGCCGTCCGGCACGCCACCAAACGTTTGCTGGCGCGCCGCCTCGTTCCGGCGCAGGACATTGTTGCCATTTCGGCCACCAGCCAGTGGTCAACCACCGTGCCGGTGGACAGAAACGGCCGTCCGTTGATGAACGCCGTGTCATGGATGGATACGCGCGGGGCAAAATACGTCAAGGAAATCACGGACGGCTTGATCAAGATTCAAGGCTACGGGGTGACCAAATTGCTTTCATGGCTGAGCCTGACCGGCGGGATTCCGACCCATTCCGGAAAGGACTCCATTGCCCATATCCTTTTCATTAAACATGAACTGCCCGATATTTACCGTGAAACGTACAAGTTCCTGGAACCGAAAGACTATCTGAACCTGCAACTGACCGGGCAGTTCGCTTCCTCATTCGACGTGTCGCTCCTGCTTTGGGTGACCGACAACCGTGATCCCCACAAGATCCATTATGATGAAAGACTTTTGAAGATGGCCGGGGTGGAGGTCAACAAACTCCCCGATATGAGACAATCCACCGATATCCTGGGAGCCATCCGGCCCGAGGTCGCGGCGGAGCTCGGACTCTCGGCCGGGGTGAAAGTCGTGGTAGGAACCAGCGACACGCAGTCTGCGGCCATTGGCTCAGGCGCCGTGAAGGACTACGAGGCCCACCTGTATCTGGGTACCTCTTCCTGGATCTCCTGCTTCGTTCCGAAAAAGGGAACAGACATCGATCACAACATGGCCGCCGTGCCGTCCGCCATCCCGGGACGCTATTCGGTTGCCAACGAGCAGGAATGCGCCGGCTCCACGCTGCTGCACCTGCGCGACAGCCTGATCTTCCCCGAAGATGAATTGGGTACCGGAAAAGCCCCGGAGAACGCGCTCGAGGTCTTTGACAGGATCGCGGAACGCGTCCCGGCCGGAAGTGACCGGGTCATCTTCGCGCCCTGGCTGTACGGTGAACGCACGCCGATCGAGGACTCGACCGTGCGCGGCGGATTCTTCAACATTTCGCTGAACACGAAGCGCGAAAATCTGATCCGGGCCGTGATGGAAGGCGTTGCCTACAACGCCCGCTGGCTATTGCAGGGCGTGGAACAATTCACCCGCCACCACTTTGAGGCCCTGAACATGATCGGCGGCGGTGCGCAGGCCGCGATCTGGTGCCAGATCATGGCCGATGTATTGGACCGGCCCATCCGGCAGATGAAGGACCCCATCCGGGCAAACAGCCGCGGCGCGGCTTATGTGGCCTGGGTGGGATTGGGTCAGATGACCTTTGAGGACATTCATAAGAGTGTGGCCGTGGAGCGCGTGTTTCAACCGAATCCGGCCAACCGCGCCATCTATGATGAACTCTTTGGCGAGTTTCTGAGGCTTTATAAGAACAACAAATCCATGTATGCGCGCTTGAACCGCCATCATGGGGACGAATAAGCCTGTCTCCGATACAACCCTTTGAATTTCCCTGAGCGGAGCGGCGCTTTTGGCGTGGCCAGGTCGAAGGGGAATTGCGAGTTTTTGCCGCTGCGACCCGGGACTCCACCCTCCGTTCAGGGCGGTCAGATGCCTGCCTGGGAGCAAGGAGTCGACATGGATCTAAACGAAATTCAAGGACGTCTGAAATGGGTTCCGCCCTGGATCCTATCCGCCGCCGAGCGTTATCTCAAACGCATCCCGCGCTTCCGGGCGATTATCGAGAAAGAATACGATGAAATGCTGAGCGGCATGGAGGCCTCCCTCAAACCCTACCGCAGGGATTTCCCCAGCTACGCCAAACTTCCGGAGGTCGGACGGGGACGCGCGGAGATCATGGGCGAAATGAACGCCATCCAGGCACATGAGGAATCGCGCTGGCGCGATGGCTTCGTCTCCGGCGCAGTGTATAACGACGACCAGAGCTTCATTGATTTCCTGAATGAAGTCTACGCCGTCCATTCGCAAAGCAATGCCCTTCATACGGACGTGTGGCCGAGCGCCTCGAAGTTCGAAGCGGAAGTCGTGGCGATGACGGCCAATATGCTGGGTGCCTCCCAAACCACCGACGCGATCTGCGGCTCGGTCAGCTCCGGGGGAACGGAAAGCATCCTGCTGGCCATGAAATCCTACCGCGACTGGGCGCGCGACACGAAAGGCATTACCGATCCCAACATCATCGCGCCCACCACCGCCCATCCGGCTTTCGACAAGGCCGGGAATTACTTTGGCATTAAGGTGATCCGCGTGCCAGTGGACCAACGGCTGCTCGCCGATCCGGCCGGGATGAAACGGAAGATCAACCGCAATACCATCGCCATGGTTGGCACGGCCGGAACCTATCCGCACGGAGTGGTCGACCCCATCCCGGAACTCTCCGAGATTGCGCGGCACTGCAGGATCGGCTTTCATACCGATGGATGCCTGGGCGGATTCATCCTGCCGTGGGCCGAAAAGCTTGGATATAACGTCACGCCGTTCGACTTCCGTCTGCCGGGTGTGACCTCCATTTCTGCAGATACCCACAAGTATGGATACGCAGCCAAGGGGACTTCGGTGGTGCTCTATCGCGGCCTGGAACTGCGGCGCTATCAATACTTCGCCGCCATTGACTGGCCCGGCGGTTTCTATACCTCGCCTACCTTCGCGGGGAGCCGCTCCGGTGCGTTGATCGCAGCCTGCTGGGCGGCGCTGGTTTCCACCGGCGAAGACGGATATTTGGCGGGCGCGCAGAGAATCCTTGAAACGGCCGCCCGCATCCGCTCCGGGATCGAGGCACTGCCGGGATTCCATTTGCTGGGAGAATCGTTCTTCACGGCGGCATTTGCGTCGGATGAAGTGAATATCTACGATGTGCTGGATTTCATGGCGTCGCGCGGCTGGAGTCTCAACCCACTGCAGAAACCGGCGGGGATTCATCTTTCCGTGACGCTGCGACACACCCAGCCGGGCGTGAGCGAGCGCTTCATCGATGACCTGCAGGCGGCCGCGACCTACGTGAAGGCTCACCCCAGCGAACACGGGAATTCCGCACCGCTGTACGGGACGGCAGCCACGATCCCCATGCGCGGGCTGGTCACGGATTTGCTCAAGCATTATATTGATCTGCTTTCAAAAATTTGAATGACAGAACATCAACGAGAGACCGAGGTCAAATTCTGCGTGCGCAGTCTCCACGCGCCAGTCTTTGCTCCAGTCTCCAGGAACATGGCGGCGGAAGCCGGGCGCTGGAGCCTGATCCAACCTCGTACATTCGAAGTCAATTTGCGATTCGATACCTCCCACGGAGACTTGAGGCGCGCCGGCCGCGTCCTGCGTCTGCGTAAGGATGAGCGCGCCCGTTTGACATACAAGGACCAGAGCCGGGAACTGGGAGGCGCGGTAGGCCGGCGCGAGATCGAATTTGTTGTGGATGATTTCGATTCAGCCAGGCAATTGATCGAGGCGCTCGGCTTTGAGGTCGTATTTGTCTACGAGAAGTACAGAAGCATATTCGAGCACCAAGGGACTTGCGTCATGCTGGACGAATTACCGTATGGCAAGTTCATCGAGATCGAAGGTGAGCTGGGAACCCTTCGACCGGTCGCCGAGTGGCTGGGGCTCGATTGGGCCAAAGCGATCCCAGCCAGCTATCACTCGCTGTTCGAGCGTCTGCGCAAGTCACGCGGCCTGACCTTCCGCGACCTGACCTTTGATAATTTCCGTACCGTCAGAGTGTCGCCGCAAGACATGAGCGTCGATTACGCAGACACACCCGACCTCGGGCGGGAATCCCGATAGTACATCTGGTGGATGTTCTTTTCATTTCCCCGTAGTATGCTATAGATCGCCGGTCGGTGTTGGCTCTTTCCGTTTATCTGAAAGAGAGGTCGACAGCTGCTCTTTAAGCAACTCGGGACAAACGGAAGGGTTCTTATACTATAACTAGCGCTGGTGGATCCCTGATCCACCGGTTGCGTTTAATAAACAACTTGTTCCATCTTTCACTAGCCAAAGGAGATTGAAATGTTCAGGAACAAATTGCTTCACCTGCTGTCGCTCAGCACCCTGACCGTCTTTGTGCTGAGCGCCGTGCTGACCGTGCCCGCACTGGCGGATGGCGGCTCGGCTCCGCCGCCCGCCGGAACCCCCTCGGGCGCACGATCCACAAACAAGGGGTCATCAAATTCGCTTTCACAAGTCCCATCCGGAACCAAGGTGGTGGTGGTGGATGCTTCGGGGAATAAACTGCCGCTCGGCTCACAAGAGGCACAAGATATCCTCACGAGCGGTGACCCGGTGTGGTGCCCCTCCAGCGTGGCTATCCCCACTCCGGGATTGGGGGGATGTTCACCCGGCCTCTACAACGGTGATCTGACCACCCTGATCAGTAACATTGCCATCGGTAATTTCACTCCCCCCTCCACCAACTCTACGATCTGGATCGAAGGCGGCGGACCGCAGACGGCCTCGGTCTGGCTGGACGGCTCTCTCGGTCAGCCTTTCCATCCCTGGGCCAACTTCACACTGACCGTGAAAGGGGGCTGGGCGGGATGTACTCCCACGTGTGTAAGCACGATCGACACCGCAAACCCCTCCGTCTTCACGAACTCGCACATTTATATCACCGGCTGGAACAACACCGTCACCATGAGCAATATTGCGATCAGCGGTCCGGTCACCGGGATTTACATCACCACTGCCAAGAACATCGTCCTGACCAATATCAACGCCTCGAACAACAGCGACAATGGAGCGTATCTGGACGATTCCACCGGCACGGGCGTGACCATCACGAACAGCACCTTCAACAATAACGATCTGAGCGCCTCCACTTTCATCGGCCTGGTCGTTTACACAAAGGGTTCGATCACCGTGACCGACACCACCGCCAGTGGGAACGAGTACGGCGGCGCGTACCTGGATTCGGGCACGTATGGCACAGGACAGGTCACCCTGAGCGGAACCAATATTTTCGACGACAACGGCAATGCCTCCGTGGGTGGCCTGGAGGTATACAGCGGAGGCACCATCACCTCCGGTTCGCTGGACGCCAATTACAACGCCGGCTATGGGGCCTACCTGCATAACACCAATGGGCCCGTACTGCCCATCACGCTGGGCGGGACCAGCAGTTTCAGCGAGAACGGAGGCTACGGCCTGTACGTTCATTCAAACGGCGCCATCTCCGTAAACAACATCACGGCCGATATCAATGCCCAGTATGGCGCCCAGCTGACCAATAACTTCAGCTCCAACATTCCCTCGGCTGTCAAGGTCACCGGCACCAACTGGTTCGATGAGAACGGCGAGTACGGCCTGTCCGCCGACTCAGCGGGCCCCATCTCCCTGAACAACATCAACGCCGATGACAACGGCATCGCCGCGGGATATGATGGTTTAAGCGCCGATGATGGAGGAGCCGCCAAGCCCGAGAGCATCACCCTGACGGGCAGCAACACGTTCGACAACAACGGTTGGGACGGCGCCGCCCTGTTTGCATCGGGCGCGGTCACCGTAAACAACATCACCGCCGTCTGCAACGGCTACAGCAACATTTGCACGACAGGCGCCGGTGGAGGCGGCCTGCTCATCGTGAACGACTGGCTCGGATCGACCAAACCCCAGGCTGTGACCCTGGCGGGGACCAACAATCTGAACTTCAACGACCTGGATAATCTTGCCGTCCAAAGCTATGGGAGCGTCAGCATCAGCAATCTGACGGCAGACAACAGTGCCGCCGGCATGGGCGCCGACTTGTACTACTACTATCACGGTTCCTGCTGCGATCCCACGGGCTCGGTCAAGCTGACGGGCACAAACACCTTCGACGGGAACCATACATACGGGTTGTATGCGACCAGCACAGGCACGATCAATGCCAGCAATCTGGAAGCAAACACCAACGGCACCGTCAGCACTCAGGCCGGAGCCTTCCTGGATAGCCTGGGCAGCGTGACCCTGACCGGCACGAGTCGCTTCAATTTCAACGTCGGCTACGGTTTGGATATCCTCACCTCCGGCTCCATCACCGCCAGCAACCTGACTGCAGATACCAACAGCTCGTCCAGCGCCAGCGATTCGGGTGTGTATCTTTCCAGCGCCAAGAACGTGACCCTGACCGGCACCAACACGTTCGATTTCAACCACGGAAATGGTCTGTGGATCGCAAGCGTCGGGACGGTCAGCGCCAGCAACCTGACCGCGGACACCAACAGCGGCCTGAGCAGCAATGATTACGGAGTCAACATCACCAGCACGGGGAAGGTAAGCCTGAGCGGGGCGCAAACGTTTGATTTCAACCACGGCTACGGTTTGAACATCTCGGCCGGCGCCCCCGTCACCGTCAGCAGCGTCACGGCCATCGGGGATGTATCGACCTCCCAAAACACCGGAGTCTTTCTGTCTTCGACCGGCAACGTTACGCTGAGCGGCACCAACACCTTCAACAGCTACAGCGGCGATGGCCTGGCCGTGGTGGCCGGCGGCAGCATCAGTGTCAGCAGCCTGACCGCGAATTTCAACGGCTATGGAGGCGTTTCAGTGAACGGCGCCGCGCTGGAATCCGGTGGCAACGTCACCCTGAGCGGCACCAACACCTTCGAGTCCAACCGCGGGACGGGCTTGATCATAGTTGCCGGTGGAACCGTCAGCACCAGCAACCTGACCGCCGAGGCCGATGGTGCCAGCGGTTACAGCGGGGGTGTGATCATCAACAACAAAGGGGCCGGTTCCCCCAAGAGCGTGACCATGAGCGGGACGAACACCTTCATCAACAACGAAGGCAACGGCCTGCAGGTCCTCTCGCACGGCAGCATCACGGCCTCCAACATCACGGCCAACTACAATAACAATGGTGGTGACGGGGCATATCTGGACAACTGCGACTACGTGAGCAGTTGCCAGGGCAGCGGCAACGTCACCCTGACCGGCACCAATGTCTTCTTCGCCAACGCGCTGGGATTCGATGAGGGGCTGCTGATCCTCACGAACGGCAATGTCAGCGTCACCCACATCACTGCCGATTACAACGACAACGATGGCATGGCCGTATATGACACCGGCGGAACTGTGACCGTCACCTGCGGCAGTTTCATTGGAAACGGCTGGGACAGTTTTAATGGCTACGGGCTGGTTGAATTCACGACGCACGGGACACCGGCCCACACCTACCTGTCCGGTGTGGACGCCTCGGGCAACTCGTACGATCTGACGAGCGGCATCTATAACGTGACCACGACCGCGCGCACCTGCACGCTGCCGTAGGCAAAGGTTCAAACAGTACGGTTAAACAAGAAAGCCCGCACGATTTCTCGTGCGGGCTTTTGATTCACTTCTTATTTCTTTCTCTTTATGTTCTTCTTCCTGGCAACTTTTGCTTTCGGCCTGACAACTTTCTTTACGGCTTTCTTAGCAACTGCTTTCTTCTTCGGCGCAGCAGCCTTTTTCGGCATATGTTTCAAGGCCACGTGGGCCGCGGCCAGACGGGCGATCGGCACACGGAAGGGCGAGCAGGAAACATAGTTGTTGCCGATGATGTGACACCACTCGATCGATTCGGGATCACCGCCGTGCTCGCCGCAGATCCCGACTTCCAGTTCGGGACGGGTCGTGCGCCCATCGGCAATCGCCATCTTCATCAAACGTCCCACGCCGTCGCGATCCAGCGTCTGGAACGGATTCTTCGGCAGGATGCCCTGCTCCACATAGGTCACAAGGAAGTTGCGCTCGGCGTCATCGCGCGAATAACCAAACGTCATCTGCGTCAGGTCGTTGGTTCCGAACGAGAAGAACTGGGCATGGGTGGCAATCTCGGCCGCGGTGACTGCGGCGCGCGGGATCTCAATCATCGTGCCAAACTTGTAATCCAGTTTCTTGACATTCTTCTCCGCCAGCACGGTCGCCGCAATGCGGATCAGGCGGGGCTGGATCCATTCCAACTCCTTGACCGTGCCGGTCAAGGGGATCATCACTTCCGGCCTGACCACGATGCCGCGCAGAGCGCAATCGGCTGCGGCTTCGAAGATGGCGCGCACCTGCATCTCGACGATCTCCGGCATGACAATGCTCAAGCGTACGCCGCGCAGGCCCATCATCGGATTCGATTCGTGCATCCCTTGAATTTCCTTGAGCAAATGTTCCTTCTCAGCCAGACCGGCGGTCTCAGCCTTGACGCGCATGGTAATGACTTCTTCCAGCAGTGCCTCCTCCGACGGCATGAACTCATGCAGCGGCGGGTCGATCAGCCGGATGATGACCGGATAACCGTCCATCGCCTGGAACAGCCCGTCAAAGTCCCTGCGCTGGGTGGGCAGCAGTTCATTCAGCGCCCGCGTGCGCTCCGCGCTGGATTCGGCCAGGATCATGCGCTGAACAATCGGCAGGCGCTCCGGCTCGAAAAACATGTGCTCCGTGCGGCACAGACCGATGCCGACCGCGCCGTAGGAACGAGCGCGTTGGGCATCCTTGGGATAATCCGCATTGGCCCAAACCTGCAGGCCGCGGGTCGGCCAGCCTTTGGGAGCCAGGCGCATATTTGGACGAGCGCAAATTTCATCCGCCCATTTCAACAGCGTCAGCAATTCGGTCTGCTCCTCCAATGACGCGGCGGTCATCGGGACCTTATCGATGAAGACATTGCCCGTCGTACCGTCGACCGAGATCCAATCGCCTTCACGCACCGTTTTCCCCTCCACCGACATAAGGCGCCTTTCCAGATCGATCTGGATCATCGAGGCGCCCACGATGCATGGAATACCGAACTGGCGCGCCACGACCGCGGCGTGCGAGGTGGCGCCGCCTTCGCTCGTCAGCACGCCCCGGGCGGCGATCATGCCGTGCACATCGTCGGGCTTGGTGAAGGGGCGCACCATGATCACATCCTGCTTTTGTTCCTTTGCCATTTTCTCCGCGGTGTCGGCATCGAAATAAACCTGCCCGACCGCCGCGCCCGGCGAAGCATTAACTCCCCTGGCAAACAGCTTGCCGGCCTTGTCCGCGCTCTTCAAGGCGTTCGAGTCAAACTGCGGATGCAGCAGCGTGTCGACTTGTTCGGGCGTGACGCGCTTCACGGCTTCTTCGCGGGTGATGAGGCCTTCGTTCGCCATATCGATCGCGATCTTGACCGCGGCCTTGGCCGTCCGCTTGCCATTGCGTGTTTGAAGCATCCACAGCTTGCCGCGCTCGATCGTGAACTCCACATCCTGGATTTCCTTGTAATGCGTTTCCAGTCTGGAGGTAATGTCCATGAACTGGTTGTAGGCCTGCGGCATGTACTGCTTGAGGTGTTCGATCGGATCGGTATTGCGGATGCCCGCCACCACATCTTCGCCCTGGGCGTTGAGCAGATACTCGCCCATCATCTTCTTTTCGCCGGTGGACGGGTCGCGCGTGAATGCCACGCCCGTTCCTGAATCATCGCCCATATTTCCAAAGACCATGGTCACGATGTTGACCGCCGTGCCGAGATCATGGGGGATGCCTTCATGGTTGCGGTAATCCACCGCCCGCTTCCCATTCCAGGACTTGAAGACCGCGTCCGTGGCCAGTTCCAGCTGCTTGAGCGGATCCTGTGGGAAGTCAAAACCCTTGTGCTTCCGGACCACGGCCCGGAATTCCCGGACCATCTCCTTCCAATCCTCCGCGCTCATCTCGGTATCGAGCTTGTAGCCCTTCCGGTGCTTATACTCCTTCAGCGGTTCTTCAAAGGCCTCGTCCGGGATTCCCAGCACCACCGTACCGAACATCTCGACCAGGCGGCGGTAGGCGTCATACACGAAACGCGGGTTCCCGGTCAATTCCACCATGCCCGCCGCGGTCTCATCGGTAAGGCCGATGTTCAGCACCGTATCCATCATGCCGGGCATCGAGAACTTGGCGCCAGAGCGGCATGATACCAGCAGGGGATTCTTCGGATCGCCGAACTTTTTGCCGGTCTCCTTTTCGATCCGCTTGAGCGCCGCCAATTCCTGTTCCCACATGCCTGCCGGAAACTTGCCGTTCTTCTGGAACTCATTGCACGCTTCCGTGGTGACAGTGAAGAAGGGCGGCACAGGCACCCCGGCCCGTGTCATATCCAGCAATCCGGCACCTTTTCCGCCCACCAGGCCCTTGACCTCATCCCAGTCGCCGCCCCTCAGTTTTTCAACTTCCTTTACCTCATTAAACAGGTAGACCCACTTCTTCATTCGAACCTCCTGAGTTCAAAATTGATGCTAAGTTAGATTGTGAATTATTTTACCAAAAAAAGGCGGGTTTGGCCTTTGACAAATATCACCTGTCTCGCGTTCGTTTGTAAATAACCTGCAAAGTGCAAGGCGCATCAAATCGGTGATAATAGGCGGATGACCACGAACAAGACGATCCTGACCATTGACGATGATGTTGCGATTACGGAACTGCTCTCGATCATACTTCGCGCACATGGTTTTGAGGCCCTGACCGCAAACAACAGCGAGGATGGGCTGCGATTAATCTCCGAAAAGTGTCCGGACGCGGTCACGCTTGACCTGATGATGCCGGAGATCAGCGGCCTGGAAATGTGCAGGAGGATTCGGGCGATCACCCGGGCCCCCGTCCTTGTGCTTTCCGCCATCAACGACCCGGCCATGGTCGCGGCCGTCCTGGACTCGGGGGCGGACGATTTTATTGTCAAGCCGGTGCCCAGCGCGGTGCTGGTCGCTCACCTGAATACGCTGATGCGGCGCTCCGCCGTGGGCGGGAACCTGAAACAGCCGGACAATCCACAATGGGTGCCCGGCTCTGCACCGCTTTCCTCCTAGAAGGCTCATGCCGGGATGCGCGCCAGGGTCTCGCTTCGTTTGTCCTGCAAGGTCTGATACACCTTCACGATCTGGGCGGCAATTTTATCCCAGGTATAGGATTGGGCGTGTTCCGCGGCGTGTCTCCCCATGGTTGTGCGCAGTTCTGGATCGTTCAGCAGCGTCGATAATCTATCGCAAAGCACGTCAGGTTCCCGGTCCGGGATGGTGTACCCTGTCTCGCCGTTTTGAACCAGGAATCCCAATCCACCCACTTCCGAGGCGATCACCGGCGTTCCGCAGGCCATGGCCTCCAGCGCCACCATGCCAAACGACTCATAATGTGAGGGCATGACCAGTACATCCGCGGCCGAATAGTAATACGGCAGGGTATCCTGGCCGCGCTTGCCCAAAAAGACCACCGTCCTGCCCAGGGCGAGTTCGTCGCACAGCTTCTGCAGGCGCAGCATTTCGCTCGTCCGCTGTTCCGGGCTGACATCCGGTTCGCCGCCGATGATGGCCAGGTCAACGGGGCGACGATGATCCTTCAGCTGCAAACAGCAGACGGCACGGATCAGCGTATCCACGCCCTTCAGCGGTTCGATGCGTCCGACAAACAGAATCATGCGGTCATCCGGCTCAAGGCCGATAAAGGCCTTGGCTTCGTCAGACGGTATCGGATAAAAGTGACTGGTATCCACTCCCGGCGGAATGATCGTCAGTTTGCGCTCATTGGCTTGATACAAGAAGCGCAATTGGGTCCGTTCCGCCAGAGTTGCGGCGACGATCCGGTCTGCACGTGCCAGTACACGCTGCTCGCCCGCGATCCGTTCAGGGCTTTCGCGCTCCGCTTCCGATTGGGCGATGCGATTCTTCATCACGCCCAGCGTGTGGAACATGTGAACGATGGGAACGCCGCCCCAGGCATCGGAAAGCGATTCGGCCGCCAGCCCCGACATCCAATAATGGCTGTGAATGATGTCGTAACGGATTCCTTTTTCCGCGGCAAAGGCTTTAATGCCTTCGACAAATTGAGGAATGTAATTGGTTAATTCCTGCTTCGGCATGGGGACTTCAGGGCCGGCCGGCACATGGACAACGCGATTTCCATAACCGAGGTCGTGCAGCACATGCGGCACGTGCTCATCCTGTGAGCGCGTGAATATGTCCACATGGATTCCAAACCGACCCAATTCACGCGTCAAATCTCGGACATAAACGTTCATCCCGCCGGTATCTTTTCCGCCCAGAGTCGCTAGCGGACAGGTATGATATGAAAGCATTGCAATCCGTAGCATGGTTTCTCCCAATCATTATAGACGATACATGTAAATAAAAACTTGCGAGTTTGGTCTTTCTCCTTTATAATCCCCGCCGCTCAACCATCAAGCCACCATAGCTCAGCCGGTAGAGCAGACGTTTCGTAAACGCCAGGTCAAGGGTCCGAATCCCTTTGGTGGCTCAAAAAAATGTGTTGCACCCAGGCTCGATCAGGGCCTGGCTTTTAGTTTAAAAAATCAGTCGGCTCCATCGCAAAAGCAAAATCCGCCTATAATTCAATCAACTTTTTTCCATTGGAGATTCCATGGTTCATCTTGCCAAACGCCCTTGGGTTCCTTTGCAGTCGGAAGAATTCATTCAATCCCTGGCCCAAAAATATTCTCTCAGCCAGCCAGAAACACTTGAGACAGAAATCAAGCGGCTCATTGAACAGAACCGGAAAATTCACGACCTGGAATGCATCAACTTGAATCCCGCCACCAACGTGATGAATCCGCACGCGGAAGCCATGCTCTCTTCGGGACTT
>DATJBI010000194.1:0-6389 GCA_035515435.1 Anaerolineales bacterium
CATGATGCCTTCCACGCCCAGATTTACCACGCCTGAGGTCTGCGCAAAGGTTTCCCCAATGGCGGCATACAGGAACGGCGCAGCGAGCGGGATCATCGTTTTCAAAATGCCAATGATCTCTTTCATGACTTCTCCTCTTCGTTTTGCACGCCCATATTGCGCCGGGCAGCCCAGCGCCGCGACCAGATCGCCGATCCGGATACGAACAGTACGATCAAGCCCAGCAGGGCGTTGATCAGGGAGGAGGGCACCTGCACCGTGCGCTGCATTTCATTCGCACCTACTAGTAATCCCCCAAACAGGATGGAGGCCGGGATCAGACCCAACGGGTGTAATCCGCCCAGCAAAGCAGCGACGATCCCTGTAAAGCCATATCCGCTCGTGATGCCATCCAACAGGCGATGCTGCACGCCCATGATTTCAATCGCGCCTGCCAGACCCGCAAAGCCTCCCGCCAGTGTCATTGAAAAAGCCTGATAGAAGGGAACATTGATCCCAGAATAGCGCGAGGCATCTGGATTTAGACCGACCGCGCGGATGCGATAGCCAATCGTGGTCCGCCACAAAAAGAAGTAGACCACGATGGCCAGGACCACCGCAAGAATGGCCCCGGCATGCAGCAGGGTCTGGGGGACCAAACGAGGCAGCGTGGCTTGCTGGGGAATCCGCGCCGATTGAGCCAGGAAGGTTCCTGCGGCAATTCCGGCTGGATCCATCAATGGCCCGCGAATGAGCAGGTACATGAACTGCTGGGCAATGGAATTCATCATGATCGTGCTTAAGATCTCATTCACATGCAGGCGGGCCTTGAGAATGCCCGGGACAAAACCCCACACCGCTCCAGCCAGGAAACCGAAGGTCAGCGTAGCGGGAATCAATAGCCATCCGGGCCACGTGTTAAAGGTCAGTGGAAACCAGGTGGCCGCAATGGCCCCGAGAATAATCTGTCCCTCTCCGCCGATGTTGATCACGTTGGCGCGAAATGCAATACAGATTCCCAAACCTACCAGCAGCAGAGGAGTGGCTTTCACCAGGGATTGCGTGATCCCCGAAACACTGCCCACGGCGCCGTCGATCAGCGCCCGGTAGGCGGCAAGGGGATCGGCCTTCAGAATGAGCAGCATCAGTGCGCCGATCAAAAGTGCAACCAAAACTCCCGCCAGCGGCAGCAGGAGGTGCAGGACAACATTGCTCCAATCAAAGGCCGACCGATGGAGGAAGGAGGAAGTTCCGGCTGCTTGCTTACCTTGCATATCTTTTCTCCGATGCAATTTTGAGGTACCAGTCGCCTAAAAAATCACATTGGCTCCAACAGCTTTATCCCAAATTCAGCACAAAAAGCTACTTGCCGATCCGTCGAATCACATGAAAATCAAAGAAGTCGGAGACAAATTTACTAACCGAGTAGTCTACTACCAAATTGTCACGGGTGAACAACTTTGCCTCCATCTTCAGCAGCGGAGTCTTGCGCGGGATCTGCAGCTGACGGGCTACCTCATTGTCGGCCGCGATGGCAGCCAGCCTGGTAAAGGAAAACATGAGGGCAGGCTGGCCGCGCTTGAGAAGGATGTCAAGCACAGAGCCGCGAAACTTCACGCCCAGGTCCTGTTTGCGCATGAAACTGATGGGCAATACGTCCGAGAGATGCGCCACCGGTTCCTCGCCCACCAGGATAATGCGCATGACGGATAGAACCTGTTCGCCCGGATCACATTCCAGACCTGCCGCTTCTGCAGGCGTGGCCGCCCGTTCTTCGATCTGGGCATTCCCCATTTCGGTTTTCAGCCGCATGCGGTGCGCAATGTGTTCGATGCTTTCAAGGACTTCCAAACCGCTGTCCAGGCGACTCTGGTAGGAGGGCGAAACATAGGTGCCGACCCCGTGCTTGCGGATGATCAAGCCTTCGATCTCCAGTTTGTAAAGTGCCTCGCGCAATGTCGGACGTGAAATTCCCAGTTTTTCCGCAAAGATCCCCTCTGGCGGCAGCTTCTGTCCAGGCTGATAGGCACCGCTCTGGATCAGGTCGCGCAGGTAAAATTGAGCCTGATAATGAAGCGGCTCGTTGGTGGTTTTGATCCGTCTCAATTCGGAAGCCATGCTGCCTTCATTGGGTTGCCTGAGAGGTCAGACCTCTGATGACTACCCCAATATAACAAATTTCCGGCTCAAAAGCATGTGTCATTTGTCATATTCGTGACCCGGCCCCCTTCAGCGAAGAATGAAATGTATAGATCGGATAGGAGATCGGCTGGAGCGGGCCCAAACAAAATGATCCGTGGCGCCCCCAGATCTTGCCGCCGCCACGGATCCCGGGCAGGAATTCATCAAGACGCGGATCGATCTTCTACGTATTTCCTTTGGTTTGCAGGAGCTTTATCACCGCATCCAGCAGGGCGGTCGGGAGCGAACTCGCAGTCTGGCTCGCTGACTGGACCGATGCCGCCGCGGCCGTCGTATTTTGCAGCTGTGACACGCCCCCCAGGATGCCATCCAGCGCGTCGGCGCCGGGGCCTCCACCGTCGGGTGCGAACGAGCCCTGATTGCTTTGACTGCTGCTGCTCTGACGGGAGCTCTGAACGGTCGTCGTATTCAAGGATTGTTCAAACGCTGCTACGTCTCCTTCGGTAAGTTGCATGGCCGTGATGGCTTGGAGCTGGGAGGGCGTCAGCGTTTCTCTGATTTGACGGGCCGCGGCGTCGATCTCCACCTGGGCGGCGGTATCGCTGGCGGCCAAAACCTTCATCACCTCCCACAGAGGCAGAAGCTGCGCGGCTTGCTGGGCCGTCACGGCCCGAGCCGTTCCTTCCAGTTTGAAGAGGCCGACGATCAGTTCGGCCTGCCCGGAAAACGACTTGGACTTTGAGGTTGCGGCCGCGGATTGCGATGCGGTTGCGGTTGTGCCGCACGCCGTCAGCACCAGGGCTATCAAAATAATTGTCACGAACATTTTGGTTTTCATAGGATCTCCTTATGATCTTTCATATTCAAGGCACACTTGATGCTGGCGATCGCCAACCGGGCCGGGTGCAGGATTGGGTCGATTTCTGGAACTGCCGGCCCCGCGCCCATACCGGGAAGTATACAAATAGAAGCTGTGAGATCACCAAGAGAAGGTTGAGAAACCCCTGTGAAAGATCCTCCGGCGCCCGCCTTTTAACAGCATTTTCTCAGCACGTTTGGGTATGATGAAGCTATGAACAAGAAACCTGCGCAAATGCTTGATTGGACGGTATGATTGGCCCGGGAGTCTGCGGGAATGCCAACGGTGTTGATCATCGACGACGACGTGAAACTGCTCAAGATGCTGCAGCGCACTCTGATGTATGAGGGACTGCAGGTTGTCACCGCCTCCAACGGAGAGGAGGCGTTGCATCAGGCGGACCTCAGCCAGCCCGATCTGCTGATCGTAGATTGGATGATGCCGAAGATGGATGGTTTGACACTGGTGCAGGAATTGCGCGCGGAAAAGAATCCGGCGCTGGTCTTGATGCTGACCGCGCGGGATGCCCTGGAGGACCGCGTCCAGGGATTGGAGAGCGGCGCGGATGATTATCTCGTCAAGCCGTTCGCACCGGCGGAACTTGTGGCGCGCGTCCACGCCCTGCTACGGCGGACCGATTCCAACCCCGCCAAGGAGGCGCTGCAGTTCGCGGATGTCGCGCTGGATCCGGTCACGCGCCAGGTCCGCGTTGCGGAAAAAGTCCTCGATCTCACAAAGACCGAGTTTGATCTATTGGATTTCTTCATGCGGCATCCACGCCAGGTGCTGGAGCGCGCCCAGATTTTGAGCAGTGTCTGGGGATATGATTTCGGCGGAGGCGATAATGTGCTGGAGGTCTATGTGGGTTATCTGCGCAAAAAGATGGAAAGCGGCGGCCATCCTCGCCTGATCCAAACCGTGCGCGGCATCGGTTATGTTTTGCGGGTGGAATGATGTCGATCCGATTCCGCCTGACCCTGCTCTACAGCGCCATCCTGACGTTGACCCTGATCGTGTTTGGAACGGCACTTTATACGATCCAGGCCCGGGAAACAATGAACGCCCTCCAGGCGAACTTGATCCAGAGCGGCAGCGGCCTGGCCCAATCCATCTTGAACAACTATCTGAATCCCAACCCCCCTCCAAAAGGGCCGGGGCCGCCGCCCGTCCCGATCGAAACGCTTTCAGGCGATCAGGCCTTCGATCAATTGAGAGAGCGCGTGATCGTGCGGGTGTTGGATTCCAATGGCCGGTTGGTTGCCAGCCCGTTCGCAGGCCAGGAACAGGATGATGCCGCCCAGGCTCTCCCGCTCAGCCCGGCGGGACTTCAGAGGCTAAAGGATCAGCAGGTCTGGTGGGAAACCTCGTCTGCAAACAGCGATCATTTGCTGATCTATGATATCCCGGTCATCTACCAGGGAAATGTGCGTTTCATCGTTCAGGTGGCTCAGTCGCTGGCCCAGCGCGATCAAGCGCTGGCAGCCCTGGGCCGCACGCTCATTGCGGCGGGACTGTTGACCGTCCTGGTCGCCTTCGGCATTGGATGGATTCTTTCCGGGGAAACCATGCGTCCCATCCAGCATATTACGCAGACGGCTCAAGTCATCGGCCGCGAAAGCGATTTCACGCGGCGGGTGGACTACCGGGGACCCAATGATGAGATCGGACAGCTGGCCAGCACGTTCAATTCCATGTTGACGCGTCTGCAGGAGGCGTACCAGGACGTGAGCCGCGCCCTGAAAATGCAGCGCGGCTTTGTGGCGGATGTCTCGCACGAATTACGCACACCGCTGACGACCATCCGGGGCAATCTTGAATTATTGCAGCGCGACCCCCCCATGCCGGCCGATGAACAAGCCGATGTTTTGAAAGATGTGGTGGATGAAAGCGATCGGTTGATGCGGCTAGTGAACAACCTGCTGATCCTGGCCCGGGCGGACGCGGGCCAGAGTTTGAGGCGGGAAGCGATTCCGCTGCGCGCCGTGATCGAAGAAGCGTGCAAACAAGCGCGGCAATTGGATCGTCGGCGCAAGATCATTGAGAAGACCGAGGATCTGTCCATCCTGGGCGACCGGGACGCGTTGAAACAAGTTCTTCTGATCCTGCTGGATAATGCGATCAAATACACGACCGAAGAGATCACCGTCTCAGCCGGAGCCCAGCCGCCAAAGCTTATGATCTGTGTGTGCGATCAAGGTCCCGGCATCCCGCCGGAAAAGCTTGCGCATATGTTTGATCGCTTTTATCGCGGCGAGGGGAGTTCACGAATTCAGGGCTTCGGATTGGGCCTGCCGATTGCCAAGGCCCTGATCGAGGGACAGGGTGGCCAGATCGACATCGAAAGCGGGCCCAGCGAGGGCACGCGCGTAAAGCTGATGCTGCCTTTAACAATCAAGACAGGATAACCGCACAGGAAATGGACAAATCCGCACAGGCGCGGATGAACTCTTGAACAAGATCGGCCAGGATCCTTCCGCTGTGACTGTCCAGGTGGCCGCCATGGCGATGAAAAACGCCAGCCGTTAAGACGCCAAATCTCATCGCTGCCCTTGCGCAAGACAACCTGCCTGAACAGATCCCGATAAAACGCAGGAAAGTCGAAACTGGAAAAAGCGCGGCCGGGGGACGCCAGGCTAAGCTCGGGCATCCGCCCGTGGAGAGGCAGATAACCTGCCCTTTCCGCCGGCCCAATATCCATCAGGATCTTGTTGTACTGGGCCATGCACCGGGTTGATTTCGGCCCGGAAGGAATCCGCAGAGTTCGGTTCTTCTCCGATCGGAATCCAGGAGCAGAGCGCAATTTGGGCCGAGGTCCCTCGCTTCAGCTGGCGCAGGATGTCTTGCAAGACATCGCGTTACCACTCCGGAGAGGGTTCCCGCGGCGGGCACTTCGCCAGGCGGACAAATCGCGGCCTGGTTTTTGAGACGAGGGCCAGGATATCGTTTCCGCCCAGCTGCACGATCACCCGCTCAGGATGCAGGGCGATCCCTTTCGGCATACGCTGCAGCCCGCTCTAGGCGAGATCGCCTCCATCCGCGAAGCGATAAAAGGGAAAGGAGGCGTTGCCCGGGCGCTGCTGCAGAGCTCGGATCCAGTCACCGCGACCTGTGGCAACGGTGGAACTGGAGCCCAGACAGGCCACGATCGTCTTCTTCAAAGCGTTTTGCATGGTCTTATTGAAAGGTGACATCGGCGGGCATGCCGGGTTTGAGTTTGGCCTGGGGATCGCGGACGGTGAGCTTGATGGCATAGACGGTGGAACTGCGACCTTCGACGGTCTGGACATTGCGTGGGGTGAACTCGGCCTGATCGGAGATGTAGCTGACCTGGGCGTTGAAGGTCTGGCCGGGGAAGGAGTCGACCTTCATGGTGGCCTGCATGCCGAGGCTGATGCGGCCATAGAGGTCC
>DATJBI010000195.1:0-32641 GCA_035515435.1 Anaerolineales bacterium
GGACCTCTATGGCCGCATCAGCCTCGGCATGCAGGCCACCATGAAGGTCGACTCCTTCCCCGGCCAGACCTTCAACGCCCAGGTCAGCTACATCTCCGATCAGGCCGAGTTCACCCCACGCAATGTCCAGACCGTCGAAGGCCGCAGTTCCACCGTCTATGCCATCAAGCTCACCGTCCGCGATCCCCAGGCCAAACTCAAACCCGGCATGCCCGCCGATGTCACCTTTCAATAAGCGTTCATGACCATGGAATCTGAGATCCTGCTGGAAACAGAAAATCTGGTCCGGGCCTTTGGCACCTACCGTGCCGTGGATGGACTCGATCTGAAAGTCCGCGCCGGGGAAATGGTCGGTCTGGTCGGCCCGGACGGCGCCGGCAAGACCACCACCATGCGTCTGCTGTGCGGCGCGCTTCAACAAAGCAGCGGCGTCATCCGCGTGGCCGGCTATGCCATCCCGGCGCAGGTGGAAAGGGCCCGCGAGGAGATCGGGTACCTCGCCCAACGATTCAGTCTTTACGGCGACCTGACAGTCCAGGAAAACCTTGAATTCTTTGCGGAGGTCTTTGATATGCCGGACGCGGAGCGCAAGCAGCGTTCGCAGGATTTGTTGCGCTTTGCCGGCCTGGAGGAATTTGCCAACCGTCCCGCCATTGCGCTCTCGGGCGGGATGCAGAAAAAGCTTGGATTGGCCTGCGCACTGGTGCATCGTCCCAAAGTTCTTTTGCTGGACGAACCCACGGGGGGTGTGGATCCGGTCGCGCGTCAGGAATTCTGGCATCTGCTGATCGGATTACTGCGCGAAGGCTCGGCGGTGCTGGTCAGTACCCCCTACATGGATGAAGCCATGCGTTTCAATCGCGTGATCTTTATGGATCACGGCCGGGCGCTGACGCAGGGCGCGCCGCGCGAACTTATCGGACGCATCAACGGACGCGTTCTTGAACTCGCCGCGGATCCGCAGATGGCCGCGCGCCAGATCGCCAGCGAAGATCCGGAGGTGGAAGATGTACACACTTTTGGAGAATATGTGCACCTGCGCGTGCGTTCCGCGCAGGGCCCACTGAGCCGCATCCCGCAGAGGCTGGCCGAGGCAGGCATTACCCTGCATCATCTTGATGCCGTGGTCCCCACGCTGGAGGATGTATTCATCCAGCTGCTCGAGACCGAGAGCGTGGCCGATGGCAACTGAAATCATTCCGCTCGATGTGCAGGGATTGACCAAACGCTTCGGAAGTTTTACCGCCGTGGATCATGTTGCTTTTACGGTACAGCCCGGCGAGGTGATCGGCTATCTCGGTCCGAATGGGAGCGGCAAGACCACCACGATTCGAATGCTTTGCGGATTATTGATCCCCACCGCAGGCACCGCCAAGATCATGGGGATTGACGTGGTGCAGGACCCGGAAGGCATCAAGCCGCACATCGGGTATATGTCACAAAAATTCTCGCTCTATGACGATTTAACCGTGCTGGAAAACCTTGAGTTCTATGCGGGTGTTTACGATATTCCAAAAGAAAACGAAAAGGCGCGTATTGAAGAGATCATTCACATGGCCGGATTGGAATCCCGCACCAAACGGCTCACCGCCGAATTATCGGGCGGATGGCGCCAGCGCCTGGCCCTGGGTTGCGCGCTGATCCATAAGCCGCCGCTCCTTTTCCTCGACGAGCCGACCTCGGGGGTCGATCCGGTGGCGCGCCGCATATTCTGGGATCTGATCTACCAAATGGCCTCGCAGGGCACGACGGTCTTTATCACCACCCATTACATGGATGAAGCGGAGCATTGCAACCGGGTCGGGTTCATGTATCGCAGCAAACTCCTGGCCTTCGACACGCCGAGCGCGCTCAAGTCTGCCTATCTGCACGGCGCGGCGTGGGATCTGGCGGCGAACCCTCTGCTTGAAACCGTTGAAGAATTGAGCGGCATGGAGGGAGTGGCCCAAGCCAGCCTGCACGGCGACCGGGCCCACGTGATCATTGATCCCGAGGTTTGGACGGTGGACAGCCTGACGAGAAAATTGTTGGACAAGGGCATCAGCGTTCAAAGCATCGAAACGGTTCAATCCACGTTGGAAGACGTGTTTACGCTGCTGGCACATCGCGGCCGGACTTCCGCGGATTTGGATTAGCCGGAAATGGGCGGCCGGCGTCCAGGGGGCATCTCCAGCGCGCCGCCCGAGGGGTTCAGGAACAAACCGGGGCGAATTAGAATCTGGAAAGACCTCGATCGCCGCAGCATCCCGATCCTTGCGCCTTGGATCTCCAGTCGGACGGGCCCGCGCTCTGCGCCGCAAGAGACGTCCAGGATGGAAATCCTGTCTTTTGCCTCCTGGGTCAGGGCGCATTCGACATTCGCAATATCTCCCGCCGGAGGAGCCAAAGCGGGATCAGGCCGAAGACGCCGAAGGCCATGTCGATCAGCATCCAGAAGAACGGCACGCCGCGCAGCGGCGCAAAAATTGCGGTCCATGGAATGATGAGAATGCAGGCGATCATGCCGAACTCGATCACCCACAGATTCTTCACCGGGTCGCGCAGCGGACCGATGAACAGGACCGCGATGGCCACATGGGCAAAGGCCAGCCAGTCGGTACCGTAAGCAAGAAACGGATACTGACCGTAGCCGTTCTGGACGCCGGAATTGACGCGTCCAATCCACTCTGCAAAGGCGGGCCAGAGCGCTGCGACCAAGGACTGCCCTCCAAGAAGACGATTGAGGGTGAACAATTCCCATTGCAAAGGAATTGCCGTTAATCCGCTGACGGCAAGGGCGATCATGAAAAAGATGATCAGCAAACGGACGCGCCCGGCCGAGGGAGTAGATCTCTTTCTCAAGGGGGCCTCCTTTCTCTGGCCCCATCATACCAATCCGGAAGTCTCAATTGCTCTCAAAAGACCTCCCGCCTCTATCACCAAATTACATGAACTTCGAGGCCTTCCACTGCGCTTCCAGCTTCTCTGCCGTTTCCCGGAACGCGGCCAGCTTTTCACGTTCCTTGCCCACGAGGGCTGCGGGCGCTTTGTTCGCGAAATCACCTGACAAGAGTTGTTCCAGCCGTTCGATCTGGGCCCTTGCATCTTTCAGCTCTTTTGCGAGCCGCGACTTCTCCTGGGCGGGATCAACCATGCCCGCCAACGGGATATAGACCTCGAGGGTGCCAATGACCAGGGCAATGCTGTCGCCAGGTTTGCTGGAAAGTGACTCTCGAATCGTCAGTTGAGATTCATCCACCCCCCCCAGCGATGCAATGACTGGTTTCTGGGCCTGCAAAAGCGCTGTCTGTGCGCCCGCGGCAATAACTGCCGCAATGCGTTTGGAGGGCGCAACCGATTTTTCTGCGCGCACGTTGCGGATCGAGCGCACAATCTCCTGGATCAAGGCAAAATCATTTAATATGGCTTCCTCCGCGCCCCCCGCATCGCGGGCCTCGGGCCAGCGCGCCACAATCAACGCATCCGGCCAATCCGCTGCCATATTCGCGATCGGCGAATCGAGGATCGTTCGGCGCAGATGCCCCCACAACTCTTCCGTTACGAAGGGCGTGAACGGGTGAAGCAGGCGCAGCGACATCTCCAGGGTGCGCGCCAGCGTAATGACCGTTTGCTCTTGGGCCGCCTGATTTTGCATCTGTTGTTTGGCGATTTCCACGTACCAGTCCGCAAAGTCAGACCAGAAAAATTCGTGGATCTGTCGTCCGGCCTCGCCGTATTGGAAAGCCTGAAAGAGTCGTCCCACCTCGCGGACCAGCTGCTGCGACTTGGCCCGGATCCACGAGTCGGCCAATGTGGGCTCAGCCGCTGAAAGCCCGGGCTGGAGCGAATCGATCGCGCCGATCACAAATCGCCCTGCGTTCCAAATCTTGTTGGCGAAGTTGCGATTCGCCTCCACCTTCTTCACAGACAGATTCATATCGTTGCCGGGGGTCGCGCCGACCAGCAGCGTAAAACGCAGGGCATCCGTGCCGAAATCATCCATGACGGTGAGCGGATCAATCACATTGCCATAGGTCTTCGACATCTTGCGGCCGTGCTCATCGCGGATCAAACCATGCAGGTACACCGTCTGGAACGGCACTTGTCCCGTGAACTCCAGCCCAGCCATGATCATGCGCGCCACCCAGAAGAACAAAATGTCGTAACCCGTTTCCATGTACGAGGTCGGATAGAAGTATTTGTAGTCCGGCGTTTGGTCGGGCCAGCCCAACGTGGAGAAGGGCCAGAGGCCCGAGGAGAACCAGGTGTCCAGCACATCGTCATCCTGATGAATGTCTTTGGAATGACATGTCGCGCACTCGCTCGGATCTGCCCGCGCCACGGTCATGTGGTTGTTCTCGCAATACCAGACGGGGATGCGATGCCCCCACCACAACTGCCGGCTGATGCACCAATCCTTGATGTTCTCCAGCCAGTTGTAATACACCTTCTCGAATCGCTCCGGCACGATTTGGATGCGTCCGTCCTTCACGGCTTCGAGCGCGGCCTGGGCAAGCGGCCCGATCCTGACAAACCATTGCGTGCTGATCATCGGTTCGACGATTTCACCGCCGCGCTGTGAACGCGGGATGGTGGTCAGGTATTTTTCTTCCTTGATGACCAGTCCGGCCTTTTTCATATCCGCCCATAACTTCGCGCGGCATTCGAACCGATCCTGGCCCTGATACGGGCCGCCGTTTTCGTTGATCTTCGCGGCTTCATCCAATACCGATATGATCGGAAGGTTGTGGCGCTGGGCGATGGCATAATCGTTCGGATCATGACCGGGCGTGATCTTCAAGGCACCGCTGCCGAAGTCCATGCTGACATATTCATCCGCGATCACGGGAATCGCGCGTCCGAGCACCGGCACGATGACGGTCTGGCCGATATATTTTTTATAACGCCCATCGTCCGGATGGACGGCCACGGCCGTGTCGCCCAGAATCGTTTCAGGACGAACCGTAGCCACCGGGATGTATTCTGTTGAATCCTTCAACATGTATTTGAAGGTGTACAGCACGGCCTCCTCTTCGCCGTATTCCACTTCAAGATCGGAGACGGCAGTTTTCAGGCCCGGCGACCAGTTAATTAAACGGGGTCCGCGGTAGATGAGCCCCTTTTCATAAAGGCGCACAAAGGCTTCCCGCACCGCGCCCGACAACCCATCGTCGAGGGTGAAGCGCTCTCGATCCCAATCACAGGATGCACCGAGCCGCCGAATCTGATTGGTGATCATACTTCCATACTTCTTCTTCCAGGCCCAGGTGCGCTTGACAAATTCTTCGCGTCCGAGCTCTTCGCGTGTCACTTCCTCGGTCTTGAGCAAGTGACGCTCCACCATCAACTGCGTGGCGATGCCCGCGTGGTCAGAACCGGGCACCCAGAGAGTCGGGATGCCCTGCATGCGATGATAGCGCGTCATTAAATCCTCTACGCTGACAAACATGGCGTGACCGAGATGCAGTTCGCCGGTGACGTTGGGCGGCGGGATGGAAATGACGAACGGCTTGACGTTCGGATCGAAATCCTTTTTGTTCGGGTCATTCCACGGCTTGAAATAGCCGCCCGTCTCCCACAGCGCGTACACCCGCGGCTCGGTGGATTTGAAGTCGTAAGCCTTCGGCAGTTCGTGTTTCATTCGGTCTCCTTTGCCCAGGGGGGTCGCTCGCTTCGCTCCCGAGAGGGGAAGGCAGTGTTCGCCGCTCGGGATCCTTCAGGCGCGTTAAATAAAAACGCCTCGTCCACCATGAGGACGAAGCGGGGGCTTCGCGGTACCACCTCAATTCGCCGATCGCTCGGCGCACTTTGTAGCTGACCATCAGCAGCCTATGCTGTAACGGGCATTCCCGTGCCGTTCTACTTTCACAAGGATTTCTTCGGCACTGCCTCAGACGACTTCGGCGCTGCTTTCCTGGGGATGCTTCCACCGTTCACATCCTTCTCTATCAGGCCGCTGGGCGCCTATTACTCCTGAACTATCGCTGATTATACGCGTCAAAAAAAAACGCGTCAAGCACATTTTTGACAGGCCCCGACCGCAGCTGGATTTCGGATCAATTCCCGTTGGGCTCCCAGACCTCAATTGACCAATGCTGGTTTACTTCGGGCATTCTGACCAGAATGGTATCTGTCCGATTGTAGTGCTGGATCAGCGTTTGGTAAGTGAGATTGTATAGCCACCCGCCTTTCGTCAGGATGACTTTATCGTAGTCCCTATTTTCGACGGAACGGATGATGGCTTCCTGATACAGAAGCCCTGCGCTCTTTACCAGATCGTAGTCTGGGCCCCAGATCTGATCATGAGGGTAGGCCAGGATATCATAAAAGTATTCGGTCTGGCCGGAGTCGACAGGCACCATCCCGCGTTCAACCATGACAGACGCAATCACCGGGGAATTCAGGATGCGGGAGGCAGGGGTAACATCTTCATAAAGCCTGGCCCAGGCCCCCGAACTCTTTTGAGATAAAAAGGTTGGATTCAGCAATGTCAGAGATAAAATTAGAATATTGAACAGGATCAGGGACGCCGCAATTGGATCGAATCGGGCCGAGGGTTTGATCGTCCGGAATAACCACAAACAAAATGGGGGGACGATCAGTTGGTAGGCATAAACCATGTATTGTGGATGCGGGCCAAGGATAAAGACAAACGCCGACATGGAACACAGAAAAACATAGGCGAAATAATTCAGCGCCAGGGAAACAAGAGGCTGATCAAGCGATGGGACATTTAACCGAAGCAAGCTGGGTTTCAAACCGTGGCCGGCCCTGAGCCGGCCGACCTCCCGCATGACAGAGATCATGGACAAAATCAGAACAGGATAAAACTCCTTGACCAGTTCAATCAATTGCGGGTAAAGATAACTGAAAGACCTGCCCGTATCATTGTCGAGGTTGCTCAGAAATGTGTCAACGAAATAGAGGTCGCAAAGCTGCCGAACAAACAGATAACAAGCGGCAAATGTCACCCCGAAAGCCAGGCCCATGCCCAGCCCTTTTTTCTTTGAGACAAATAAGAATACATAACTGGCAACTATGCCAAATGAAAGTACGAAATAGGGCTTCGTGTAATATGCCAATATGGAAATCAGGGCGCTGATCAGCAGACTGGCACGATCAAAGCGGCGATTGTAGGGAATGAGGATCGCGAGCAAGAACAAGAATGTTCCCATGGCTGAGGGAATTGCGCCAATACCGCCTCGGCCCGCCAGCGTGATCAGAACCAGCGCGCCGCAGGCCAGGGCAAACAAGCGCCCCGTATTGTTTTTGGAAATTGTTACAAAAATGAGACTGAAAATACAGATGAGAAAGAAAAAAGTCACGATCCGGTATACGGCCAGGGTGTTACCGTACACCGCAGCGAACGGATACACAACGAGACTGTAGGCCAGCCCGTAATTATTCATTCCTAAAGGCTGATGCGCAAGGGAAAATGGATTTCCACCCATCAACAGAATCTGGGTCATTACCTGGGCGGCACCCTCCCGGTACTGGATCGGATAAAGCAAGGTGATCGTCTCGAAGATGAAATACAGGGCCCAGCAGATCGAAACCAGGACGCCAATAAAAAAAAGAAGCCTTGCAAGGGATATTGGCTTTCCTGGAGAAATATGTTCAGGGAACGGCGGCTGGTGTGCATTCATATCGCGGTGGGGTGGTTCTTTCCTCCTCCAATTTTACACTGTTCGCTTTTGCGTTTGCAACACCGGCGGCACAGGTGATTGTTTCAAAGTTGGTAAAGATGCGGTATAAAAGGAGATCGGGGGCGACTTACGATCGTCCCGGAAATCCCAAAGAAAGGCGTATCCAGAACATGCGCCTCAAATTGATTTTACCAGCGGGGGATCCGGAGCAATTTGACGAGCCCAGACGGTGTTGCGACCCGAAGTGTGGCGGGAAACGGTTTTTGCCATGGCAGGAAGTGAAGAAAAACGTGCGGGCCAGCGAGTACGAGGAGGTGCCGATGACACAGGATTGGATCATCAAGTCTGCAAGAGCCATGTTGTTCGGAACACCGAAGAGTTGATGGCTAGTCTCAATCCGGCCATCGCAGCGGGACAGGACCGCTCCTTGGCGGAGTTGCAGATCGAACCCACTCAAGCCCTGCCCGATTTGCGTCGCCTCGGCGAATTGATTCATTCCCGCCAACCCGATCAGCGGGCGGAGCTGCAGGGGTTGTATGAACGCCACGCCTCGGCAGCCGCTCCGAAGCATGGCCGAACCGCGAGGATTGCCTATCGGATGCGCGATCTATTCCTGGACCGCCGGAACCTCTGGCCGCGCCTAACCTTCTACCGCACTTGGAGACCCCGGGACGGAAAACCCCTCTTGGACGGCACCCACCATGCCGATGAACGAGCTATCGGCTGGTGGGTCAAGGAGCGCTATCGTGCAATGCGTGGTTATAAGCGAGTCCGATCCGTCCTGAACATCAGGCGGCTCATCGCCCACTGCGGCAATCGCCTCCCGGCAGGCCTGAACCCAGCCCCCCTCCTCGCTTAACT
This sequence comes from Anaerolineales bacterium, assembly GCA_035515435.1. Lineage (GTDB taxonomy): Bacteria > Chloroflexota > Anaerolineae > Anaerolineales > Villigracilaceae > Fen-1038. The sequence continues at coordinate 8,487 of DATJBI010000195.1, forward strand.
CAGTTTGTTCGTCCACGCTTATGCCACCTTGCCCGTACTCGCACGCTTACCAATTTTGGAACAATTACCCGGCACAGTGAGGGATGCTGGTCCACCTGTACCGGCAGACCAAACGCCTGGCAGGTCAATTCGCAGGCGGCCACTTCACGCGACGCGGCGGGGGCGCGGTATAATCCCTTCGCCATGCCGAGACGAAAAGCACCCGAAGATCTGTCCGCGGATGAGTTGCGCCGCTTGTTGATCGAAAAGCGGCGCGGCGCGCGGCAGGAGCGGCTCGAACACTTCCGGCGCACCGGCCGCGTCGTCGCAGTTGCGCCGGAGTTGTCTTCTGAACCGTTCGACAAATTATCCTCCTCAGCGGTCGTGGACACGCCGGAAGGGCTGGCGGAAGGTGAACCCCTATCAGGCGGCAGGCGCCGTTTCACCGATCGAATTCTCTTGGGCGTTGAAATATTGGCAGTGGTCGGATTGATCGGCGTCCTGTTAAGCGGACTGGGCATGCTGCGCGATCTAAATCTCGAGGTGGCTTCGGCCCTCCACCCCGCCACGGCAACGCCCACGCCGCTGATCATGGCAGTCGTCCTGCCGGAAGGACACACGCCTCCGGACGCGCAGGGCAATACGCAGCCGAACGATGCGGAGATTCCTCCGAACCTGCTTCCGATCGTGCAGTCGCTGGCGAATTTGCCGGTGCCCACGCCGGGTCCCGACCAGGCGATCCGCATCGAGATTCCCGCCTTGACGCTGGATGCACCGGTCGTGCAGGGCGATGGCTGGGATGAGTTGAAGAAGGGAGTCGCCCAGCATATCGGCTCTGCGAATCCGGGGGAGGCGGGCAACGTGGTGCTGTCCGCACATAATGATGTTTACGGTGAGTTGTTCCGTAACCTGGATAAGCTTCAACCCGGCGATCAAGTGATCCTCTATTCGGCGCTCAAGCAATTTGTGTACATTGTGGATCGCACGGAGATCGTTGATCCAACCGCGGTGGAGGTGATGGCCTCCACGGGCACGCCCAGCGTGACTCTGATCTCGTGTTACCCCTATCTGGTTGACAAGCAGCGCATCGTGGTTTTTGCGCGGTTCCAAAATTGAAGAAGGCAGTGCGGGCGCAGCGCAGCGACCTGCCCTCGAGGCGAAATCGCTTCAAACCAAAATGCGCCCGAACTGAAATATAACCCAAGGAGATTCTTATGCCCAGGAAAAGTAGAAGACAAGTGAGCAAATCGGCGGCGTTCATTGCGCCGCAGAAGGCGGCGGAGTTCAATCCCAATTACACCCACATCAAGCGCGATCTCGGCCGCATCGGGATCCTGGCCGCCTCGTTCTTTGTGATCCTGATCGCTCTTTCGTTCTTCTTGAAATAAAAGATATACCGTGTTTCAAATTGAAGATGCGTGATCCGTGAAGCGTACTTTACGTTTTGCGGATTACGCATTATTCTTTAATGGACATGACCGAGACGTACGAAATCACGCTTACAACTCTGACGTATGGCGGCGCGGCGCTGGGACGGCTCCCCCCCTCTCTGTCGGGGGCGGGCCCGCGTCCGGTTTTTGTGCCCTTTGGACTGCCGGGCGAGCGAGTGCGCGTCCGGCTGACGGGAGAGAAGCGCGGCTTCGCACGCGGGGAAATTGTTGCAATTTTGCACCCGTCGCCGGAGAGAATCACGCCGCGCTGTCCGCATTTCTTTTCCCTGACCCCGGCCTCTCCCCCGGGCGGCGGCGAACCCAGGGGGAGGGAATCCTGCGGGGGCTGCCATTATCAGCATATGCCGTATGAGATGCAATTGAAGATCAAAGCGGACATTCTACGCGATCAACTGCAGCGCATTGGCAGGATTGAGAATCCGCCGGTCCGGCCGACGGTGGGGAGCGCCAACGCCTGGAACTACCGCAACCACGTTCAATTCCATCTGGATGGCAGGGGCAAGCTCGGCTTTCAGGCAGCCGCCTCCAACAGAGTTGTGCCGATTACGGAATGCCATCTCCCTGAAATCCCCATCAACGCATTGTGGCCGCAGCTCGAGTTCGAACCCAACAGTGGGATCGAGCGCGTCTCAATTCGCGCCGGGCTGGATGACGAGTTGATGCTCGTGCTTGAATCAGATTCCCCTGAAACACCGGAACTGGAGATCGAAGCGGGCATTTCTGTCACACATCTCTTTGAAGATCATGCTGTTGTCATCGCGGGCAACGATCACCTCACCACAAAAGTCCTGGGGCGCGAGTTTCGCGTTTCGTCCGCTTCATTTTTTCAGGTCAACCCAAGCGGGGCGGAGAACATGGTCAAGCATCTCCTGGAGCGGTTGCCGGTATTGCGCTCCACGATCCTCGATGTCTATTGCGGAGTTGGATTGTTCAGCGCATTCCTCGCCCCAAAATGTAAAAGGTTGATCGGGATCGAAAGCTCACCCTCGGCCTGCGATGATTTCACCATCAACCTAAATGAGTTTGAGCACGTGGAACTCTACGAGGGTCTGGCGGAACGGGTTTTGCCCGCCCTGCCAGTCGGGCCCGACCTCATTCTCGTTGATCCGCCGCGGGCGGGGGTTGCCAAGGAAGCACTGCAGGCGATCATCCAGATGGACCCGGAAATGATCGTGTATGTGTCCTGCGATCCAGCCACGCTGGCCCGCGACGCGCGGCGGTTGGTCCAGGCCGGCTATCGACTGACCGACGTCAGGCCGTTCGACCTCTTTCCGCAAACCTATCACATAGAGAGTATCAGTTTGTTTGAGCGATGAAACCCAGGCTCCTCCCGCTCGGCGATTCTGCGCTGCTGATTCAGTTTGGCGATCAAATTGATCTGGAAATCAATCGCCGCGTCCAGGCGCTGGACAGCTTGCTGCGCGCCGAAGCACTTGCAGGGATGATCGAAACGGTTCCCGCTTATGCAACCTTGCTGGTTCATTATGATCCGCTGGCCCTGACGTATGAGCAAGTATCGGATCGGATCCGCGCGGAAATGGATCGAATTGAATCGAATGCGACTCGCGCGCCGCGCCGAATTGAGATCCCGGTACGGTATGGCGGCGCATCGGGTCCCGATCTCGAATGGGTCGCCGCGCACCACCAGCTAAGCCTGGCGGACGTTATTCATCTGCATACGGATCGAACCTACACCGTTTACATGATGGGCTTCACGCCCGGCTTCCCGTACCTGGGCAAATTACACCCCGCATTGATCACACCGCGGCTGGATTCGCCGCGCCCGCGGGTGCCTGCGGGAAGCGTTGCGATTGCTGGAGAACAGACCGGCGTGTATCCCCTGGATTCGCCCGGCGGCTGGCGGCTGATCGGCTGGACGCCGCTGCGCTTGTTCGATCCGGCGGGCAGCCCGCCGTTTCTGTTCGCACCCGGCGATGAAGTGCGGTTCCGCAACGAGGCCATGGATGCTTGAAGTGATCGAAGCAAGCGGACTGGCCACGATCCAGGATCTGGGACGCAAAGGCTGGCGAAGATTCGGCGTGCCGCTTTCCGGACCGATGGATGCGTTTGCTTTTCAAGCCGCGAATTTGCTGGCTGGCAATTTGTCCGAGGCGGCCGCATTGGAAATCGGCGGCGGCGAGATCGAATTGCAGACGGATCAGGATTGTGTCATCGCCGCGGCGGGCGCGGGATATTCCCTGTCGGTTTACACCTGGGAATTCCCGCTTTGGGATTCGTGTTTTGTGCGCGCAGGCTGGAAGATTCGCCTCGGCAAAAACGGTTCCGGGATGTGGGCCTATCTGGCGGTGGCCGGCGGTTTGGATATCGCGCCCATGCTCGATTCGCGTTCAACGTATGTCCGCGGTCACATCGGCGGATTGGAAGGAAGATTGTTGCAGGAGGGCGACCAATTGAAAATTGGAAAGCCAAGACTGCCCTTATTGGAGTTGTCCGCGCGAACGTTGACCGAAGATGCACGACCTGCCTATCAGGAAGCACCGCAGATCGCGGTGATCCCTGGTCCGCAAAACGAGTGCTTTACCGACGAGAGCCTCAAAACCTTCTTTTCGAGTCCATATCGTGTCAGCACAACTTCCGATAGGATGGGCTACCGCCTGGAGGGAGCGCCTTTGAAACATTCCCACGGGGCGGACCTGATCTCGGAAGGCCTGACCATCGGCTCGATCCAGGTTCCTGCGGATGGACAGCCGATCGTGATGATGGCGGATTGCGCGACGACCGGCGGCTACCCAAAGATCGCATCGGTCATTCGCAGCGATTTGCCCGTGTTGGCGCAATGCACACCGGGAAAAGATTCCGTTCGATTCAGCGGGATCACCCTCCAGGCCGCGCAGACAAAATATCGCGTGATGATGGAAAAGATGAGGAATGGGATTGTGGATTCATGAGGTCCGTGCCGGCCCGCGCCCTGCGCGCGGCAATCTCCGGTAGGATCTGCATGCTCGAAAGGGTGCCAAAATGAAGATCGATCTCAACTGCGACATGGGAGAGAGTTTTGGACAATACCGGCTCGGCCGGGACGAGGCCGTGATGCCCTTGGTCACGTCCGCCAACATCGCCTGCGGATTCCACGCGGGCGATCCGCTCGTCATGCAAGCGACGGTTCAACTTGCCAAGAAGCACAATGTGGCCATCGGCGCTCATCCCGGCTGGCCGGATCTGCAGGGCTTCGGCCGGCGCGAGATGTCTTTGGCCGCGGATGAAACGGAGGCGGTTGTTCTTTATCAGATTGGGGCACTGGCCGGGTTTGCAAGAAGTGCGGGTCTGGAACTGCATCATGTCAAGCCGCATGGCGCGTTGTACAACCAAGCCGCAAGAGACCGCCTGCTCGCAATGGCCGTTGCGCGCGCCGTGAAGAGCTTCAGCGCGGATTTGATTCTGGTGGGGCTGGCTGGTTCAAGCCTGGTCGAAGCAGGCTCGGAACTGGGCTTGCAGGTCGCGAACGAAGGATTCCCCGACCGTACCTATAACGCGGACGGCACCCTGGCGTCCCGCAAGCAGGCCAATGCAATCCTCCAATCGCCGGATGAAGTCGCGGCTCACGCCCTGGCGCTTGCACAAAACGGAATAGATTTTTCCCTCCGGCATGTGAAAGTGGATACACTGTGTCTGCACGGGGATCATGTTCGGGCGGCGGAGAATGCCAGACGAATCCGCGCGGCTCTTGCACAAGAGAAGATTTCGGTGGAAGCGTTATAAACGGATATTCTTATGAAGTTATTATGCAGACGGGGTAACACGGCGGCGGGGCAGAGAGTCTATCAACGTGATCATCGCTTATATAATTTTTCAGAGGAGTGAACTCATGTTTGGTTTTGAAGGTCCCGATCGTCGTAAAGAAGAGGAGCGCGTGCGCCGGGAAGGGCGCCTGCCGCCGGGTCAATCGCTGACGTTGAAGTTTCCTGTTTTGCATTACGGGCCCGTGCCGCCCTTCAACGCGGCGACATGGGATTTCCGCGTGTGGGGCGAGGTCGAAGAAGAAAAGCGCTGGAAGTGGGATGAGTTCGTCAGGCTGCCGCGCACGAAACTCGAGATGGACATTCATTGCGTGACACGCTGGAGCAAATTCGATACGGTTTGGGAGGGAGTCTCAGTCCGGAGGCTGGTGAGCGAGGGCTTCTTTAAGATCAAGCCGTCAGCAAGCCATGTCATGCAACATGCCGAATACGGATTCACGGTCAATCTGCCTCTGGAGGTTGTCCTGCAGGACAATTTCCTGCTGGCGACTCATTTGAACGGCGAGCCCATCCCCGCCGATCACGGCTATCCCCTGCGCGGCGTGGTGGGATTTATTCCGGGACACGAAGAACTGGAAACGCCGTATTTTTGGAAGGGCGCCAAGTGGCTGAGGTCGCTGGAGTTCATGCCGCACGATCGACGCGGCTTTTGGGAGCAGGCCGGTTATCACAACCGTGCCGACGTTTGGAAGGAAGAACGGTTCGGTTAAAATCTGCAGGGACGCCGCGCCGGCGCGGCGTCCCTGCAGATTTAATGGAATCCTGGTTACGGGCGTTTGCCCAACGTGACCGTGATATCCTGCTTTTGTGTCCCGCGCAGCACCGTCAACACCACTTTGTCGCCGGGAGATTTGTTTTCGATCAGATAGGCCAGCAAGTCATCAAATTCCATCACAGGGTGGCCATCGATGGCGATGATCAAGTCGCCTCCCGCGTTCAGGCCCTGAATGCTGGTGGCTTGAGTCCCGGCTTTGATGCCGGCCTGATCGGCAGGGCCGCCTGCCACAACGTCCGTCACGTAGGCCCCCGTGTCCTGCGAAAGCCCCAGAGCCTGGACCACGTCCAGCGTCAGGCCCGACGAGAGCGAATTGGTAAAGAAAGAAATGCCGAGATAGGGATAGTCCACTTTCCCATTGCTGATCAGCAGGGGCGCGACGCGCTTGAGGATGTTCGCGGAAACGGCAAATCCCACGCCAGAGCTGACCGGTCCGCCGGTGGGCGTAAAGCTGTTGGTCGCATCGGATTCAACAATCCCGACGACCTCGCCGTTCAGGTTAAGTAACGGACCGCCCGAATTGCCGGCATTGATCGCGGCATCGGTCTGGATAAAATCGCCCGCCGGGAATGTCTGTCCATTGGTCCCGGTCACGGCATGCAGTGAACTGACTGTCCGCGTCAACCCGGACACAACTCCGACGGTCATTGTGCCGCTTTCCCCAAACGGATTCCCAATGGCGACAACGGTTTGTCCAACCTTCAGCGCGCTCGAATCGCCGACCGGGATGGGATGCAGGTCGGCACCCGAGGCATCCACCTTGATGATCGCCAGGTCAGAGTCCGGATCGGTGCCGATCACGGTTCCGTAGGTCTTGAAACCCGAGTTGAAATCCACTTCCACTTTATTGTCCTGCGCGCCCTGTACCACGTGGTCGTTGGTGACGATGTGGCCCTGCGCATCGTAGACAAACCCGGAGCCAAGTGCCTCCCCCTGCGAGGTATTGACCAGGATGGTGACAACGCCGGGGATCGTCTGTTGATACAGCGCCATCAATGCGTCCTGTTCCACGGCGGGGTTATTGGGAGCCTGGACCTGGATGGGCGGCTGCTGAGAGGATGGAGCAGGCGGAGCGGCCTGCGGCGCGCCCGATTGCGATGAAATGATCGGTGCGTTGCCAAGCTGACAGGCCAGGGCGGCCAACACCAGAACGGTCAATCCAATCAAAATGCGTTTCGTATTCATTATTTCTCCTGCTCTAAGAAATTCGACCTCACACAGATTTATGGCGCGATGCTTCTTCCAGCAATGATTTTTGCTTCGACGACAACTGCTTCGGAACCTTTACCTTGACTCGCACAAATAAATCGCCTTTTCCCTGCGAGCTTTTCAGACGCTGCATCCCGCGCCCGGCCAGACGGAAAACCTGTTCGGGCTGCGTGCCAGCTGGAATCTTCAATTTGACTTTTCCCTCCAGGGTTTCGACCTCCGCCTCGCCGCCGAGCAGCGCGGTGAACACATCAATTGTCGCCCCCGTGTGCAAATCGTCCCCATCGCGTTCGAAGCGGGGGTCCTTTGCCACCTCGACGATCAAATACAAGTCGCGTCCGTCCGGAGCCGCACCGGCCACACGCACCTTCGATCCGCTCTTCACTCCGGGGGGGATGCGGACCTCGAGGCGCCGCCCGTTGCTTTGCAGGGAGCGCCGCGCGCCGCGATCGGCTTCGTGCAAGCTGATCTCCACCGACTGTTGATAACTGGGCATGGCACGCGTGCGGGTGGACGTTCCCAATCCACCCAGGCCGCCAAAGATGGATTGGAAGAAATCGGAGAATCCGCCTGAGCCGAACAGGTCGTTCAAATCGCCGTATTCGACGTGCACATTGCCGCCGCCAGGTTGTCCGCTGAACCATTGACTCCAATCGAAGTCGCCGGGCGAGCCGCCGCGCTGCTGCCAGTTGGAATAGGCGCTGCCAAGCTGATCGTAACGGGCACGCTTTTGCTTATCGCTCAGCACCTGATATGCCTCGTTGATCTCCTTGAACCTTTCCTCGGCCTGCTTGTTGCCGGGGTTGCGGTCCGGGTGATATTGCATCGCCAGTTTGCGGTACGCCTTGCGGATGTCGTCCGGGCTCGCCGAACGTTCCAGGCCGAGAATCTGGTAGTAATCCTTGTAGTCCATCCGCTTGATTTTATGTCTGTTATGCGAGTCGGGCAAGCGCTTAAACGGCGGTCTAACAGAACTCTAACCTCAGGTATACTTGTGCACAGAGCTGTCGCTGCGACAATCACTTATATCACTCTGAGATGAACATGCGATGAATTCTGAAAAGGGCAACCTGCAGTCCATCTGCGTCTTTTGCGGATCGTCCGACACCGTTCACGCAGCCTACCTGACCGCCGCGCGTCAAATGGGGCGCGTGGCGGCTGAGCGCGGACTGCGCTTAATTTTCGGGGGAGGCAGAACGGGTCTGATGGGAGCCGTGGCAGACGGCGCGCTGGAAGCGGGAGGGGAAGTCATCGGCGTGATCATTCCGTCCATGCACACCGCCGCCCTGGCCCACACCGGCCTGACACGGATGGAGGTCGCCCCCGATATGCATGCCCGCAAGGCACGCATGCACGAGCTCGCCGATGGTTACGTCGCTTTGCCCGGCGGCTTTGGGACGTTCGATGAATTGTTCGAGGCGCTCACGTGGGGCCAGATCGGCGCGCACGAAAAACCGATCGGCTTGTTGAACGTGAGGGATTATTATGCGCCGCTGCTCGCCGCGCTGGACCACGCCGTGGAGGAGGGCTTTATCTTCCGCGAACATCGCCAGGCGCTATGTTGTGAACTGGAGCCGGAAGCCCTGCTGGATGCGATGGCCAATCATCAGCATCCGTATGAAGCAGTGAAACGATGGATGAGGGAAGAATGATTTTGCAGGGGCCCTGCCGCCCCGGCCCGGTCATCTGACAAACGGTTCCAGCGGTCCGTCCGGGTCGGTCAGACTTTTTAACTCGCCATACGGAACCGTTACCGTCTGCGGCCCGGCGACATACGCCGCGACCTGATATTCGTCGAAGGTGATCATCAATCCATCCGGCGTGATGTTCCAATTCTTGTAATGGTCGGCCGTGGGGTCGGCGCCTCCCGAGAAATCCTTGAAGTCAATATCGCGCGTGCTGAGCTGGGCGGCGCAATAGGTGGAGATGGTTTGCAAGTAGTTCGAATTGGGCAGGAACAGGTCGCCGAGCGCAATGTCCCTGCCGGCTTCGAGGTCATAAGTGAACGAATAGATCTGATGGTACGGGTGCGCCATGCCGGCAATGTATCCTTCGGTCTGATATTTCAAGCTCAGTATGTTCCCGGGCGGTGACACCAATGCATAGCGAACGTCAAAATAGCTGGTTGCCGCGAGGGGTGGGGTGCCCATGGCGGCCAGATTCTTTTTATAATCGGCAATCAGGCCTTGGACGAAATCGCCCGTCTCTTTGTTGAAGGTCTGAACGCGGGGGTCATCGCTGCCGTTCAGCGTCGGCGTTTGCGCCGTGATCTTATGGTCCGGCGATTGGCCGTCCTCTTCAGATGGCACGGCAGCCAATCGGACTTGCTGGTAGAGCGGGACAGCCGTTGAGGTCGGCGCACTGGTCGGGGTCGGCGCGGCCGTCGGCGCGGCGGTCGCGGGGGCAAATGTGCTGCAGGCGATCGGGGCAAGCAGCACGAAAACAATCGGGGAAAAGATCTTTGGGTTACGCTTCATACAAGCTCCTTTGAAGGCACAGATCACCGGAATTGTATCCCATCTCTGAGCAAACAGCCGCCGCAGCCTTTACGGTTCTCCACTTCCGGACCATTATGCTAAAATCAATTCATGCAGTTCGAAGTCTTCACGCTCCTGCCCGAGGTTTTCAGCCCCTATCTCGAAAGCAGTATCCTGCAGCGGGCCCGCCAGCGCGGGCTGATCGACGTGCGCCTGCATAACATCCGCGACTATACGCGCGACAAACATCATACCACCGACGACATCCCCTACGGCGGCGGGGGCGGGATGGTGATGAAACCGGAACCGGTCTTCGACGCCGTCGAATCAATTCTCGGGCCCCAACGGGACTGCCCCATTATCTTATTAACTCCGCAAGGACGTGTCTTCAATCAACGCATCGCGGCGGAGTTTTCCCTGCACGAAAAGATCGCCTTGATCTGCGGACGGTATGAAGGGGTGGACGAACGCATCCGCACCCATTTGGTCACCCATGAAATTTCCGTCGGCGATTACGTGCTCACGGGGGGCGAACTTCCCGCCCTGATCCTGATCGATGCCATTTCGCGTCCCCTGCCGGGCGTGCTCGGCGATGTCGATGGCGCGAGCGACGACTCTCATGCTTCGGGCCTGCTCGAATATCCGCACTACACGCGTCCGCCTGAATTTCGCGGCTGGACGGTACCGGAGGTTCTGCTCTCCGGGGATCACGCCAGGATCAGCCAATGGCGGCGCGAACAATCCTTGCGCCGCACGCTCGAACGACGTCCCGATTTATTGAAGGGAGCAGATTTGAGCGAAGCGGATAAAAAGGTGGTGGAACGGATCAGGAAACAGAGTTCAAGCGAATAGCTGCGCGTCTGTCGTGAACATCAAACGGCCTGCATTTCTGATCCTTTTTCTGTTCCCGATGTTTTCCTCCTGCGCTCCGCGCCCGGCAGACTGCGCTCGTCCTGACGTATTTTGTGTGGGCCTGGTCACGGCCTCCGGCTCGATCCAATCCGGCATTAATCAACAAGCCTGGCTTGGATTGCAAGACGCCCAGGCCGAAGGGCAGGCGGATCGGATCGATCTCATCGAAACCGTGGATCCGCGCGACCGCCAGGCGAACATTCAGACGTTCATCAACGCGGGCTACGATCTGATCATCACGGTCGGCCCTGCCATGACGAACGAGACCATCTTTGCAGCGAAAAAGAATCCGCAAACGCGATTTATCGGCATCGAACAAACACAGGATGCGACCTATCCAAACCTGACGGGCCTGGTCTTTCACGAGGAGCGGAGTGGATTCCTGGCCGGCGCATTGGCTGCCTCGATCACACAAACGAATCACGTGGCCGCGCTCTGCGAAGCAAAACTTCTCGATGCCATGCGGCGATATTGCGATGGGTTCGGAGCCGGAGCGCAGTACCTCAACCCAAATGTGAATGTGGACATCGTCTATCGGACCGGCTCAAACCAGAATCTTCTGAACGACCCGGACTGGGGAAACCAGGCCGCGCTGGAAGCCGTCCGCAACGGTGCAGACGTGATCTTCGCGGCCGGGGGAAATACAGCCACTGCCGCGCTGGAAACTGCCGGAGAACAGGGCGCATATGTAATTGGATCCGAGACGGATCGCTATGCAGACTTAACGGACATCCGCTCGAGGCTGGCATCCAGCGCGCTGAACGATGTCCGCCCTGGCGTCCGCGATTTGATCGGGCGGGCGCGTGCCGGTCAAATGCCCTCGGGAAATTTCTTCGGCCCAATCCGGCTCGCGCCGTTCCACGACCTGGATAATCAAATCCCGCAGGCCGTTGCGGACCAATTAGGTCAACTCGCCCAGAAGCTCTCCAGCAATCCCATTATTGACGACGTGCCTTATCAGGAGCCATAAGGACAACTCCACTTGCATAATGATACGGTTGGCTTTATACTTCACCCGGCAATCCCTTAAATCAGAGCAGGAGGTGCCATCCCCAGATAGGATCATATTCCAACTCGATTCCAAAATATGCCTTTCTCAAAATCAAGAATAGGAGAAGAATGATGAAAAAGCTTTACACGATCATGGCCATTGTATTACTGGCCTCCATGGTGCTCACTGCCTGCGGTACTGCCGCGACGCCAACCGAGGCCATGCCGGCAGCGACCCAAGCCCCCGCGGCGACCCAGGCTCCCGCCGCCACGGCGGCCATGCCGGCCGCGACGGCCACGACTTCTGCCACTGCTCCGGATTGCACCCAAGCCAACGTCTTCTGCGTGGGCGACGTGACGGATGTCGGCCACGTAGATGATAAGTCCTTCAACCAGTCGACCTGGGAAGGCGTGCAGCAGGCCAAAGCCGATGGCACTGCCGATTGGATTCAGTTCATCGAGACCAGCGACTCGAAGGATTATGCCAAGAACATCGATACCTTCGCAGAAGCCGGCTACAAAGTAATCGTGACCACCGGTTTCAACCTGACCGATCCGACCTATGCGGCCGCCAAGCAATATCCAAACATCATGTTTATCGGCGTGGACCAGGGCCTGCAGAAGGATGACAACCATCCCGATTGGCCTTTGCCGAATTTGGTGGCCTTGGTATTCCATGAGGACCAATCCGGCTTCCTGGTCGGCGCACTGGCCGCCCAGATGTCCAAATCCCACAATATTGGCGGCGTGTTCGGCACCGATGCCGTCCCGGCGGTCTGGCGCTATGGTGAAGGCTATCGGGCAGGTGCCGCCTATGAAGATAAAAAGAACGGCACCACGACAACCGTCACCAACGTGTATCACAACGATGTCGGCTTCAACCTGACCTTCACGGACCCGACGTGGGGCGCGACCACCGCCAACTCGATGATTGACAAGGGCGCGGATGTGATCTTCGGCGGCGGCGGCATTACCGGCAACGGCGCAGTGGATGCGACCGCTCAACGCAAAGTGCTCGCGATCGGCGTGGATACCGACCAGTATTACACCCTGCCTGAGGCAGATGCCTACCTGCTGACCAGCGCCATGAAACCCATCCCGGCTCCTCTGGGCGACCTGATCGGCCTGGCAAAGGCCGGTAAATTCCCGACGAACGGACTCTATTACGGCGCTTCCGGTTTTGCACCGTATCATGATGTTGCCAGCCAGGTCCCAGCCAATGTGGATGCCGAAATGCAGTCGCTTCTTAAAGCTCTGACCGACGGCACGCTCCAGACCGGCGTACCTGACGCAAAACCCGCTCAATAATTTCAGAAGTGCAAGAAGAGGGGAAAGAGCGAGGCTCTTTCCCCTTTCTGTTTATGGCGAGGTAATTCCTTCCAGGACAGTGGAGATTGCTTCATGCAAAGATCTGACGAACAGGGACTTGCGAAGAACTTCGGGCGATGGCTGGAGCCGCTGCTGGTGCCCGTGCTGGCGATCCTGACAGCGGTAATCGTGGGCGGAATTATTATCAAAGTGGTAAACGGCGATCCGATCGCCGCGTATCGCGGCCTCATCCAGGGCGCGTTCGGCTCACCCAAGGCCCTGAGCGAAACAGCCGTCTGGGCCACGCCTTATATCTTTGCGGGGCTGGCAGTGGCATTTGCTTTCCAGGGCGGACTTTTCAATATTGGTGCAGAAGGCCAGATTGCGCTTGGCGCGGTGCTCTCCGCCTTGATCGGGTATGCCCTGCCGGGTTGGCTCCACACCAGCCTGCCCGCATATATTCATATCCCGTTGGCAGTGGGCATGGGAATGCTGGCGGGAGCCATCTGGGCGGCCATTCCAGGCGCGCTCAAAGCATATACCGGGGGGCATGAAGTCATCAACACCATCATGATGAACTACATTGCACTCAATCTCACGTCCTTCCTGCTGAATGGCCCCATGCGGGACCCGAATCCTCTGGATCTCTCTGCCCGCACACCCGAGATCGCCCCCAGTGCGCGCATCCCGCCGCTGTTCAATATCCCAGGCATGCGCGTCCATTGGGGATTTGTTCTGGCGCTGGTGGTGGCCGTGATCATCTGGTGGATCCTCTGGAAGACCACGCTCGGGTTTGAGATTCGCACCGTAGGAGCGAACCCGGATGCAGCCAAATATGCGGGCATCAATGTCAAACGAACGATCATTGTCACCATGGCGATTTCCGGCGCGCTGGCCGGGCTGGCCGGCGCGATTGAAGTGACCGCTCTCAATTACCGGCACGAACTCGGATTCTCAACCGGCTACGGCTTCGACGCGATTGCGATTGCCCTGCTGGGCAAAACCAATCCGTACGGCGTGATATTGGCCGCCATTCTATTCGGCGCGATGCGGAATGGCGCCACCCGCATGCAGTTCCTGACGCAGATCCCAACCGATATCATCTCGGTGATCCAGGCTTTGATCCTGCTGTTTGTCGCGGCGGATGCGATCATCCGATTCATCTATCGCATCCGGGCCCGCGCAGAACGTGTCGTGCTGACTCGCGGCTGGGGCGGTTAGGAGGATACATGGACGGACGAAGATTCGCCATCATCGTTTTCATTATTGCCATCATGTTCGGGACGGTGGTGCTGGTCGGCATATCCAAGAATACGCCGCTGGTGATCGTCACCAGCATGATCGCAACCACGATTGCGGTTGCCACTCCGTTAACTCTGGGTGCCCTCTGCGGCTTGTACTGTGAACGCGCGGGCGTGGTGAATATCGGGATCGAGGGCACGATGCTGGGAGGCGCCTTCTTCGGCTGGCTGGCCTCGATCTACATGAACACGATCTTCCATTTCGCCGCCATGCCGAGCTTAATCGTGGGAGTGATTGCGGCGGTGCTGACCGGAGGTCTGTTCGCCCTGCTGCACGCCGTCCTGTCCATCACGTTCAAAGTGGATCAGATCATCGGCGGGACCGTGATCAATATTCTCGCAAGCGGCATCACCGGTTTTCTAAATCGCCAGATGTTCTTTGGCGCGGGGAGTGTGTTTCACGGGCAGATCCCGGACAGCCCCGGCGTCCTGCCGGCCATTCGCATCCCATTGCTGGCGGATATTCCGGTCGTCGGCCGCGTCTTCATTCAACAGCCCATCGCATGGTCCGCGATCGCTCTGGTGATCATCACGCAGTTCGTCATTTTCCATACGCGCTGGGGATTGCGAACACGTGCGGTCGGCGAGCATCCGCGGGCAGCGGATACAGTCGGCATCAATGTGATGCACATGCGTTATTTTAACGTGATCATCGGCGGCCTTTTGGCAGGATTGGCCGGCGCCTATTTTACCCTCGAATCCATTTCATCTTTTCAGCCGGATATGACCAACGGCCGGGGCTTCATCGCGTTGGCCGCCATGATCTTCGGCAATTGGACGCCGTTCGGAGCCTGGTCGGCTGCGCTCGTTTTCGGTGCGGCGCAGGCCCTGCAGATCAACCTGCAATTCTTCCGTGAACTGATCCCGGCTCAATGGGCATTCCTGCAAAACTCCTATGTGGTCGGTCTCGCCCCTTACCTCCTGACCATGCTGATCCTGACCGGCATCATCGGCAAAACCATCCCGCCTGCGGCAGATGGCAAACCTTACGAGAAATAGGAGACGGGCATGGCAGACGACCACATCGTTCTGGAAGCCAAGGACATCACAAAACAGTTCCCGGGCGTACTGGCCAATGACCGGGTGAATTTCGATCTGCGCAAAGGCGAGATCCATGCCCTGCTCGGCGAAAACGGGGCGGGCAAAACAACGCTGATGAATATCCTGTACGGCCTGCATAGACCGGACTCAGGCGAAGTTTTCGTCAACGGGAAATCCATCATGATCCATTCACCCAAGGATTCCATCCAAGCAGGGATCGGCATGGTGCATCAGCATTTTATGCTCATTCCGGTCTTCAGCGTAGCGGAAAACGTCATGCTCGGCGACGAAACCACACACCTGGGAATGCTGGATATCCGTGCCGTATCGCAGCGCCTGCGGGAATTGTCCCAGCAATACGGATTGGAAGTGGATCCGGCGGCCCTGGTGGGGCAACTATCGGTCGGCGCGCAGCAACGCGTGGAGATCGTAAAAACACTTTACCGCAACGCAAGCATCATCATCCTGGATGAACCGACGGCGGTCCTCACTCCGCAGGAAGCGGATGATCTGTTCCGCATTATGCGCCAACTGACCCAGCGCGGTGTTTCCATTATTTTCATCACCCACAAATTGAAGGAAGTGTTGGCCGTCGCGGACCGAATCACCACCATGCGGGCCGGCCGGGTCGTCGGGACCGTCCAGCCCAGGGAAACCAATGAAGCCAAGCTGGCCTCGATGATGGTGGGCCGGGAAGTCATCCTCACCGTGCAAAAGCAGGCGGCCCGGCCCAAACAGGAAGTATTACGGGTCGAAAACCTTCATGTGCTGGATGACCGCGACCTGGAAGTCGTGAACGGCGTTTCCTTTGAGGTCCGTGCCGGCGAAATCCTCGGCATTGCCGGCGTACAAGGCAACGGGCAAACCCAGCTGGCCGAAGGCCTGACGGGCCTGCGGCCGATCAAGAGCGGCCAAGTGCTCATCGCGGGAAAAGATGTCAGCGGCAAGCCGCCGCGCCCGATCATCGAAACCGGCCTGGCGCACATTCCCGAAGACCGCCAGCGTCACGGCCTCGTGCTTTCCTATACGGTGGCGGATAATATGGTTCTGTGCAATTACTATCTTCCGCCTTTTGCGCGGGGAATGATCCTCCAGCAGGACAAAGTGGATGAGAACGCCCGCAAGCTGATCAAGGACTTTGATGTGCGCACCCCTTCGCCCTATGTGCCGACCTCAAAGCTTTCCGGGGGCAATCAGCAAAAAGTGATCGTGGCGCGTGAACTAAGCCGCGACGTGAAGTTGGTCATTGCATCACAGCCGACCCGCGGTTTGGACGTCGGTTCGATCGAATATATCCATAAAGAAATCGTGATCATGCGCGATCGCGGTGTGGGCGTTTTGCTCATCTCCGCCGAATTGGACGAGATCATGTCCCTTTCGGATCGCATCGCGGTCATGTATCGCGGAGAAATTGTCGCCACGATCGATGCCAGCCGGGCGAACCGTGAGCAACTGGGCTTGTGGATGGCGGGCGCGCACGCTGAAGCCGTTTAACAAGGGCATCGTTCTTGGACCAGGAGCCGGCTCAACCGGCTCTTTCTTTTTGCCGGGCGGCCGGCACGCAGTAGGAATTAACGGGGGGTGCCTCTTTTCAGAGTTTGCATTAGAATCTTGGGCAGGAATTGAGAGGAGATACTGATGCGAAAGAATCATGCCGTTCTGGCGGCCGCAATGATCGTCGGTGCGCTGTTGGCTTGCAACCTGCCAGCCAACAGCCCAAGCCAGCAAAGCCCCGATGCAATTCTGACTGCGGCGGCACTGACGGTCGAGGCGCAACTTTCTGCAAGCGGCACGCCGACCATCCCCCCGGCAGACACCGCCACACCCGCCCCGGCGGCCAATACCCCGACCTTTACGGCAGTTCCGTCTGCGACGCTCCCGCCCGTGCCGGCAGCAACAGCCACTTCAAGTTGTGATAAGGCGCTTTTCATCATGGACGTCAGCTACCCCGATAACACGGTGGTGCCGGCCGGCACGGCATTTACAAAAACATGGCGGCTGCAAAATACCGGCAGCTGCTCCTGGACGCCGTCCTACGCCCTGGTATTTGTAAGCGGCAACAGCATGAACGGGCCCACGGCCCAGGCGCTCAGCGGCAATGTTAATCCGGGGCAAACGGTGGATATCTCCGCCGACCTGCAGGCGCCCTCCGACAACGGCACGTACACCGGCAATTGGGGATTGCGAAACGCGAGCGGTGTGATCTTTTCCCACTTCTACGTGCTGATCAAGGTAAACAGTGTCGTCAGTGGCGGACCATTCAAGGTATCCCATGTGAGCTTCACCGTCAGCGGCAGCTGCCCGAATTTTCACATTGTAGTAGCCATTACGACAAACGGCGCGGGGACCGTCAATTATCACCGGGTCTGGAACGATGGCGGAACGGACACAAGTCCCGGAACGCTGACCTTCGGCTCAGCCAGTACCCAATCAGTATCTTACGATACGTATTTCGGCGCAGCCCACAGCAGCGGATGGATGGATATCTACATTGACAGTCCCAATCACCAGGAATTGGGCCGGGCCAATTACAGCTGTCCATGAACGATCGAATCTCGAACCAAAGCGCCCGGCGATGACGCCGGGCGCTTTGGTTTTCAAAACGGGTATAATTATTTGTTGAATGAAAGGAAGCAAATGAAGTTCAAATCCAATGTGTTCTTAACTGCGGCGATCCTCTTCACTTTAATCCTGACATCCTGCGGCTCCAATAACAACGCCATTATCGCAACGTCCGTCGCGCTGACGGTGCAGGCTCAGAACACGCAGGCCGCCTCCGTGACCGACACGCCCTTGCCCGCGGCAACAAACCCTCCTCTGACGAATACCCCTGTGGCGGGTGGCACCGCGGCCAACACCCCCGCCGCGATCCCCACCCTCACGCCTCTTGCGGCCCAGCCCACTGTTTCCAGCCCGACCACGTTCTGTACGGCCAATGCCACCTTTGTGAGCGAGACAGTCCCGGATGGAACCATTGAAAGCCCTGGCGCGCAGTATCTCAAAACGTGGACGATCAAAAACACCGGCACCTGCACGTGGGATACAACCTGGAAACTTGTCTATGTATCCGGCGATTTGATGGGCGGCACCCCCGGTGGTTATGCTCTATCCGTGACGCCCCCGGGGCAGAACATGGATTTATCCATCGCGCTCACCGCTCCGACCGACTACGGCACCTATACCGGCTACTGGAAGCTCGAATCGCCCTGGGGTCTGGTATTCGGGGATAGCGGCAGCGGAAATCCATTCTGGGTGACCATCAATGTGAACAGCGGAACGGCGGGTCCCAAAACGCCAACCGTGTACGGCGTCACCTCCGTCACGTACGATTACTCAACGGCATTCGGGAATTCCGGCACCTGCTCGCCCAACGTCTTCCTGACGACCACTGCGACCATATCGGTGAGCGGTCCCTTGAAGATCAGTTACTACTGGGCACAGAGCGACGGCGGACGCGGTGATCTTCAGAATCTGACCTTCACCGACGCAGGCACCGTAACGATCAAGGATACCTGGCCTCTCAGAGCTGCACACGAGATCGGATTAACCTGGGAAGAGATTGTTGTGACCACGCCGGTCCACAAGGATTTTGTCAACTTATATGCCAGATACGATCACGAATGCCAATAAGCAGCGAACCAAGCCGATGCTTTTGCACCGGCTTTTCCTTCGAAACTTTTTGAAGAGGTTAATCGTCCAGGTCCTGGATGCAATGGAGCCCATACGGAGAGCGCCGTGAAAACCAAATCCCGATTGCTATACATCCTGTTGAGCCTGCTGCTGGCCGGGCTGGCATGCAACCTGCCATCCACCATCAACAACACGCCGCAAGCCGCGACGATGAACGCTCTTTACACTTCCGCCGCTCAAACCGTAAGCGCGGTCGAACAAACCGCCAGCCCGGCCAGCACGGCGACTTCCACGCCCATCCCGTTTCCGACCAGCCCATTTCTCACGCTGACACCCGTTTCGACCGCTGTGCCTGTTGTTCTGTGCGACGCGGCTTCCTTCGTCAAAGATGTGACCGTCCCGGATGGAACCATCCTGGGACGCGGCGCAAATTTCACCAAGATCTGGCGGCTGCAAAACGTCGGCTCCTGCACATGGACGCCGTTCTACTCAGTGGTATTTATCAATGGCGATGGCCTGGGCGCGCCTGTCATTGTGCCGCTGTCCGGCTATGTGTATCCAGGCAGTTATATTGACCTGCCCATCAACATGACCGCCCCGGACACGGACGGGCACTATCAGGGCTTTTGGGAACTACGCAATGCGTCAGGCGCACTATTTGGGATTGGCCCCCAGGCGGGCGATGCGTTCTGGGTGGATATCAATGTCTCTGGACCAAGCTACACGGCCTACGATTTCACGCTCAATCTCTGCAACGCGACCTGGCAGAACAACGATGGCAATCTGCCCTGTCCCGGTGCTTACGGTGATTCAAGAGGCGCTGTGCTCAGCCTGGATAATCCGATCATGGAGAGCGGGAAGACAGAAAATGAGCCGGGTCTGCTCACGGCCCCGAAGGAGGCATTCAACGGCTTCATCCGCGGCGTGTATCCTCCGGTCCAAATCCAATACGGTGACCGTTTCCGCGCCCTGGTCAACTGTCAATATCAGGCCTACAGCTGTGATGTGATTTTTAAGTTGAACTACCAAATCGGCGGCGGCACGTATACCCTTGGCGAATGGCATGAGGCCTACGATGGATTGTACACGCCCATTGACCTGGACCTGAGCTCACTGGCAGGTCAATGGGTGACCTTCAAATTGCTGGTGAATGCCAACGGCTCGGGCTATCAGGACGAGGCGCTCTGGCTGGAGCCGCGTATTGTGCGCCGCGGCGTTCCTCCCTCGCCGACGGCGACGAGCACTTCAACCGCCACTGGAACCGCAACGTCCACCCCGACCAATACACCGACCGCCACGGCCACTTTCAGCCCCACACCAAGCTTCACACCCACCGCGACCTTCACGCCCACCGCGACCTCCACGCCTACCGCGACCCCCACGGCAACGCCCTGAAACGAGGTGCGATATAATGAACGATGTGGAAAGCAATCTCCAAGGGCACACACATCGGGCAGATGCGGTAAAAGAGTTTTTTGTTCGCCTTGAGCAGTGACCCCGATATGTGCCGCATCGCTGAACGGGCAACACGCAAAATGATTGGAGGTTACCATCATGCGAACGAATGAATTTCTGGCGCTGGCCACGGGCGTCTTGCTGGCAGCGGGCACGGCCTCTTGTAACATAGGCAAAGCGCCTGCGCCGACCGCGGATGTCAATGCGGTGTACACTTCCGTGGCCAGTACCATGATCGCCGGGCTGAATGACCAATTGACTCAGACGGCTCAGGCCGTTCCACCCACCGCCCTGGCCGGTCCGACGGAATTGGCCACCCTTCCGCCCGTGCCGACCATCCTGGTGGAATCCACGCTCGCCCCCCTCAACACAAATGCGATCGGCCCCGTCACTCCCGTCGTGGCTCTCACGCCCGTTGGCGTGACTCCTGTGGCGGCAGCCACAACATCCAGTTCCACTGCGGTGGGCTGCGCTGATTCCATCTTCGTGGCCGACACGACAATTCCTGACGGGACGGCCGAAAAACCTGGAACCGTTTTTACAAAGACCTGGCGCATGCAAAATACAGGCACATGCACATGGGGGGTCGGCTTCAAGCTGGCCTTCGCCTACGGCAGTGAAATGGGCGGAGGGAATTTCAACATCACACGAAAATATGATTTTGTCGCGCCGGGAGCCACCAAGGATATTGGAGTCAAGCTCACCGCCCCGACCGTGCCGAACACATATAAGGGTTGCTGGAAAATGCAGACGGACCAGGGCTATTGGTTCGGCGGCATCGCCTGCGTGACCATTAAAGTTGTGCCGTAATCAGCCTTGAAATGAACAGGAGAAATGACTATGAAAACCAAATTGTTCATGATTGCATGGATCGGAATGCTCTTGCTGATCTCCTGCGCTCCTGCCCAAACTTCTGCACCCACGCCCGATGTGGCGTTCATCAAGACCGCCGCGGCACAGACCGTGGTCGCCAACTTTACGCTCACGGCTGAATCTGCCTCCACGCCGACCGCGGCCCTGCTCGACACCCCCACCCTGGCCCCGACCAGTACCATGGCACTTACCCCGGCGCCGACTCAGACCTCTCGCCCGGGCGCAATTCAGACTGTCCTGTGTGATGCCTATTCGTGGGATGATACCACTGTCGATGTTAACATCCCCGATAACACGCAAATGACGGCAGGACAAAGCTTTGTCAAGACCTGGAAGATCAAGAACAGCGGCACCTGCACGTGGGGTGCGGGCTACAAAATCAGCTATGCCGGCTACGATACCCAAATGTCCGGCCAGCCGCAACCGCTGCCCTTGCCGGTTGCGCCCGGCCAGGAAATAGAAATCTCGGTCAACTTCATCGCACCGGCTCAAGCGGGTTCATACACCAGCGCCTGGACGTTAGACAACGGGAATGGCACAGCGTATTCGCGTTTTTATGGGAGCAACGTACAAGGCACGGCAAAGGCCAAGCCTCTGTATGTCAAAATTGTCGTGAAGTGAACGAGGCGCTGACCGATCGAACGCGACCGCGAGGCCGGGTCTCTGTTCCGGTTCAAGGACATGCCTCAGTGCATTGAAAAGGAGACGAGATGTCATTCGGGAGAACTTTACAATGCGCCCCTACAACTTTGGAACCACAAAACCTGCTAAACTGCCCGTCTCGGCCCCGCCCATCTTTCATTCGATAATATCCGACGGGAACTGGTGCGCTCGAGCGCTTGTTTCATGTCGCTGGAAGCCTGAATGAGTTGGTTGAAATCTTCCGGGTGAAGTTGCAGCAACGTCAAGGGCTGAAGAGCGATCACTGTGGCTGTGCGCGGCGTGTTCATCAGCAGGGCCATCTCGCCAAAATATTCACCAACCCCCAGAGTGGCGCGCTGAGTCCCATCAATGATGATACCGACCTTGCCGTTTTCGATGATATAGAATTCATCAACAGAATCCCCTTGGCGAAAAACAGCATCGCCTGCATTGAACTTTACCGTTTCGAGCTTTTGCACAATGGATTGGAGGACGCTTCCATCGAAACCTTCAAATAGTGGAAGCTGTCTCAGTAATCCCATGCGTCGAATCTCTTGTTGGGTGCTTGCACCAAAACTGAGATTGCTGCGAACCAGGCGATCGAAATTTGGCTTGCCAAGTCGCAGCACTTCGGCCGGAGTCAACGCACGCACCGTCGCCTCTTGATGCGTTCCCTTGAGCAGGGCGGACTCGCCAAAATAATCACCGCGCGTCAACTGGGCGATTCTGCGCGGCTTCGTGGAAAAGAACATGGCATGATCGTTGTCAATGATCGCATGCATGGATTTGTATACATCGTTGGCGAAATCCGCGTTTCCGACCACTTCCAACCTTCCAGCGCGCACAAGATAGAAGCTGTCACCCGAATCGCCTGCATGAACGATTTCATCACCGGCCTTAAATTTGCATGGTTGAAATTGCTTACTCAGCACAATCAACGAAGCCTCCGGTATGCCCTTGAACAAAGGTATCGAATGTAAAAGAAGCTTGAGATCGTCGCGTTTCTGTGTAAGGATATTGCTCAAACCTGATGCGTGTGCCACATACTTCAAGATATAATCCTCGGCAATTTCCTGCAATCCCCACTGCAGTTTGTCATAGCCATAGGCCAAGGCACGCCAGGCATATTTCCGGCCGCCCAATCGCTCCACACTGATAAGCAATTCATCCAATTCAAGCGCCAGCGCACCACCATAATCATTGGGCGTCATACCGGTCATGGATCTTGAGAATTTTGCCGCGCCTACGGTTTTCTTGCGCAGGCGATACGCGCCGCTTTCCACACGTTTTCGCGATCCCATGCCGAAATCCAATTCCACCTCAATGAGAATGGAAGCCCGTATCTCACGATAGGCAGTCATCATCTTTTCGCGCGTGCTTCCAACGGCATCGCTTTTCCCCGCCTGAATTTGTGTAGGGGGCCTCATGCGCCAGTGGAGCATGCCAGCAAGCATCAGCAGACTTGCCAGGGTATTCAATTCAATCGGGGCCGTGATGAACGCAGGAGCCGCAAGGAGTTCGGCGCCGACCAACAGAAGGATCAGGGAAAGCGAATGCCAACTACCGCGCAGGTCAAAAATCAGCCTTCCTGCGAACAGGAGTGAAATCAAGAAGAGACCAAGCGCCGCCTCACGCCCCAGAACAGCGAGCCCTGCCCAATGTACGTTGAACTCATCGAGGAAACTCGCCGCACCAACCAAGGCGGCTAACGACAGAGAGACCCACATCCAGGCGTAGATGGAACCGCGCATGGCCCGAAAGTTTGAAAGGAACAGCCAGGAAACAAACACAAGAGAACTGATGCCACCAAGCAACAGGAACCACATCGCCAGGGTGGGCAGAAGCATCGATGGTAGCAGAGTCAGCAAAAGAGCCAAAATAAGAAGAATTGCGGCTGCACGCCAACGATTGGATAGAACACCCTGATTTTGAAACCGAACATACAGCTTTTTGAGTCCGTCGACCAATAGCGCGAACGCGAGATAGATCGCGGACAGCGCGATGATCACGGTGCCGAAATCAAACAAAGTTGTCTTGATGTCGCCGTTAAGATTGAGAAGTTCTGAGAGGCTCGTGCTTGCCTGACTATCCCAAAATACCACCCCGGCGTATGTAAAATAAAACGTGGAGAGGAGTGCCAGAATGCCGAACAGGAGAAAGATAATTTCCTCCCTGCTCCACTTCTTGCGTTTGGCAAGTTTGGACCGCAAGCGATGGACTATGAAATCGATGGAGCGCTCGCGAAGTTGTGGAATTTCAAGCGCATCGGCCAGCAGGTAATAGCCGTCCAGTTTAAGCAATGGGAGGATGTTGAAAGTGGAAGTAAAAATACCTACAAAGGCAATCTGCAGCAG
>DATJBI010000196.1:0-20652 GCA_035515435.1 Anaerolineales bacterium
AAAAACGCCGAAGATGCGCGACGGCAGGGTTTGATTCTTCAACAGCATGGTCTTCTGGGCGTTCGGATCCTCGCCTTCGCCCAGTTCACGCGCGGCATGGATCTGTCCCCGACCGAGAGATTTTCCGCCGGCCGTCGTATCCAGCCAGCCTACGATGTAATCGTAATTCGGCGCGTTTTGGAGCAGGTCAGCCAGGTGTTCGGGGAGGTTGTGCGAAGGGCGCGCATCCACCTCCAAAAGCCCGGAATAGATGCGTTTCATCTGCAGGGTGATGGACGTGAAAATTCCGAGCATCCCAAAGCCGCTGATCATCGCGTAAAACAGATCGGCATTGGTTTGGGGCGAGCAGACAATCTCGGCGCCGGCCGGCAGAATTGCACTGAACTCCAAAACGTGTTCGCCGATGGTTCCGACCTTGAAATTATTCTTGCCGTGGACGTTCGCGCTCAGGCAACCGCCCAGGGTTGTGAACATCGTGCCGGAGACGACGGGCGGCCACCAGCCATCCGGCTCGACGCGCTGCCAGAGCTGCTCAATCGTGACCCCCGGCTCGGCCGTCAGGCTGCCTGTCTGCGGATCCCATTTCAGGATGCGATTCAGCGCGGACATATCCAGCACGATGCCGCCGCCATTTAACGAGGCATCGTTATAACTGCGTCCCGCGCCGCGCGCCGTGATCGTAAGCCCCGTGCGCCTGGCAAGCTCAAACGCTTGAGCGATCTCTTCGGGATGGGTCGGCTTAATCACATACGCAGGCGCCCGCAGGGAGTGCCCAAAGTTTTCGAGGGTGAGAAAGGCGTTATCGAGGGTCACCATTTTAGAAACTCATTCTGCGGAATACGATGGAGGGGATATTGCGGATGACGAACATGATCCCGCCCCAGAACCAGGGCACGTAAACCACCTGTTTCCGGGCCCTGACAGCTTTCCAGATGGCCTGCGCGGCGTCCTCGGGGGGGATGGGGAACATCACTCTTTGCGCAGCTTTCAGCATCTCCGTCTGAACAAAACCGGCCTTGACGGTCAAGACGTTCACGCCGTGCCGGGTGAGGCGGTTGCGTAACGATTCGAGATAGCTCGTCAGCCCGGCCTTCGAAGCATTATAGCCCGGGTTGCCCACGCGTCCGCGCTCGCCCGCCACCGACGACAGGCCCACGATCTGTCCGGATTTCGCGGATTGAAACAATGCAGCCACCGGATTCAGCCAGACAAATGCGCCGAACAAGTTAATTTCGAGCATCTGATGGTCCTGCTCCGTGTTATACTCGTCGAATTGAGGCGCGAAGTTGACGCCCGCCGCATAAACCACGAGATCCAGGCCACCCAGGTCTGAGACGATGCGGCGCAGGACATCAGGTACAATTGAATAGTCGCTGACGTTATGAAGATAGTATCGAGCGCGCCCGTTGTTCTCTTGATTTATTTCGTCACACAGGGCAGACAGCAATCCCTCCCGCCGCGCGACCAGGGCCAGATCATAACCCTCGCGAGCCAGTTTCTTTGACAGTGCCGCGCCCATCCCGCTCGAGGCGCCGATGATCAGCGCGCGTTTGCGTGGTTTGAGAGGTGTGGCATAAGGAAAACTCGGTTGTTTTGCGGGCACAGGCCCTCCAATTCTGCAAAGAATAAATCCATTTTAGCGCGTTTAATTTTATAATGACCAATGAACGCAGGCCCGACAGATATTTTACTCTGGATAGGCAAAAACTGAATGACGAGCTGGATGATGTCAAAAGAGGATACCCGTCTGGAAGTTCTAAAAGAGGCGCAGCGGTCATTGGCCGAAGCGGAAGACTTGACTGCCGAGGAGCGGGACAGCCTTCTGAAATTATTGCACCTTTTGATCGATGCGGGGGATAAGTACTACGATTCGGAGAGCCGTCTTCGGAAGCTGGCCGGGGACCTGATCAGCAATCACGGTCTGCTCTTGATGCTGCAACAGCAGTCCGACGAACTGGATACGCTCAAGAAACTGAGCCTCAACCTGACCTCCAGCCTGAACCTGCCCACCGTGCTGGATGCGGTGGTGACGGAGGCCATCCGTCTGGTAAAAAAAGCGCGGGCGGCCCACATCTTTCTGTACAACCCGGATGGAAATCTGGAATTTGGCGCGGCCATTAACAGCGAAGGCGTGCGCAATCAACTTACGTGGGCACCCCGCAAGGAAGGGCTTACCTATACGGTGGCCCGCAGCGGCGAACAGATCGTGGTCGACGACATGGGCAGCCACCCGTCATTTAAGGAATCGACCGATGACTGGGAAGGATCCATCATCGGGATCCCGCTCAAATTCAGCGACAACGTGGTCGGAGTCATGGATCTATCAAAATCGGTGGTGGGCGGATTCTCCCCCTCCGAATTGAGACTGCTTGGGCTTCTCGCAGATCAGGCGGCGGTTGCCATCTCCAATGCCAGTTTGCATCAGATGGTAAGCGCCCAGGCCTATACGGATACCGTCACAGGAATCCACAACCGGCGGGCCCTGGACGATCATCTCGAACAGGAAGTGTACAATGCCAGACGGAACGGGTACAGCTTTGCGGTCATCATGATGGATCTGGATGGGTTCAAGGAAGTCAACGACACCTACGGCCACGCCACAGGGGATCAGGTTCTGCGAGTGATGTCCAATTATCTGGCCATCCTGTTGCGCTCATCGGATTTTCTGGTGCGCTATGGAGGGGATGAATTCACTCTGATCCTGAGCAAGACCGACCCGCCTGCCGCGCGCCTGGTGATGGAAAAAGTGCTGGAGAAGGTGAAGGACTTTTCATTCGACGCGCCCAACGGCGATAAAATCAAACTCGGTCTCTCGGCGGGGATCGCCTTCTATCCCGTCCATGCCCTGACGGCCGCCGACCTGCTCCGCGCTTCGGATGATGCCCTCTACCAGGCCAAGAAGCATAACCGCGGCTCCTACGCCATCGCGCGCGGCTTTACCGGTCAATTGCCCGAAAAACCATCCTAAGGAGGCGCCGCGGCGCCTCGTTGTCCAGGGCCGAGGGTTGTAGTCTTCAAACACGATTCACAGAAGGATCAATCAATGAGCCGCAAGGTCAAAATCATTTTAAATCCCATGGCGGATATGGGCAATGCCTGGAAGGTCGCTAACGATCTACGTCCCATCCTCAGCGAATACGGCAACGCCGACTGGAGCGGGACGGTGTATCCGACCCACGCCACGGAGCTTGCCAGGCAAGCCGCCGAACAGGGTTATGACCTGGTCATTGCGATGGGCGGCGACGGGACCGTGCATGAAGTCGTCAACGGGCTCATGCAATTGCCGGCCGACCGGCGTCCCGTGCTCGGGATCGTGCCGGTCGGCTCGGGCAATGACTTTGCACACGCCGTGGGCGTCCCGATGGAATCGGACCATGCCCTGGATCACGCCCTGCAGGGTCCGCCCGTCACCGTTGACCTGGGGGTGATGACCGATCAACACGGGCGCAAAGAATATTTCGACAACACGATCGGCATCGGTTTCGACACCGTGGTCACCATCCGCGCCCACAAAATGCCGATCCTGCGCGGTTTCCCGATGTATTTCGCGGCCGTACTCCAGACGATCTTCCTAAACCACGAACCGATCAAGATGCAGATCGAGGCGGATGACAAGAAATGGGAACAAAGCAATTTGATGCTCACGCTCTGCAACGGTCCGCGCGAAGGCGGCGGATTCATGATCGCGCCGGAGGCCAAGGTGGACGATGGTCTCCTGCATTACGCCATGATCGTGAATGTGGGCCGTCTGATGATGCTCCGCATCGTTCCGGAGGTCATGAAGGGCACGCACGGAAAATTCAAAGAGGTGACCCTCGGCTCCTGCCGGAAAATGAAGGTTGTTGCAGATCGTCCCATGTATATCCACGCCGACGGCGAGATCTACACCAGCTTTGGAAGCAATCTGCGAGAGTTGACCTTTGAGGTCCTGCCAAACGCTCTGAAGGTGGTACGCGGGTAAAATAAAAGGCGAGCGCTGCTCGCCTTTTTCGTATGCCTGATATCTATCATTCGCTGCTCGGTCACGACCTTGGACACCTGCGCATCGTCGCGGAGTTGTGGGGTATTGAACTTAGATCGAAGGAACTCCCCGTCGCGACCAAGGAACTGGCGGCGGCCCTGCTCGACCCGGCCGGGCTCACCGACCTGATCGCCTCCCTCCCTTCCCCGGCACGTGAGGCGGTCGGCGCCCTGACCGAATCGAATGGCAGGATCCCGTACGCCACCTTTATCCGCCGCTTCGGTGACATCCGTGAAATGGGCCCCGGCCGGCGCGACCGCGAACGACCGCACCTCCAACCTTCTTCGACATCGGAAGTCCTGTACTACCGGGCGTTGATTGCGGAAGCTTTCTTTGATACCGATCAAGGTCCGCAGGAATTTGCGTACATCCCGGATGATTTGCTGGCATTGATTCAATCCACCAGGCCCGGCTTGCGGACGGCCTCCAAAAAGGACCCGGCCCTGGGACGCGCCGCGACGGCCGGCGAAAAGGCTCACCTGATCCCTGCCACGGACCGCATCCTCGACGACGCAACTACTTTGCTGGCCGCGCTGCGCCTGGGATTGGAAATCCCGGCCGATCCAAAACTCCTGGCGCTGCTGCACCTGGCCGGCTTGTTGAAGAAGAATATTCCCCAAACCGAAGCCGTGCGGAAATTCCTGGGAGCTTCGCGGCCTGAGGCGCTAAATATGCTGGGCGCGGCCTGGCAGGAATCTGAAACATTCAACGAATTGCGATTCATGCCCGCAATCATCTGTGAAGGTGAATGGAAAAACCCGGCCCGCGAGACCCGGAACGCGCTCTTCGGCTTCTTAGCCACGGTTCCCGCCAATACATGGTGGAGTCTGAATGCCCTGGTCAGTGCGATCAAACAGACGAAGCCCGATTTTCAACGGCCTGCTGGAGATTATGATTCGTGGTTCATCAGGCGCGCCGCGGATGGGTCCTATTTGCGCGGCTTTGCAGCCTGGGACGAGGTGGACGGCGCGCTGATTCGATTTTTCATCGCCGACATTCTGCACTGGTTGGGAAGGGTCGAACTGGCGAGTCCGGCAGAAGGAAAGGAAGTCACTGCTTTCCGGATGCCCGCTCCCGATCCCCGGCTATCCGCCTCGTACTCGAAGAGCAATACCGAGAGCGGCAGGCTCAAAATATCCTCGAACGGCAAAATTGCCGCCCCGCGCTCCACGCCTCGGCCGGTGCGTTATCAACTCGCGCGCTTCTGTGAATGGGATGAGGAACAGGCAGAGGAATATAAATACAGGATCACGCCGCATTCGTTGAAGCGGGCCGGGGGGCATGGCTTGAACGTCGCGCATCTTCTGACTTTGCTGGCGAAAAATTCAGAGGCCGGGATCCCTCCGGCGCTGGTCAAAGCCCTCCAGCGCTGGGAAGCCAACGGCACCGAAGCGCGGGCGGAGACCCAGATCGTCTTAAAGGTCGGCCGCCCGGAAGTCCTGGCAGAACTCCGTAAATCGAAAGCTGCCAGATTCCTCGGCGAGCCGCTCGGCCCGACAACGATCACCGTCCGGCGCGGAGCCATTCAAAAAGTGATGGAGGCGATGACAGAACTTGGTTTTTTGGCGGAGGATCTAACGGAGGAAAAATAGAGCGATTGTCACGGGCGAATGGTGACAGTCGCTTCTTATTTTCTCGCTATAATCAATTTGCAGACAGGAGAAACCATGACCACGAAACTCGATTGGCTCACGCAGGAGATGGACGGCTTGAAAACTCAAGGCCTGTACAACCGCATCCGCACGATCGGCTCGGCACAGGGTGCACGCCTGATCGTGGACGGAAAAGATGTGCTCAATTTTTGCTCGAACAATTATCTCGGGCTGGCAAACCATCCCAAGCTGGTGGAGGCCGCCAAGAACGCCACGAAAAAGTATGGCGTGGGTCCGGCCGCGGTGCGAACGATCGCAGGCACGACGGATCTGCACGTTGAACTTGAAAAGCGCCTTGCCAAATTCAAGGGGGCCGAGGATGTCATCACGTTTCAATCCGGCTTCACGGCCAATCTCGGGACCCTCTCCGCACTCGTCGCCAAAGAGGATGTGATCTTTTCCGATCGCTTGAATCACGCTTCGATCATTGATGGAAGCCGGCTCTCCGGTGCCAGGATCGTGCCCTACGATCACAACGATCCGGCTGCCCTGGAGGGGGCCATCCGGGAAAATGCCGGAACCTACCGCCGCGCCTTGATCGTCACCGACGGCGTCTTCAGCATGGACGGCGATATTGCACCTCTGCCTGCCTTGTATGAAGTCGCCAGGAAATATGACCTCCTGTTCATGGTGGACGATGCGCACGGGGAAGGCGTTCTGGGCAAAGGCGGACGCGGCATCGTGGATCATTTCAATCTGCACGGCAAAGTGGATATCGAAGTTGGCACCATGTCCAAGGCGTTCGGGGTCGTGGGCGGGCTGGTGGCCGGCAACAAGGTCATCATTGAATGGCTGCGTCAGCGCGGGCGCCCGTTCCTGTTCTCGTCCGCCGTCACGGCGCCCGACGCGGCGGCATGTTTGGCGGCGGTGGACCTGCTCGAAGAATCGACTGCGCTGGTCGATAAGCTTTGGGACAACGCCAAATATTTCAAAGCCGAAATGAAGAAACTCGGCTTCGATACCGGCCTCAGCGAAACGCCGATCACACCGATCATGCTGGGCGAAGCGCCGCTTGCGCAGCAGTTCAGCCGCGATCTTTTTGAGAACGGCGTGTTCGCCATGTCCATCGGCTTCCCGACGGTGGCCAAAGGCAAGGCACGCATCCGGGTGATGATCTCTGCCTCGCATGATCGCGACGATCTGGGCCAGGGCCTGGAAGCCTTTGCGAAAGTGGGCAAGAGGCTGGGAGTGATCCACTAGTCCGCCGGCAGGCGGCAGGGTTGGAACGTTCGGATCGATGAACGTTCCAACCATTGATCTGGTGACCTTCCGCCCTTCTCAGCATCACCCAAATTGGGTTATCATTTGCCCATCGGCGCCAGAAATTCAAAGTCGTATCCCCCCGCATGCTCCAATTGAATTTACGACAGGCGGCCTCATTCAAAACCTGAGGACATCATGTCGCATCCAAATGCTCAACAGGAAAAACGTTCCGCCGCCTTAAGTTCGGTGCTCTTCGCCATCGGCCTGACCACCTTCAAAATCATTGTGGGCGTGCTGACCAACTCGCTTGGCATTCTGGCGGAAGCCGCCCATTCCGCCCTGGACCTGGCCGCGGCGCTGATGACTCTCTTCGCGGTCCGCATGGCTGACAAGCCTGCCGATAAAGAACACAACTTCGGTCACGGCAAGATCGAGAACCTGTCGGCCTTGTTCGAGGCCATTTTGCTGCTCGCCACATCGGCCTGGATCATCCGGGAGGCGGTGGATCGTTTATTCTTTCGGAGGGCCCTGATCGAAGTTTCGATCTGGTCGTTCATCGTGATGGGAACATCCATTGCGATTGATTACACCCGCTCGCGAATCCTGTACCGCGCCGCAAGGAAATACAATTCGCAGGCGCTCGAGGCGGATGCGCTCCATTTCTCGACCGACATCTGGTCATCGAGCGTGGTGATCGTCGGCCTGGTCGGAGTGACGCTCGCCCGCCTCATACCGGGACTGGGTTGGATGTCCGAAGCGGATGCAGTGGCTGCCATGTTGGTCGCCTTGATCGTCATCTTCATCAGCGGCGAATTGGGCTGGCGCACCATCAGCGCCCTGCTGGATACCGCGCCCAAGGGCAAGACTGAAAAAATCATCGCCGAGGTCGGAAGGATGAAGGGTGTCTACGATTGTCACGCCGTGCGCATCCGGCCATCGGGGGCGCGCTGGTTCGTGGATCTCCATGTGACGATGGATGGGAACAGCACGCTCAACGAAGTCCACGATATGACCGAGAAGATCGAAGGAAAAGTGAAGAGGCTCCTGCCGGGATCGGATGTGACCGTGCACGTCGAGCCGGCAGAGATGGCAGAAACGGAATCATGATCTCCGGATGCCTCAGCCTGCTGCTTTCAATACTCTTAATGCCCGCAATGTGACCCACGGGTTGGGCTGATGCCGGGCGCCAAAATCAAGCCAGGTCCTGCCGGTGTAATCGAATTCCAGCAGCCATTGACCCTGTTCATTTTGCTTTTCACGGATGATCTCGAGCGTGTGCGTCAAGCGTTTGTCCCGGCCAAAACCCAGGTTGACCAGCGCTTCGGCCAGTTGCAATAGATCGGTGATATAGAAGACCGGGAAGCCGAACTTCCACCAATCGCGGCTCGGTTTACCGCTCTTATCCCGTGTTGGATAGTGTGCCGTTGCCGGATCAATGCCAAAGAAAAAATCGGCGCCTTGTTGGGCGGCCCTCCGAATCAAAGGCGTCCGCTGAAGGGCCGGCAATTTGCTGAACGCCAACATCACCTTGACGCCGCCCCAGGCACAGGGAAGTCTATTATTGACACCGCAGGCAAAGGTCGGACCACATTTATAGGCATAGTACCGGAGCCTCGCCTCCTTGGCTTCCACCGGCGCCAGGCCATCTCCCGTGACCGTGTGCGCCATCCATTCATACGCTTTTTTCAAACGTGGATCCTCAAGGCCAAGTTCCATCAAGGACCAGCAGAGATTCCCCTGCAGACAGTCCACCGTCCCGGACGGCGCGCCGGAGGTGGAGGTTGTGAATTGGCCACCGTCGGCCAGATGATCCAGCAGATATTTGCAGGCCCGCTCAATGCGTCCGTCTTCATGGACCGAAGCGCCGAGCTGCGCCAGCAAAATGAGCGACCAGACAGTCGAACGATATTTAGGGTTATATCCGGGGCCCGGCCTGACCCAGTACCCTTCTTTCTCCATGTTGGAAAGGATCAGCGCGATCGGCCCCTCCTTGTGGGCGGACCTGCGCGCCGATCTCAATTCACGATCCTCCGCCGGGAGTTCAAGCAGATCACGCTGAGCCAGATAGCGAACATTGGCATTCTTCGACCCCAGCAGCCATGGCAGAGGGTCGCCTCTCAGCTGATCCATCCAGGACATGTGGGCCTCCTTTCAGAGTCGGATAAGGGGTGTCTGTAAAGAGTATAGCACTGTGGGCGAGAGCCATAGGTGGTTCAACTCAATCCGTACCGGCGGCGGAGCCAGCTGGACAATGAACCCCGGCGCTCTTCCCATTCACCCGCTGCCTGATCCCTGCCTGGGCACCTACAAAGCTCCGCCGTGCCCCCGCCAATATTCGACCACCTGCCACTTCAAAAAAAGATCCCGGGAGGGAGTTTGCTGAGCTGACAACCTCCAATGGAGCTTCCGGTGCAAAGGCTATAAACACGACGAGCGTTGAAAGATGTGGGAGGACCGTGTCACAAAAACGATGAAGGAATATAAAGGACCCTGGTATCCAAATATGACTATACGCATGCCTCTTCCTATGCGCCCAGCATCGCTCCCCCATCAACCCAGAAGCTGGCCTGCCAGATTCTCCAGATGCTAACGCAAGCGCGCCTCCGCGCAGAGGGCCGGCTGCCAAGAGAAGCGTGCCCATGCCCTGATTGGAAGGGAAAATCGTGGACCGGACGGCACATGGCGTCACGCGGATCCATAAAATGCCCGCGCGAAAAACGCCTAAGCTGTCAGAACGAGAGGCCAGGCAGAGCCCGCTAAATCGGCCAACAGCAATACCAAATAGACCGATTCAGATCTTGCGCAGCCCGATCGGGGCGGGCCCCTTTAGATCTGCAACCCTTCCCACTCCGCCAGCTTCTCATCCATCTCTTTTTGCAGACGTTCATACTCTTGCCCAATCTTGACGACTTCACTTGCGCTCACCAGCGGACTCTCCAATTGCTCACCGAGGTTGGCCAAATCTCTTTCCAGCACCGCAATGCTGTTTTCGAGTTCCTGCAGTTGAGCAAGTCTGCGTCGTTCGCCTTTCGTTTTTGCGCTTTGGGTCTGGGGCCTGGCGGGGACCGCAACTCGCGGAGTGGGAACCGTATTCGCCAGCCGTGCGGCTTCCTTCTCTCGTTCCTCTTTCATCTGTGAATACGTGCCGTTGAAGGCGGTCATCTGATTTTCATCCGCCTTCACCTCCCAGATTTGCGTCGCGAGCGCGTCGACCAGGTAGCGGTCATGCGTGACGAGCAAAATCGTGCCGGCATAATCATCCAACACGGCTTCCAGGACTTCCTGCGACGGAATATCGAGGTGATTGGTCGGTTCATCAAGCAACAGCAGGTTCGAATCCTGCAGGGCCAGTTTCGCTAATGCCAGCCGGCCGCGCTCGCCGCCCGAAAGCATGGACACCTTCTTATAGGCATCGTCGCCGCTGAACAAATATCTGCCCAGGTAATCGCGAATCTGTCCCGGCAGCCAATTGGGCATGATCGAGTCAATCTCTTCGATCAAGGTCTGGTTCGGATCGAGGCCCTCGTGCGCCTGGGCGAAATATCCGACATTGAGACTCGCCCCAAGAATCACCTCGCCCGCCAGCGGTTCGGTCTGCCCGAGAATGGTCTTCAAGAAAGTCGTCTTGCCTGCGCCGTTGGGTCCGATCAACGCCGCGCAATCCGTGCGGCGCAATTCAATATCGGGCGCGCGGAAAAGCAATTTGCCGGGATACCCCACCTGCAGATCACGCGTGCGCAGCACCAGCTCCCCGGATCGTTTTTGCGAACCCAGCTTCAAATGCAAATGGGGCAGCGTTCGAACCGGTGAGCGCAGGGCACGCACGTGTTTCTCGGCTTCTTCCACCCCGAACGGACTGGTGGTGGTTTCCACATCGAGCTGCGACCAATTGGCATTGAGGACCGCCTCCATCCCGACCTGTTCGATGGCCTGCACCAGGCGCGTCAGCCGGCGCAGCTTGCCTTTGGCCTGTTGGACGTTCTGCCCCGAGATATTCTTCTTGATGTATTCAACATCCTTCAAAAGTTTTTCGCGTTCGCTCTCGAAGACTGCCTGTCTGCGGTCAGCGCGTTCCTGACGCTGGTGCAGATACGCCGAGTAGTTGCCGTGATACAGCTCGAAGGTACCCGGATGCATTTCGAGAATCACGTTGCAGGCTTTGTCGAGAAAGTAGCGATCATGCGAAACGACGATCGCCGCGCCGGCCCACTGCGCCAGATAACTCTCCAGCCATTCGACCGCGGCGATATCGAGATGATTGGTCGGTTCATCGAGCAGCAGCAGATCGGGGTTCGACAACAACAGGCGCGCCAGATAGGCACGCGTGCGCTGTCCGCCGGAAAGATGATCGAGCGAAAGCGTGTAATCGGATTCGCCGAAGCCGAGACCCGTCAGGATCTGCTTGATGCGAGTGACGTAGGTGTACCCGCCGCGCCGCTCAAACTCTTCCTGGAGTTTTCCATAGCGCTCCATGACGGATTCCACCTGCGCCGCGTCCGCCATCTGGACCTCGAGCGCGTGCAGCTCTTCCTGGCGCGCAATCAGATCGGAGAAGACATGCAGACACGCCTCCCACAGGGTGCCCGTCATTTCAAAATCCGCTTCCTGCGGAAGATATCCGATGCGTGCTCCGCGGGCGCGATGCACCTCCCCGGCTGAAGCTTCGTCCGCACCGACGATGATGCGCAGCAGGGTGGTCTTGCCCACGCCGTTCGGGCCGACCAGCGCGATCCGCGAACCTTTCGCCACCGAGAAGCTGATGTTGGTGAAAAGGTCCATCGCCCCGAAGGACTTGGTGAGTGAGGCAACCGTAATGAGAGACATAGTATAAATGCCCCCGAATTATACTTCGCGCTACTTCACAATCGCATATACATAGCTATCGCGCGGTACGCTGCTGATATTGGGGCGAATGGTATTTCGGCCCAGCATTCCTTCGCGCTGCATGCCTGCCTTTTCCATCACGCGCGCCGAGGCGAGATTCTCCACGTCGCAAGTCGCAAAGATCCGAAAAACCGCAGGCTGTTCCAGCAACCACTTCGTCACGGCAAGGGCAGCCTCGGTCATCAGTCCCTTCCCCCAATAGGGCTGCGCCAGCACATATCCGATCTCAACTTTGAAGCCATCCGGATGCAGCGCGATCATTCCAACGACGGGATCCAGAGGTCCCAGTGTAATGGCATACGAATAGGCTTTGCCTTCGTCCCACAGCTTCAACATGAGAGCGACGACGCGGTACGTTTCGTCCATATTTCTATGCGGGCTCCAGCTCATGTAACGTGTCACTTCGGTGTCCTGGGCATAGGAGGCAAAGATGGCTGGTGCGTCCTCCAGGCAGGGCCTGCGGAGAATAAGACGTGCGGTTTCGAATTTCTCCGGGGGTTTCATTGATCTTCTTCGTCGAGTGCCTCAGGAATATGGGTCGGCTTCTCTTTTCCCAATTCCAGCGAGCGTTGATATGCGGCCCAAACGGCGCGCGAGATCGCCGTGCGAAAGCCTGCCTTCTCAAGGTAATACAGCGCTTCTGCCGAAGTGCCTCCCGGGGAGGTGACTTGATTCCGCAGCGCGGCCGGATGTTTCTCCGCCTGTTCATAAAACGAGGCAGATCCTTTGATGGTCCGCAGAACCAATTGCTCGGCAATGCGGCGCGGGAATCCCATGTGCACGCCCGCGTCGATCAGGGCCTCGGTGAAGAGAAAAACATAGGCGGGTCCCGTGCCGGACAGCGCGGTCGCCATATCAAGATAGCTTTCATCCTCGACGAAGACTTCCTCGCCCAAGGCGCCCAGAATTTTCCTCGCCGTCTCCCGCTGTTCATCCGAGGTCTCGTGCGAGGCGGCCCAAACCGTGATGCCCTCGCCGATCTGGCCCGGCGTGTTCGGCATCGAGCGGACAATGGCCTTATGTTTCAATCCGGCGCTGATCTTTTTGATCGAAGCGCCCGCCACAATCGAAAGGATCAACCCGTCCGGGCGGACACTTTTGATGCCCTTCATTACCTCGCTCAACCTTTGCGGCTTGATGGAAAGCACGACCACCTCCGCCTCGTGCACCGCGGCGGCATTATCCGTGAACGGTTTGACGCCATACTTCTTCTTGAGCTCCTGGCCGCGTTCCGGCCGCGGACCCGAGGCGGATAATTCTTCGGGTCTGGCCAGTTTCTGGCGGATGAGTCCTGCCATCATGGCTTCCGCCATGGCACCCGAACCGATAAATGCAATATTCTTCTTCAACATGATCGCCTCCGTTCTCTGCCGACATTATAAAGCAAGTGAAGGATGTTTTTCCAAACCTGACGGAGATCGCATCAGATCTCAAGACCCGCCCGCTCAGAGGGGCTGGAACATGGTCGGCGGCAAGCGACATGCTTAAAAGGTCCAGGCGTTCAAGTGGAGCCGAAACCACTCACAATCTCGGCCCTTCGTTCGGCCTCTGGCACTGACGCAGAAGGATTATCAAAGTTGTTAGGCTGATCGGACACATCACGAGGTAAAATTCGCCCCGGTTTGAGCATTCTTGCACGATGACGTGATCGACCGAAGAAAATTTCCCCGCCTGGCTTTCCCCAGAGTTTGTCGGGGCAGGATCGACAGTGCATTTTCTATATTCCCCTTATATTGTTCCGCTGTTTGCTGCAGGAGCCATCTCCGTCTGGGTGGCATACTACGCATGGTCCCACCGCACGGTCTCAGGCGCATCGGCGCTGGCCTTGTTGGCTCTGGCCGTGAGCGACTGGGCAATCGGCTATGCTTTGGAAATTGCAGGCGCCGACCTGGCGACCAAGGTATGGTGGGCCAAAGTGGAATATATCGGCACGACCACGATCCCTTTGCTGTGGTTGGTCTTTTGCTACAACTATTTTAATCAAAACCGGCCAATGCCCGCCCGGGTCATTGCCGGGCTGGGCCTCCTGCCGCTCCTCACGCTTGTGCTGGTCTTTACGACCGAATATCATGGTTTGATCTGGAGCCGTTATTTCATCAGCCGGACGGGTGACTTTTCGTCGCTGGGGGTTGTGCATGGTCTCTGGTTCTGGATCTATTGGATCTATGCCTATTTTCTCCTTCTGATCGGCACCTACTTCATCATTCGGTTGATACGCCGCAAACACGGATTGTACCGGTGGCAGATCATCGCCTTGATCGTTGCTGCAGTTGCACCGTGGGTTGGAAATTTCCTTTATGTATCCGGTTTGACCCCCGTTGCAAATCTTGACCTGACGTCCTATGGCTTTACCGTTGCCGTTGTTTCCATTGCCTGGGGAATTTTCCGTCTGCAGTTGATCAACCTGCTGCCGCTGGCCCGGGACACCGTGGTGGATGAGATGGAAGACGGCATGATCGTGCTGGACGCACGAGGGCGGGTTGCAGATATCAATCCCGCGGCAGCGGCCATGATCGGCTTCTCGATCACGCAGGCCATCGGAAGGTCAGCCGTCGAGCTCTTCGGTCGCTGGCCTGCCCTGACGAAGAAGTATGAAGATGTGCTGGATGCGTTCGAGGAAATCTCCGTCGGAGAAGGCGAGAGCCAGCGCTGGTTTGAATTGAGTCTGGCGCCTTTGCGCAATAAAGATAAAACCCTGGTCGGACGATTAATTACCCTTCACGATATAACGAAACGAAGGCAGGTGGATGAACGCCTGCTCCAGCTCTCGCGGGCTGTGGAGGCCAGTCCGGCTTCGATCGTGATCACGGACGTGAGCGGGCAAATCCAATATGTGAATCCGAAATTCACCGCGGTGACAGGCTACACTCTGCAGGACGCATTGGGAAACAATCCGAGGATTCTCAAGACGGATCAGACCCCCCCGGAGGTCCATCGGCAACTCTGGGAAACCATCCTGGCGGGCAAGGAATGGCACGGTGAATTCTGCAACCGAAAAAAGAACGGTGAGCTTTATTGGGAAACCGCCTCGATCTCCCCCATCATCGACGCCGATGGAAAGATCATCAACTTCGTCGCGGTCAAGGAAGACATCACCGAGCACCGCCGGATGCAGGCACAGCTGCAGGTGCAGAACAGGTATCTGACCGTTTTGCATGAAATTACCCTCGACCTTCTCAACC
Source organism: Anaerolineales bacterium (assembly GCA_035515435.1). GTDB lineage: Bacteria > Chloroflexota > Anaerolineae > Anaerolineales > Villigracilaceae > Fen-1038. The sequence goes on from DATJBI010000196.1 coordinate 14,943, forward strand.
GCCGGGAGCTGGATGATCTGCTGAGAGCAATTGTGAATCACGCCGCTGATTTGCTGCACTCTCCCTATCGGGAAATCATGCTCAAGGAAGGCAACGAATTGGTCGTCCACTCTTTCACTCCAAACCAGGGCTTTTTGTCTGGAGAACGGGTGGGCCGGGATATAGCCAAACTTGCCTGGCAGGCGCATGATGCGGGGCAACCTGTTATTCTTGAGGACTACTCCACCTGGGCAGATCGCCGGACCACGGATGATCCGGCCCCGTGGAGCGCCGTGGCCGAATTCCCGGTCATGGTTGGGCAGCGCTGCGTGGCAGTGATCGGGATCGGACGTTCCAGGCCGGGGCAGCTCTTCACTCCGGAAGAAATCCAAACGGGCATTTTGTTTTCGAGGCTGGTGGGCTTGGTGCTCGATAATATCAACTTGTACACTTCGGCCATGCAGGAGATTGCCGAACGCAAACGGACGGAATCGCTGCTGCAGGAGAGCGAGGCCCGCTATCGTCAAATCGTCGAGACTGCCAATGACCTCATTTACCGGACGGACGCCCAGGGACATATCCTATATGTGAATCCGACGAGTCTGCGCCTGTTCGGTTTAGACCGGATCGAAGATATTCTCGGCAAAAGTTATCTGGACTTCATCATCCCGGATTGGCGGGAAAAGGTGAGACGGCTCTATGTCCGTCAATTTCTGAGCGGTGAGTCGAACACATATTTTGAAGTCCCGGTCCTCACCCTGGATGGGCACGAGCTGTGGCTGGGCCAAAACGTGCAGGTCATCCGAGACGATGGCCGGGTTGTAGGTTTTCAGGCAGTGGCGCGCGATATCACAGCCATCAAACAGGCGCAGGAAGCATTAGCGATTGCCAGAGACCAGGCCCAGGAAGCCAATCACTTGAAAAGCGATTTGCTTGCCAGGGTCAGCCACGAACTGCGCACGCCTCTGTCGGGGATCTTGGGATATGCAGAATTGCTGCGCGATAACACCTTCGGTCCCCTGTCGGAGGATCAAAGACGGGTCGCGAAAACCATCGTCGAGAGCTCTGAATATTTGACAAACATGATCAACGACCTGCTGGATCAGGCTCAGATCGATGCGAAGAAGCTGGTCTTGCGGTTCAGCGAGTGTTCACCGGCCGATCTGCTGGGCGGCCTGAAGGAAATAATGGCGGTCTCGGCTCAAAAAAAGGGGCTCACGCTACGAACGGTTCTTGAACCGGATGCGCCTGTTACGGTGTACAGCGACCCACAACGGCTGCGGCAAATTCTCATCAACCTGGTCGCGAATGCAATCAAGTTTACAAAGCAAGGCGAGGTTTCCATCAGGATCCTTGGGGCCAACCCGACCCATTGGGCCCTGCAAGTGTCGGATACCGGTATCGGGATCCCGGAAGAATCTCAAGCCATCATTTTTGAACCCTTCCAGAAAGTGGACAGCTCCCTGACCGGGCGGAATCGCGGTTTTGGCCTGGGGCTGTCCATCACGAAGCAATTGGTCGATCTGATGGGCGGCCAGCTTGAGCTTGCCAGCAAGGTTGGAGAAGGCACCACCTTCCTGGTAACTCTGCCGATCAACAAGCGGTGAACGGTTCAATGCACGAAGCAGGTTCAAACAGTCGCAAAAAGGTCATGAGGCATCCATGTCAAAACCCCTGGCACTAATCATAGAAGACGATTTCGAAATCGCCAACATCATGTCAATTTCACTGGCAAATGAATTTGAGACCGAGCAGTTCGCAGATGGCAGGGCTGCTTTGAGCAGGCTTGCCCAAGTCATTCCCATGTTGATCATACTTGACCTGCACCTGCCCAGTCTTTCCGGCACCGATATTTTCGCAAGGGTTCGCTCGGATGCCCGCCTGGAAACGACCAAAGTCATCCTTTGCACGGCCGATGCGCTTCGGGCGGAGTCGTTGCGCAGTCAAGCTGACATTGTGCTGCTGAAGCCGATCAGTCCTGCTCAGCTGCGTCAACTTGCTTCACGTTTGATCGGCGAGCCGCGCTAGACGGTTTTCCGCGAAAGGAGAACTCCTCCCTGCCGGCCGGAAAATGCGACCAACCCGTGCGGGGCGCCGGGGGAAGATTCGGATCAGATCCGCCCGAGGCGACTCCAGCTCTGGAAAACAAGAACCGCGGATCAGGCGGTTCGTGCCCCTAAGGAGACCTGTTCCGAACTACCCCTTCCCCGAGTTCAGGGGCACAAGCAGATTACTGGCATTGAATTTTGGCAATGTAGCTGAAAGACCGGCATTCGTCAAGGAATGCCAGTAGTACCTATTCCATAACCGGATTGATCAGCCAACCGACTCATAATCGCTTGGCTGCGACTCGGAGACAATCGGATGCTAAGCCGTCAGAATGCATTTCAACGTTATTGTCCCGCGCAGTTATGGGAGTTGCCAATTCACCCAGCCCAGTAAGGCCCGAACTGATTGTTCGTATCCAAGTTGCAGATCGTTCTTCCTTCAGTATCAATAGTCTGAGTTTTACCTCCAACATCGGTGGCCAAGTATCTGCTCTCTGGTGACCAGAACGGTCTGACACTTGCTCCCGGCCATCCAGGCCGGCGAAAGGCGACTCTGCCCAACAGCCTAAGCCTTGAGGCCCAACCAAATCATCCCAAAGACCAAAAGAAAAGATAGGCCCCGGCCTGCGAATGAATCGACCGCTGGCCGGTTTATTTTTCATGACTATCATGGAATAATGGGACAGAAGGAATTCCAAAAAACAAACATGAATAGTCCTCTTTCCACTTTTGCGCGACCAGCTACCGTTCGCCGTAGAGTGCTACTTGTGGATGGCAGCCCCCAGGTACTGCAAGACTTGCGTCTATTGCTTGAACTGCGAGGTCATGTGGAGATTGTTGCCGAAGCTGCCAATGGGCAGGAAGCCGTTCGTTTGGCCGCGGACCTGGCGCCAGATGGGCTCCTCATGGATCTCGAAATGCCCGTCATGGATGGCTATCAGGCCACCCGGCAGATTAAATCCCTGTTCCCCACGCCGTGGGTTGTGATCTTGAGCGTGCATGCCGGATCGGAAGAGCGGGCAAAAGCCATTGCGACCGGAGCGGATGCGTTTGTTGTCAAAGGAGCCGGCTATGATGTGCTTGCCATTGGGGGGAAAGATAATCTTCCGACTTCCCCAAAAGGAGTGGAAATAAGGTCACCGATTTTGGGTAGATCATTGTGAAAGCTGATCTTTTTTGCTTAGTCCAGAATCGACCCTTCTCCCGATGCTTTATTCCGGTTGGCCCGCTATCATGCAATAGATATATTGTTACTCAGGATCATGAAGACAATGAATGAAGGAATTGAACTCGAAGAGTCTGCGCCCTTGTTGGTAGTCTTAATCACATTGATCGGTGGTGGTCTGCGAGTGATGTTTCTCGGTACGAAAGGGATGTGGTTGGATGAGACGTTCAGCGTATGGCTGGCCAACCACAGCCTTTCCGACATGCTGCATTGGATTGTCCAGATCGACCAACACCCGCCCCTGTATTATCTCCTGCTGCATTACTGGATCGCGCTCAACGGGGATACGCCCTATTATGTGCGCCTGCTTTCGGTACTATTCGGCGCAGGCGCCATCCCGATCATCTACCTGATCGGCAAACGCTTGGCTGGTGTGCTGACAGGATTGGCGGCGGCAGCGCTCATGGCTCTTTCGCTTTACAACATCTACTATGCCCAGGAAACGCGCATGTACACCCTGCTGGCATTCAATGCCACCGTGGCGATCTATGCGCTGGTCAGGCTGCTAACGGACCCACGCTCTGTCAGGCCCATCGGCAGCCAATTTCGGGAATATCTGCACGCATGGCGCACCCTCGGGCCGGTCGAACCCGAAGACAAGAACGATCTCAGCTATATGGTTAAGACGCTCCACCAAACCGGGTGGAGGGGCTGGATATCCCGCCACCGCTGGTTACCCATCCAGGCCATCGAGACGGACCTGGCCTGGGTAGCTTTTATCGTATTCTCGGCCGCGACCCTGTACAGCCATAATACGGCTATCCTTTTCCCACTAGCCACCAATATCTTCCTCCTGGGCCTGCTCCTTTTTCAAAGGATAAATAAAACCGGATCTCCAACCACCTTCCAGGCTCCCTCTTTGGGGAACTGGGTGAAGGCTCAGATCGGCATCTTTTTCCTATGGAGTCCATGGATGGTTTTCTTTATCAAGCAAGCCAGCGCAGTCTATCAGCGGTTTTGGATCCCTGCGCCAACCTGGGACGCCGTTATTCAGACCCTTAAATCCTTTTTGAATACACCCGCACCAATTCCAGCCAGCCAGGCCACGCCGATCTGGAGCCTGTACGTGCTGGTGCTTTGTTTAGGGCTGGTGCATTTTCGAAAGAATTTTTCTCGGTTCTTATTCTTGGCTGCCCTGTTCGCCATCCCCCTCTTGGGTGAGTTGATCGTGAGCATCCGCCGGCCTATTTTTTACGATCGAACCCTGATCTGGACAACGATACCCTTGTACCTGGTGCTGGCGGCCGGAATCGCACAATTAAGATTTCGTTACCTTATGATGGTGGTGCTGGGAACCCTGTGTACCATCAACCTGTTTTCTACCAGCGATTATTTCAAGTTTTATCAGAAGGAGGATTGGTACACCGCTGCCGGTGATGTCGCGGGTTGGGCTGAAAAGGGTGATTTGGTCCTTTTTAACTCCAACGTTGTGGAAATCCCGTTCAACTATTATTTTAAAACTTATGAGACCTATTATTATATCCAGGTGGAAAAACAGGGGATTCCTCAAGATCTATTCGATACTGGCATCCCGGAACCCGAGATGGCGGCCAAGGATATACCTGGCTTAATATCATTGGTGCGCGGGCATAAGCGAGTCTGGCTGGTTTACAGCCATAACTGGTATACCGATCCGCTGGGACTAATCCCGAAAACGCTTGCTTCGCAGATGAAATTAACCCGGTCGGACGATTTTTATGGCGGGCAGGTTCAATTATATGAAACTCCTTGAGCCGAGCCTTATTCTCCCCAGCCGCTGGCAACGCATAACGTTAACCAGCTCAGTTTCATCCTCTCGGATAAAGGAAAACGCCATGCAAAATCCAATTCAACGCATCCTGATCAGTGCCATTCTTTTTTCGCTCATTTCCGGTATCGTTGTAACAATTATCGGTTTAATACTTGGGTGGAAAACTTCCGCCCAGTTCAGCGATGGTTTTTTCTGGGCCGGTGCCATCATGATCTCCCTCGGGATTTTGAACATTAGAGGGGCGCAAACCCAACTCCCTTCCGGGTTGGCGACCAGCCAATCAGCGACCCATTTGAACAGCGAGGAACGATTCAAGCTCTGGACAGCAGACACTTTTCATGGCTATAAATTTATGACCTCCCTGGGGATTTCCGGCTTGCTGCTGTTAGGACTGGCCAGCCTGGCCATTCTGGTCGGGAGATAGAAACTATTCAATCCAATCACACAAAGAAAGAGAAGCCACCTAAAATGCGTTTTTTAATCGTTGACGACACAACCCGTGCTCGACAAAGAATGAAAGCTCTCCTGGAGGTTTGGCACCCCTCTGAAGAAGTACGAGAAGCGGTTAATGGAACTGAGGCAGTTAAACTGGCAAAGGAATTTCAACCCGACTTCATTTTTCACAATTTGTTTCAAATCCACCGCCATATAAGACCGGATTTAATTGGGGCTTTCTACGGATGGCCTATAAGCAATTGTGCGATCCGC
>DATJBI010000197.1:0-10743 GCA_035515435.1 Anaerolineales bacterium
GTGTGCGAGTAGGGCTCCCGCCTATGAAGCGCTGCAATCCCTCCCCCAGCGGTTCACTTTTCGACTGCCAACGGTTCACTTTTCAAGTTTGAACAGTTCACTTTTGAAGTTTGGATGACAGCGGTAATTATATACTTGACAAAAACTGGTATAAGGAGTAGAATATTAGGTAGATGACAAAACCTAGAGAATAGATAGGAAACAAGATGAAAAACGACCTGAACTTCTCAAAAATAGCTAAGCAATACTCAGATGAAACCGCCGCCTATGAGTTCCTTGAGAGTGTCCGATGGGAACAGGGTGTGCTTTGCCCCCATTGTGGGAATATTGGGGCATATCTGATGGAACCCAAAAACGGTGAGCGCAAGACGCGCACAGGAAAAGTAACGGTTCGCCGAATTTGGAGATGTTTCAACCCTGATTGCAAGATGCAGTTCTCGGTTCTTGTTGGAACAATTTTTGAAGATAGCCGTATTCCCCTCTCTAAGTGGTTGCTGGCAATCCACGAAATGAATGCTGACAAGAACGGCATTAGTTCTTGTGAACTTGCCCGAAAATTAGGCATTACGCAGAAGTCGGCGTGGTTTATGGCGCAGAGAATCCGATTTGGCCTGGCTCATACTTCCCTTGAAGAGAAACTCGACGGGATTGTTGAAGCAGACGAAACCTATGTAGGCGGTCTCGAAGGAAATAAACACGCCAATAGGAGAACACAAGGCGCACAGGGCCGAAGCGCAGAGACCAAGACTCCCGTCTTGTCAGCGGTTGAGCGCGGAGGATCGATTTACTCGAAGTCGCTAAACGCAGTATCCAGCAAAACCATTCGCCAGGTATTGAATCGCCGTGTCAGCCATAAATCTTTTTTGGAAACCGATACTGCTCCAGTTTACAATTCGGTCGGCAAGGAATTCGCGGCGCACGAAACCGTAGATCACTCTGCGGACGAATACGTTCGCGGTGATGCTTATACCAACACTGTCGAAGGCTTCTTCTCTCAATTGAAACGCTCATTGAGCGGAACGTATCATCACGTTTCCGAAAAGCATCTTGATAGATATCTTGCAGAGTTTGATTATCGCTACAGCACTCGGCATGTCAAAGACGGTGACAGAACGCGAGCCGCAATCAAGCGGGTAGCTGGCAAGCGGTTGACCTACCGAGAGACTAAAGAGAAGAAAGGAGAAAGCCTTGTATAAGACTTACTCCTCGTTATTTGAGGAACTGTTATTATTGGAATCCGATGATTCGGTCTTTCCTAAATCAGATTTGGCCTGCTCTATCACATTTTGGGCGTTTTTGGCGAAATTTACCGAACTGGTGGGCACGGTAGTCATGTCTTGTTTGCCTTGTTGTAAGAGTTGGACTATCGTCGCATCTGGCTTGCTCTGTTGATTATTATTGCCCTGATTTTGTTGCTGCGCTTCATTAGATGATTCTGTTTTTTTCTCGTCTGGTTTCATTGTTACACCTCTTTTTATAGAAAGGAATTAGGATATGGAAAACGAAAACTTAGGTTTACAAACCATGCTTGATGATGCACAAATGCAACTTGAAAGAGAGTTTGCAAGTTCATCGTCACTGAAAGATCATGCCAAAACAATTATAGGTGTATCCAGTGTTGTAGTATCTTTCTTTGCTACATTCAAAGTCTTTGATAATGTTGTATCGCAATCAAATACTCCTCTTATCATATTGTTAATATTGATTGGTCTTGTCTACGGAGCACTGATGATTTTTGCGATCAAAGCGGCGAGTCCATTTGCTCTCCATGCTCCAATTGAACCTAATATAGAGAATTACACTACAGCTTTTGCTTACAAAGATGAAAGAATAATTCTTTCACATCAAATAAACGCATACTTGAAAGCTATTCTAAAGAATAAGGATGTTATAGAAAAACAAAGCAAACTTACTAACCTTATTAATATCCTTCTAGGAGTTGTTGTTGTATTGATTATTTCTGCAACTGTCTTTTCTATATTAATGAAATGAGGAAAAATATGAATGAACCAATTTTCACGCCAGAGCAAGAAGAAAGAATCAGGATGATAGTTTATGAGTATGTCCGTTCGTCTCTTCGATTTTATGTTGATGGGCGGGAACAACCGATGGCGGAGTCCATTGAACAGAAAATCCGAATTGCCCAAACGCCGCTTGAATTGCCCGCGCAATCGCTTGAGATTGAGCATCATTAAACTGTCCGCTATCTTTCAATGTTTGATAGGCCGCTTGCATATATTTGTCGTCCATATTATTACATCCTTTCTGAGGTGAAACCATGAAACAGAAAACGAAACGAAAGACAACCAAGAAACGCAGTACCAAGTACCAGAAGCCGCTGTCTCTCTACGGCACATCAGAGATCGAGGTTGTGAAAGAACTTGTCAAATCTCCGCCTATGCCCAAAGATAACCAGAAGGGCAGTTAGGACGCTTAGTGCGTACTAGAAGTATAGACCAATGTGCCTATTTCGTCAAGTATATAATTACCATAGAGCCGGGTCAGCTTGGACGGAGCTCTGGGATCCCGGTCGTCTTAGGGGTCTTTTGAGCTGATCGATGCCTGAGGTTCGCGTTTTGTTGAAGCCGCCGCAGGAGCGCCAATGGACACAAGCCTCCACCGCCCTCCTGGCCGGCCGTCAGGCAGACCGCAATTGCGGCAGGACCAATAGCCGTTTTTCGGCCCAGGGGGCTCACGGCTCCTTGGACGCGGCTCTTGGCTGCCCGTGCAGGACCGTTCGAATGGCTGCACCCAGCGCGGTCAAAACCATCAGCGGTGCGAAGGCGAACCATCCGACAAAAGGCGTGAAGCCTGCCAGGAGGAGCAATATTCCGCCGCGCAGCGTGACGCCGAACTCGTTGTTTGATCCGCCCATGCGGTGCCCGAGCAAATTTGCGAGCGAGGCCAGGCCCAGGAATGCCAGCACAGCCAGAATCAGGGTGATCAGTCCGCCCACGATGACGAGAATGCCGCTGATGACTTTCAAGCTGTTGGCAAGTTGAGCCAGCCAAATCATGAGCACGTCCAATACGGCCACCCAAAGAAAGTTGATCAAGCCGAGCAGGAACGATCGTCCCAACGATGTTTCCAGTCCCCGCTGGGTCTCTTCGACGGGCCCTGGCGAGAGCAGGTTGATCACGATCAGGATCGAAAGCAGCCCTGCGCCTCCAAAGATGATGACAAAAAGCAGACCGAAAATGTTGTTCATGTTTTCTCCTTTTCGTTACCTGCCGGCGCGGAAGGAATCCCACAGATCCAGTGCAGGTTTGGGTGTGCCATCTGAATTGCCCAGGCCGACCGAGGCAAACATGCCGAGCGTGTTAACGTCGTGCGAGCTGACGCCATGGGCCTCCATGTAATTGGAATACGAATCGGGGTTGAAATCTTCGAGCAGGAGATAGACCCAAAATGCCAGGCGCGAACCGATCTGGCTGTGGATCGCATTCAAATACGCGACCTGATCCTGGGGCGTGCCATTAAAGGGTCCTGCCGGCTTCGAGGTGAATCCGCCTTCGGCAACGGCCAGGGGTTTGGAGGTGCGCGCCAGAAGCGGGGTGTAATAATCGTCAGGAATATCCGCACCGGATTGGAACGCCACGAACGGATACGATGAGATGGCCCAGACATCCAGGTTTGGTTCGAAGGCTTCCACCTGATCCCAATTCGGCTGAAGCCGCGGGCGGCCGCCGGCGGCCTGCGGCATCAAATTGTTCAGTTCTTCCCATTGAAAGGTGACGAAGATCTTCGTATCCGGTGCTTCCGTCTTCACCGCCTGATAGATCTCGTTATACAGGCTGACGAAATTTCGGGCATCGTCCGGATGCGCGTCCATATAGGTATTGATCTCGGAGGCCAGGCCGAGATAACGCGGATGGAACATGCGCACGACCCACAGGGCGTAATGGGTGTAGGCCGCGCGGATATTTGAATCGGCAAAGCTGGCAGGCCAGCCAAAGGGCAAACCGCTGAATTCACGGCGGTTGAGCCCGTTCAAGCCGTCTACAACGAAGACCGCCTCAAGATCATTTTGGCGGGCAAGCGTCATTTGATTGATGAGGTCGGTGCGTTTTTGCGATGGACCATCCACACTGTGGACGAAATCATTCCATGGAACATTTTCCTGCATCAAGACAAAGTCTGCATGGCTGCCGATATCGCTGTAAATCTTCAGCACGCTATCGAGCGAGACTTCCGGAGGGGTTGGAAAGAATCCATACGCGGTGCGACTTGAGCCGAAGATGGAACTGGCCGGCGTCGGAAAGGGAGCGGAGGGCGCGGCCGGCGCCTGTGCACCGCAAGCCAGAATCGTCAAAGCCAAAACCAGAGCACTAATTGACAGGCGTTTCATTTTGGAGCCTCGGAACGTTCATGCAGCAGAATGGCATTCCCAATAAAACCCATCAAGAAAGTCAAGACGGCGATGAGGGATGTCTGGGAACTGGAAAATGGGATCCCGATGGCGGGCAGGGCCGGAAGGGATAAGGCCGGATGAAGCATGGGAGACCAGAAGCCGGGCACCGGGAATCGGAATGCGGGGAGGGGCACTTCGAAAGGGGGCAGCGGGAATCGGAGTTCGTCAATCGGGATTTGAAAAGCGGAGAGAGAAGGGATGGGAATGGACTGTCCGATCTCGAAGGCGATGAACAGGATCATGCCGAGCGCAGCGCCGAACTGCGCGGCCAGGGACCGCGTCCTCAGAGCGGCTGAGGATCGTGGCAGGCGCGCCAGAACCGAGGAGGTCAGATCATGGGCAAGTTCGATCTCAGGCAGGAGTGCAAGATCGGAATCGAGCTGGGCCAGTTCCTCAAGCCGGGCCCGGCAATCTGAACATGCCCCGAGGTGGGATTCCAGCGCGCTGCGCGCCGCCGGATCAAGAGCTTTGTCGAAATATTCGTTGAGTTGAGAATCGGAGAAATGGTTCATGGCGTGATCGGCGGGAAGTGAATGTCGGGATGACCGGGAAACAGGAGGTGAATCAAGATTGCCCAGGGAATGCTGAAGAGAAAGGGCATGACGAATGCCAGCAGACCGTGCCAGAGCTTCGGTGAACGTGTGCCTCTTTTATTTGGTATCGTATAGGCCGGCAGATACGTCATCAAACCGTAGACAAAAATCCATAAGCCGAACTCCGCGAGATGCTGCAGGCCAAACGTGAGTGTCTCGGCAAGCAGGCCGTTGAGCCCAACCAGCAGAAAAACCCAGAACGGGCTGAATTCATAGCGCGTGAGGATCCATGCCCAGGCAACAAACCAGGGCACAAAAACGATCACGCTGTGATGCAGGATTACATCCAGATAATTCGCAGAGGCGGTAATGTAAGCCTGGCCGACTTTCACGCCAAATACCGGAGCCAGATTGGTCATCGCGGTTGTTATGGCTTCTTCGAGCATGGCAAGCATGGTCGCGAACAGGATGAATTTGAGCTGCCAATTCAGGCGAATTCCGATCACGAATGATCTGACCGGCTCACGAAAGAAATACATGAGCGAACCGCACAGAAATATCCACAGGATGATCAAGCCCGCGCCCATACCGGCTTCGGCATGCGCGATGCGATTGTTCCACGTCACAGCAAGCACGAGGGATGTGCTGAAGGTAAGCCAGGTTCCAAGGAATAGAACAAAAGCGGTTTGGAGGCGTTGCACAGCGCGGGCGTTCATAAAATGTCCTTGAGCCTTTCAGCCAATAACCGGCGGGCGCGAAACAGATCACTCTTGACATCGCTCACTGGCCGCTTGAGGGTCCCTGCAATTTCCTCGTAACTCAAATCCTCAAAATGCCGGAGTTCGACCACCAGGCGGTAGCGCGGCGGCAGGCGCTGCAGTTCCAAACGGATGCGCTCATCCCGGTCACGCAGGATGGTCAGGGCTTCGGGACCGGGATCAGGATCGGAACTGGAAGCCGATTCGTCATCGAGGGGCGAGGCGGATCTTTGTCCGGCGAGTCGATTCAAACAAACGTTGACCGCGATCTGTTTGAGCCACGGAGAGAGCGGACGATCCCAATCAAACTTGCCCAGGAATTGATACGCCCGCAGGAAGGCCTCCTGCGTGGCGTCCTCCGCGTCATGGACATCATTGAGCAGGCGGTAGGCGACATTGAAGACCGCCTGCTGGTGGCAGTGGACGATCTCGCCAAAGGCGGCCTGATCGCCTCCTTTCGCACGGCGAACCCACTCACGCTCTTGGGCGAATGTCATTTCTACATTGTAGTACAGGGAAACAGCTCAAAAAGTTGCGGGCAGTTTTAAGCCCCTGCCCCGGCCAGGTGCGGCAGCCCCCAAAGAGTTCCAGCAACCTTCCAAAAGTTCTTGGGCAGTGGATCGCAGCGGATTTCGGCCGGCCAGGGAAATTTCGTCATGGGCCGGGCGGACATTGTAACCGCCGGCCTTCATCGACTCCCGGTTGCAACCGGCACAATTGATCAGTGATGAATTGCGACAATCGCCCCATCTGGAGTTGAAAGACATATTGCCTCTTCTTGGTCAAAAGCCGGGCAGGTGTGGAAGAGACAAAAGAGCCGGTCAATGGGGATCAGCTATCGGCAGAGATTGTTATTCCTTCCAACAGAGGTATGGACCGGGGGGCTTGCCCCCTGTGTTTTTCAATTGACAAGTCTGGCATTCAGGTTAATAATCACACGCAATGAACAATTCTTTTCGTGCGGCCAGTTCAAGGGATTGCCATGGTTGGCCTGCGCCTGACTGGCACTCAAGGTCTTGAATTTGCAGCGAAGAGTAATTTGCCCAGGAGGTTGTTTTGTATGTCGGGTGAAATTGTTTTGATGGTAAACGGCAAGCCGCACACCGTCCAAGCCGCGCCGGATACGCCGCTCCTTTATGTCCTGCGCAACGAGCTGGGATTAACAGGTCCGCACTTCGGCTGCGGCGAGGAAAAATGTGGTGCTTGCACCGTGTTGATCGGGGCCAAGGCAACGCAGTCCTGCAAAACGCCAGTCTCCGAAATCGGTCAGGCGCGCATCACCACGTTGGACGGTTTAATCGAAGAAGGTGAGCTGCATCCCGTCCAACGCGCATTCCTCGAGGAACAGGCCGCACAGTGCGGCTACTGTCTGAACGGCATGATCATGACCACCGCAGCATTGCTGTGGAAGACCCCGCATCCCAGCGATCTCCAGATCCGCCAGGCACTGGACGGCAACCTGTGCCGCTGCGGCTCGCACCTGCGCATCCTCCGAGCAGTACGGCGCGCCGAGGCATTGTTGGCGGAGGGATAATGGCGGATCAAACTCACAACACAAATCAAGGTTGGAGCCAGCAGTCCGGTCGCCCGGGGTCCGGCAGACGCGAGGCGGTCTGGGGCGAAGTGAGCGATCGCCTCGATGACTGGCTGGCAATCGAGCCGGATGGGGCCGTAACTGCTTACAGCGGAAAAGTTGAATTGGGGACCGGCGTCCGCACCGCGCTGGCGCAGATCGTAGCCGAGGAGCTGGATGTGCCCCTCGACCGAGTCCGCATGGTGATGGGAGATACCGCCCGCACACCCGACGAAGGCTATACGGCCGGCAGCATGACCATCAGCGGCAGCGGCACCGCCCTGCGCAATGCCGCCGCCGAAGCACGCCGGGCCATGCTAAAGATGGCAGCGGAGCGCCTGGATGCCGCTTCGAATGAACTGGCCGTCCGAGAGGGAGTCATCTCTGTGAGCCATCATCCAGAGCGGTCAATTACCTATGCAGAACTGATGGGAGGCAAGGCTTTTAATCTGAAAGTGACGGATCAAGCTCCGCGGAAGTCACCTGAGACTTATCGAATCGTCGGTTCATCCAGCCCGCGCGAAGATTTGCCTCGCAAGGTGGCCGGTCAATCCAGCTTCATCCATGATTTGAAGCTGCCCGGAATGCTGCACGCCCGCCTGGTCCGTCCACCGGGGCCGGCCGCGCAGCTGGTGTCGCTTGACGAGAATTCGGTGAAAGATATCCCGGGTCTGGTCAAGGTGGTGCAGCGCGGCAATTTCATCGGCGTTGTGGCAGAACGTGAAGAGCAGGCGATTCTGGCCGCCAAGCAGCTCAAGGTGGAATGGAAGGAAGCCGCGGCATACCCGCGCATGGAGGATCTGCATACCTATCTCCGGAGGCAGCCGACAGAAGATACTGTGCTGATTGACGATAAGGATTTCGAGGAGGCGTTCGCGGGCGCCGACCGGCAGCTGCATGCCTCCTATTACCAGCCCTATCACGCCCATGCTTCGATCGGCCCCTCGTGCGCGGTCGCCGAGATGAACGGGGAGCATGTTACGATCTGGGCGAGCACACCCGGGCCCTATCCATTGGGCGGAGCAATTGCACAGATGCTGAACCTCCCTGCAGAAAACGTGCATATGATCTACGTCGAAGGCGCGGGAAGTTACGGTCAGAACGGCGCCGACGATGTCGCGGCGGACGCGGTGATCCTCGCCCAGGCAGTCGGCAGGCCGGTGCGCGTGCAGTGGACGCGTGAGGAGGAATTTGCCTGGGAGCCGAAGGGGCCGGCCATGGTGATGGAAGTCCACGGCGGGCTGGACACCCAGGGGAACGTGGTCGCATGGGATTATCACGTCTGGTCGCCCTCCCACGTGGCACGGGCGCGCCTGGCCGGACAATTGGTAACCGCCCAGCTTCTTTCCGGGCAGCCCGCCCCACAGTCCCGGTTCTCCTTTGGCGCCGAGCGCAACGCCCGCACGAATTACACCTTCCCGGCCCAGCGCGTGACTGTGCATTATTTGCGTGAATCGCCGCTGCGCGCTTCCTCCTTCCGAAGCCTGGGCGGCGCGGAGAACACTTTTGCGAACGAATCGTTCATCGACGAGTTGGCGGCCGCCGCGGGAGTCGATCCGCTGGAATATCGTCTGCGTTATTTGTCTGAGCCGCGCGAGCAGGCGGTCCTGAAGGCTGCCGGCGAGAAGGCAGGCTGGGAGCCGCATCCATCGCCGCGTAAAGGGGATGCGGAAATTGCACAAGGACGAGGCGTTGCCTTTGCCCGCTACGAAAACGATCAGGCCCTGGTTGCCTGTATCGCCGAAGTGCAGGTGGAACGGACCAGCGGACGGATCCACGTGAGGCGCATTGTGGTAGCCCACGACTGCGGGTTGATCATCAACCCGGACGGCGTCAAGAATCAAATCGAAGGCAACGTGATCCAATCTCTCAGCCGGGCGCTCAAGGAGGAGGTGCGGTTCGATGAAAAGCACATCACAAGCGTGGATTGGGAAACCTATCCGATCCTGACCTTCTCCGAAGTGCCTGAGATCGAGATCGTGCTGATCAACCGTCCCGACCAGCCGGCGGTGGGTGCAGGCGAACCTTCCACGGTGACCACCGCCGCGGCAGTCGCCAACGCGGTCTTTGATGCCACGGGGGCGCGCCTGCGCCGGATCCCGTTCAGCCCTGAACGCGTCCAGGCCGCCTGGGGTGGAGGCTCCAAATAACAGGTATAGGTGTCAGGAGAGATCAGAGGAGGCTGCATCCCAAAGGGAGGTTGGAAATCAGCAACGACCACGATTGCGTGGTCGTTGCTTCTGTTTATGGTGAGAAAGTGTAAACGAGAGACCAAGGCGAGGGTCCATTGGCGCCCCTGACCTCCACGCGCCAGTAAAGTGTGCGGGCCGGCAGATTCTTGGCAGGCGTGTAAGAGGGTGTGGTGACATCGCCGGTCATCAGGATGGAGGAGAACGCAGCAGAGGTGGAGATCTGAATGGTATAGCCACTGACGCCGGAAGTATTTGGATCGCTCCACGTGAAAGTCGGACGGGCCCCGACCCTTGTTGCATTATTGATCGGCGAGGTGAGAGTCGGTGGCGCAAGTATAACTTTGAAGTTCCACCAGGCACCTGCGTTCGCGTAGGTTATACCACCCAGGTTGACGGCCCGCACCTGCCAGTAGTAGATCGTGTTGTTGCTCAGGCTGCTCAGAGAGGCGTTCGTCGAAGACGTGCTGACCCACGAGGTATCACAGACGTTGTTGTTGACTGTGTCGTAACAGTACTGATAACTTGCCGCGCCGGAACTGGCGGCCCACTTAAGGATCGGATTCGTGGGCTGTTTGAGTGAGCCGCTGGCGGGCGAACTCTTGTTGAACGCGGCAGGCAAACTCATGGTCTTGAATGACCAGAATGCGGTGCTCGAGCCATTGGCATAAGCCGTCCCCGTGCTATTGAGGGCGCGCACCTGCCAATAGTACGTGGTATTCGGAGACAAGCCGCTCAGGTTTATGCTGGTGAACGGGCCGCTGCTGATCCACGAACTGCAGGCGTTGTCGTTGGTGGTATCGTAACAGTACTGGTAGGAGGCTGCTCCAGCGCTTGATCCCCAGCTCAGCGCGGGGTTGATCGATTGATCGGTCGCCTTGTTGGACGGGCTGAATTTGTTGAACGCGCCGGGCAGCGCAGGGGTGGACGTGGCAGTTGGCGTGAACGTCGGCGTGAACGTCGGCGTGCTCGATGCCGTTGGAGTGTAGGTTGGCGTATCGGTCGAAGTCGGGGAGGGTGTTACGGGAAAAACATATTCGTACGCGCCGATGTCACAATGCGCGCCTTGCGGCCGGGCCACGCCGCGTTGGTCCGTGGATTCGCAGAAAGTATCATTCCCCGCGTCAATGGCCGGGGAGGTGGCGAGCAAGGCAAAGGTTTGGGTGGGGCCGCCGTTATCGGACAGAGGACCGAGCTGTGGGTCACCGCTCAATAAAGCTGAACAGGAGCCGTCCCCTACAAGGTTGTTGAGGCTGTCTGGATCAAGTGTGCCGATATT
>DATJBI010000198.1:0-21206 GCA_035515435.1 Anaerolineales bacterium
GCCGATGTTCGACGTCATGATCACGATCGTGTTGCGGAAGTCGACCGTCCGCCCCTGGCCGTCGGTCAGCCGGCCGTCGTCGAGCAGCTGCAGCAGCACGTTGAACACTTCCGGGTGTGCTTTTTCGATCTCATCGAACAGCACCACGCTGTAGGGCCGGCGTCGCACCGCTTCGGTCAACTGCCCGCCTTCATCGTAGCCGACATAGCCGGGGGGCGCGCCGAGCAGGCGCGAGACCGTATGCTTTTCCTGGTATTCGCTCATGTCGATCCGAATCATGGCATGCTCATCATCGAACATGAACTCTGCCAAGGCGCGGGCCAATTCGGTCTTCCCCACGCCGGTCGGTCCCAGGAGGATGAATGAGCCGATCGGACGGTTCGGGTCCTGCAGGCCGGCGCGGGCGCGCCGCACTGCGTTCGACACGACGCTGAGCGCTTCGTCCTGCCCCACGACCCGCTCGTGCAGCCGTTCTTCCATACGGATCAGCTTCTGCGTCTCGCCTTCCAGCAGGCGCGACACCGGAATGCCGGTCCAGCGGCCCACGATGGAGGCGATCTCTTCTGCGTCCACCTCCTCCTTTAATAGTGCACCCTCGCCCTGCATGGACTTTATCCTGGCCTCGGCCGTCTGGACTTTCTGATCCAGCTCGCGCATCGCGCCGTAGCGTAAACGAGCCGCTTTTTCGAGGTTGGCGTCCCGTTCGGCGCGCTCCATTTCCAGGCGGGTCTGCTCAAGCTTTTCCTTCAGGCCCCGAAGATCGGTAATGGCCTGCTTCTCGGTCTGCCAGCGGGCCGTCAGGGCCTTGGACTTCTCCCGCCAGTCGGCCAGGTCCTTTTCGATATTGGCCAGCCGCTCCTTGGAGGCTCTGTCCTTCTCCTTCTTCAAGGCTTCGCGCTCGATCTCGATCTGCATGATCTGGCGGTCCACCTCATCCA
Organism: Anaerolineales bacterium; assembly: GCA_035515435.1. Lineage (GTDB taxonomy): Bacteria > Chloroflexota > Anaerolineae > Anaerolineales > Villigracilaceae > Fen-1038. The sequence goes on from DATJBI010000198.1 coordinate 939, forward strand.
GTTCCTGCGGTTTGGAGTCGATCTCCGTGCGCAGACGGGCGGCGGCCTCGTCGATCAGGTCAATGGCCTTATCGGGCAAATGCCGGTCCGCAATATAACGGTGCGAAAGCGTCGCCGCCGCGATGACCGCCGGGTCCGTGATGCGTACGCCGTGATGGACCTCATAACGTTCCTTCAGACCGCGCAAAATGGAGATCGTGTCCTCCACGCTTGGCTCTTCCACCAGAACGGGCTGGAAGCGCCGTTCGAGCGCCGGATCTTTTTCAATGTGCTTGCGATATTCATCCAAGGTCGTCGCGCCGATCATGTGCAGTTCGCCGCGGGCCAGCATCGGCTTGAGCATGTTGCCGGCGTCCATCGCGCCCTCGGCGGCACCCGCGCCCACCACCGTGTGCATCTCATCCACGAACAGGATGATCTCGCCCGCGGATTCGGTGATCTCTTTCAGGACCGCTTTGAGGCGTTCCTCGAACTCGCCGCGATATTTGGCGCCCGCGATCAACGCGCCCATATCCAACTGGACCAGCCGCTTCTTCTTCAGCCCCTCAGGCACATCGCCGTTGACCATGCGCTGAGCCAGTCCTTCGACGATCGCGGTCTTGCCGACGCCCGGCTCGCCGATCAACGCCGGGTTGTTCTTCGTGCGGCGGCTCAGGATCTGCACCACCCGGCGGATCTCTTCGTCGCGTCCGATGACCGGATCGAGTTTTCCCTGCCGCGCAGCTGCGGTCAGGTCACGCCCGTACTTTTCCAGCGACTGATAGGTCGCTTCAGGATTCTGCGAAGTGACCCTCTGGGAACCGCGCACGGATTTGAGAGCGGACAGGACCGCATCTTTTGTCAAACCGAAGGAGGCCAGCCGCTTCCCTTCAACCGATTCGGTCAAACCCAGCAGGAGATGTTCGGTGGAGGCGAAATCATCCTGCATCCCCCTGGCATATCGCTCCGCGGCCTGGAGCACATCTGCCGTGGGTTGAGCCAGCCCGACCTCCGCGTTCGAGCCCTGGACACGGGGGTGTTTCTCCAGCTCGCGCGTTACATCGGCGCGCAAAGCTGCGGCGCTGCCCGCAACCTTGTCGACGATGGCAGGGACAACGCCCTCCTCCTGGTTGAGCAGTGCCAGCAGCAGGTGAAGGGGTTCAATGCTCTGATGGTTGTAATCCTGGGCGATCTGCTGTGCGTGCAGGATCGCTTCCTGCGATTTTTCTGTAAATTTGTCAAGATTCATAGGGCCTCCCGGAAAACACGCTCTTCGGATGCCCCTATTCTAGTAACCAACCGTTTGATGGATGTTAATGCAATGTCAGAGGAGAATTAAAAACACAACCCGCAGGCCAAGACCTGCGGGTTGTTTCTGCGCCCCCAGGAAAGCAGCAGGCGCTACTCTCCGGTCGGTACCCAGATATTCTTGACCTGGGTCGCTTCATGCAGGAACTCGTGACCCGCGCCCTGTTCGCCGCTCATCCAATCCCGCCTCACGGCGTAACCGACCCAGGTCCGCTTCATATTCGCGGCGGATTCCTCCTCGACATGATAGCTGCCCTCCGCCCCGCCAAAGTACCAGACCGCGTCCACATCTTCGTGCTGGACGAGAGTCTTCGTCAGGTGATCGCGGTCCCCGGTCACGATGTTGACCACGCCGCCGGGCACATCCGACGTATCCAGGACCTGGTAGAAGTCCGTTGCCGAGAGCGGATATTTCTGGCTGGGGATCATCACCACTGTGTTGCCGCGCGCGATCGCGGGAGCCATGAGAGAGACAAATCCCAGCAGCGGCATTTCATCGGGACACGCAATGCCGATCACGCCCAGCGGCTCATTGACCGCGACCGTAATCCCGCGCAGAGTCGTTTCCTGCACGCTGCCGCCATATTTATCGGCCCAGGCGGCGTACGTAAACAACCTCTCCACGGCCGCGTCCACTTCGGCCTGGGCGGACTTCCCGGTGCGGCCTGTCATCTCGACAATGCGGTGGACGAATTCCGCGTTGCGCGCATCAAGATTCTCCGCGATGAAATACAGGATCTGCGAGCGGTTATAGCCATGGCGCATGGCCCAGCCGGGTTTCGCCAGATGCGCGGCATGAGCCGCTTCCACCGCCTGACGAACATCCTTGCGATTGCCATCCCCGACCTGACCGATGACCTTTCCGTCTGGACCGAGCACGGCCATCGTGTATGCGCCGTCGGGACGGACCTGCCTGCCGCCGATGTACATCTTCGGCGTGCGATCCACGCGCGGCAGCTCGCGTCCATCCGCGCGTTCGGTCGAGGGCCTCACCGGGCGCGCCGGAATGTGCTCGCCCCATTTCTGTGCTTCGTCCAGTTTGAAGTCCGGGCGCGGCCGATCCATCCATTTCGGTCGCACGTACTCGAACAATCCCTCCCTGCCGCCCTCGCGTCCAAAACCGGACTCGCGGTACCCGCCGAAGCCCGAAGCGCCGTCGAACAGATTCGTGGAGTTGATCCAGACCGATCCCGCCTTGATCCTGCTGGCCGCATCCAGCGCCAGATTGATGTTGTCGCTCCACACGCTGGCGGCCAGGCCGTAACGCGTGTTGTTCGCGAGTTCAATCGCCTCGGAGGGCGTGCGGAAGGTCAGTGAGACCAGCACCGGACCGAAGATCTCCTCCTGAACGGTGGAGGCCGCCGGATCGAGTCCGGTCAGAAGCGTGGGCTTGTAGAAGAGCCCCTTGTCAGGCAGGTGAATATTCGGCTGATAGCATTCCGCCCCCTCGCTCACGCCCCTCTTGACCCATTGATCGATCGTATCCCACTGCGTCTGGTCCACGATGGCGCCCATATCGATGCACTTATCGAGCGGATCGCCGACCCGCATGTGTTCCATGCGCGCCTTGAGTTTGCGGATGAATCTCTCCGCGACATTCTCCTGAACAATAAGACGCGAACCCGCGCAGCACACCTGGCCCTGATTGAACCAGATCGCATCGACCACGCCTTCAATGGCTCCGTCCAGATCAGCGTCCTCGAACACCACAAACGGACTCTTGCCTCCCAGTTCCAGGGACAGTTTTTTCCCGGAGCCGGCCGTCTGGCGGCGCAGCGTGCGCCCCACCTCGGTTGAGCCGGTGAAGGCGATCTTATCCACATCCGGATGCGTGACGATCATCGAACCCGCGCTGCTGCTGCCCGTGACGATGTTGATCACACCCGAGGGCAGTCCCGCCTCGGCGACGATCTCAGCAAAGAGCAGGGCGCTCAGGCGCGTATAGGAGGCCGGCTTCAGGACAACCGTGTTGCCCATGGCGATGGCGGGCGCGATCTTCCACGCCAGCATCAACAGCGGGAAGTTCCACGGGATGATCTGCCCCACCACGCCCAGGGGCTGGTACTCACGCAGCTCGGTTTCCATGAGCTGCGCCCAGCCCGCATAATAAGCAAAGTGACGCGCCAGCAAAGGCACATCGATATCGCGCGACTCGCGGATGGGTTTGCCGTTGTCCATCGACTCCAGCACTGCCAGCAGGCGGTGATGTTTTTGAACGTTGCGTGCGATCGCGTACAGGTGGCGGGCGCGCACCACGCCGGGCGTCTTGCTCCAGGTTTCGAACGCGGTCCGGGCCGCGGCCACCGCGGCATCCACCTCTTTTTGTCCCGCCTGAACTGTCTGAGCCAGCAGGGCGCCATTGGACGGATCATGGGAGGGATAGTATTTCCCGCCCTTCGGCATCACCCATTCGTTGTTGATAAAGAGGCCAAATTTGCGATCGTGCTCATCCAGCCAGGCATTGACCGCGGACGGAGATTCAGGCGCCGGTCCGTATTCCATGGTTTTGAAGATCTCAAGCAAGGTACTCATAATTAACTCCAATCCTTAAACGCACCGGTCCGAAGGCCGCGCAGGCACAGATCCACAAGTCCTGCCCGCGCTGCTCTGCGGCCCGGCGGCGCACAAAGCGTTTAGCCCATCGGCATGTGGTGTTTCGCGGCATAGTGACCCGTGATGAAGTGATAGAGCTGCCTTTCCAGGTCGGTCAACAGGCTGCTCGCGCCGATGCGGAACAGGTCCTTCATCAGCCACTCGGCGCCGAGTTCTTCCTTCATCAGGGCCTGCCAGGCCATGGTCTGTTTGGCGGTGTTGATACCGCCAGCCGGTTTGAAGCCGACTTTCCAGCCGGTCCGCTCCAGGTACTCGCGAATGGCACGCACCATTACCAGGCTGCCCTCCAGCGTGGCATTGACCGATTCCTTTCCAGTCGAGGTCTTAATGAAATCCGAACCTGCCATCATGGCCACCAGACTGGCCTGATAGACCTGTTTGAGCGAACCCAGCTCGCCGGTGGCCAAGATCGTTTTCATGTGCACCGAGTCGCCGCAGGCTTTGCGGAATTGCTTGAGCTCGTCGTACAGGGACCTCCAATCGCCGGTCAAAACGTGACTGCGTGAGATCACCACGTCAATTTCGCGTGCGCCGGCCTCAATGGACTGCTCGATCTCTTGAACGCGCTGCGGCAGCGGGGTCTGCCCGGCGGGGAAACCCGTTGCAACGGAAGCCACGGGAACCTCGGACCCTTGCAGCGCTTCCACGGCCTCGCGCACCCGGTTCGGATAGACGCACACGGCGCCCACGGTGATCTTCTGATCGCCGATAGCCAGTCTCTCCAACATGTCGGGCCGGACCGGTTGTTTCGCCTTGGCACACAGACGCCTGACGCGTCCGGGCGTATCGTCGCCCGAAAGCGTTGTCAGGTCGATGCAGGTGACGGCGCGCAAGAGCCACGCGGCCTGCCATTCCTTTTTGATCGAGCGGCGGCCGGGGAGCGTTTCGACGCGGCGTTCGGCCGCACTCCTGTTGATATGGGCGTCCATCACCCAGTCCAGGTCGAGTTCCATGCCGGGATTGCGCCTGGCATGAGCCTTATCCAGGGTTTTTTGAAGGTTAAGAGTTGCCATTTTTCTCTCCGCTCCCATTATACAACTGGATGAGGGCCGGATTGAGCCCAGAGGGGCCCCTCGACCAAGAGCGGAACCCGCTGGTGCCCGGGGGCGTTCCGGACGAGGTGTTTCCCTGGATATCCGGCGCCCCCGGGAAGAGGGATTGAGCACAATTTCTTCACCACAGGGCTCGCCAACCCAGTGAAAATAGAATTGGAGATCCTCCGTGGAGCATATCAAGAGGGGCCGCGACGACAGGACGCTGTGGGGATTGATGCTGCTTGCCATCCTGGTAGGCGGCTTGTTCCATTTCCTGCACACGCTGAGCGGCAACGATGAAGCGGACGGACTGTTTGCCGTGCTGCTCGGGTTGTATATCTGCTCGAAACCGGCAACCCACGTGGTCGATATGCTGATCTTCGGGCGCGACATCCGGCACTGGATCTCGATGGTGCAGTCCGACCTCGGGTGGACCGCTCTGAACCTGCTCGTGATACTCAGCGGCCTGAGCCTGATCGTTGTCGGAACGACGCGCTTCTTTCGCGGGGGATGACAGCGCTCCAAAGGTGTTCGTTGTATAATTGGTTCGAGACAGACTTACAGGAGCGCGGACATGCTAAACAAGACGATTTCGGAACTTGAAGAAAGGATCGGAACGGCCAAATCCATCAGCAGCCGGGAGAGAACCGCCCTGTTGAAATTGATCGGCGAGTTAAAGATCGAGATCACAAACCTCTCCAAGACCCATGAGGAGGAGGCCAACAGCATCGCGGGCTTCACCGGGGTCGCCGCCCATGAAGCCTTGAGAACAGGCAGGAACGCCGGGCTGTTTAAGATCGCGCAGGAGGGTCTGGAGAAATCGGTGGAGGAGTTCGAGCTGACGCATCCAACGCTGGTAGATACGATCCGCGAAATAAGCGACGTCTTATCGAACCTCGGAATATAGGAAGGTCCCCGCTTTATCCGTGGAAAGGAATCAAAATGTATCGGTATCTTATCGAATCGCCGCACGCGGCGGAAGATTGCGACAAGATCATCCGCGAGGTCTACGCGGCAGGTTATCTGCATCACTTTGAATGGGGCTGCCATGACGGCGTTCATTGCGGCTGGGCCTTTGTTGAAACGGAAAGCAAGGAACACGCCAGACAAATGGTCCCGTGGGAAGTGCGGGATAAGGCACGGATCACACAGGTGGAGAGTTTCGCGGAGCGCGATCAGATCCCGCCGCATCATAGATCGTGAATCCGCAGAGCGGCGCGAGCGCTCTGTCTGCGAAGCGACCCCGTTCGGCCCCGGGAAACGGCATCGGGACGACCCGGAACGCGCCGCAAGGCTGGGAACAACAAAGGCGGCGCATCTCGAGATGCGCCGCCTTCCGTCTGCAGACCGATCCTGCTAGGCCGCTTTTGCGACCACTTCTTCAAGCATCTTGGTTGTGAGGGACTTCGGCCGTTCAATGGGCCAGCCGAGCGCACGCGCCCAGACATAGTTGGCGGTCACGCCGAGGGCGCGGCCGACACCGAAGAGCACGGTGTAAAAGTCGACTTCGCGCACGCCGTAGTAATGCTGGAGCGTGCCGCTGATGGCGTCCACGTTCGGCGCGGGATTTTTGGCCTTCCCCTGTTCCCTCAGGACCTGCGGGACCACGTCGAAGACCAACTCCGCCAGGCGCACGAGTTCATCGTCGGGGAAGCGCTTCCGGGCGAACTCGATCTGGGCCATGAAACGCGGATCCGGGACGCGCAGCACTGCATGGCCATAACCGGGGATCACATGACCGCCGTTCAGCGTATCCCATGCGAATTTATACAATTCATCGCGGGTTGGCACGCCGCCGAATTTATCCTTGACGTCGATCAGCCAGGCGAGACATTCCTGGTTGGCGAGCCCGTGCAGAGGACCGGCCAGCGCGTTGAGACCCGCCGAGAAGGCGTAATAGACATCCGAGAGCGTGGAACCGGTCAGATGAGTGGCATGGGCCGAGGCATTTCCTGACTCATGGTCGCTGTGCAATATGAAATACAGGCGGGCCAGATCGGCATAACCCTTCTTGTCGGCAACGCCCATCATCTTGGAAAAGTTGTGGCCGTAATCCCACTTCGGATTGTATTTCGGCTTCTTGGTTTCGCCGAAGGCTTTCAGGCGGTAAATATACGCGGCGACCAGCGGAAGCCTGGCCGTCAAATCCAGGCTGTCTTCCAATGCAGCTTCCCAGTATTCGTCCTTCTTCAGGGTGTGATACTTCCGGGCAAACACGGAGCCATGCTGCAGGGCCAGCACCGCCTGGGAGAACAGCGTCATCGGATGGGTCTCTTTCGGCATGGTCCTGATCATCTTATAAACGTAATCAGGAACGAGGGCGCGCCTGCCCCATTCGGCCTCGACCTCCCAGGCCTCCTCCGGGGTCGGAACTGCACCCACCATCAGCAGGTAATACAGACCCCCGACCAGCGGCATCTTTCCGCCGCGCGCCCTGGGCAGAGCCTTCAGCACTTCCGGGATCGACATGCCCCGGAAACGAATGCCGTGCTCCGGGTCAACGAAGGAGATATCGGTCAGGAGCGACTTGACGTCGCGCATCCCGCCGACGATCTGTCCCACCGTGACACGGTCCACAACGACCTCGGCGTGATCTTTTGCAAGCACCTTCATGCGTTCACGCCAGGCCGGCAGTTGTGCAGAGATTTTTTCTTGCAGAATCATGGTTCCTCCAAAAAAACAGCCTCACGCCTGGTCCACCGGCCCGCTGCGCCAGGAGTGCTGGGCGCGGCCAGGGACGGGCGCTGAGGCCAAAAATTAGATCTTGACCAGCTTTTTCAAGGCGTCGTGTGTTTCCTTGACGGAGGCGGCGGATTTATCCAGCAGCGCTTTCTCCTCGGCATCCAGTTTGTATTCGATGACCTTCTCCATGCCCCGGCGGCCCAACTGAACCTGCGCGCCGAAAAACATGTCCCGCAGGCCATATTCGCCGTTCATGTAGGCGGCACACGGAACGATCAAGTGTCTGTCCTTGAGGATCGCCTCCGCCATCTGGGCGCAGGCCGCCGCAGGCGCATAATAGGCCGAACCGCTCTTGAGCAAGTTCACGATCTCACCGCCGCCCTTGCGGGTGCGATTGACAATGGCCTCGAGCTTGGCGGCCGGCAGATAATCCTTCAAGGAGATGCCGGCGATATTCGATAGACGCGTCAACGGAACCATTTCATCGCCGTGTCCACCCAGCACATAGCATTGAATGTTCTCGACGCTGACGCCGGTCTCCGCCGCGACGAAGGCGCGCATGCGCGCCGAGTCCAGGACGCCCGCCTGCCCGATCACGCGCTCGCGGGGCAATTTGTTCAACTTCATGGTGAGATAGGCCATCGTGTCAAGCGGATTGGTCAGCACGATATAGATCGCCTCGGGCGAATATTTCAGTGTCTCGCTGGCAGCCTTGCCCACGATCTCGGCGTTGGCAGTCAGCAGATCATCGCGGCTCATGCCCGGCTTGCGCGGCAAGCCCGCCGTGATGATCACGATGTCGGAGTTCTTGGTCGCGGCGTAATCATTCGTGCCCACAATGCCCACATCCTTGTTGACGATCGGCAGAGCCTCCAACAGGTCCAGTCCCTTGCCTTGCGGCATGCCCTCGATCACATCCACCAGCACAAGGTCCGCCAGTTCGCGTTCGGCCAGCCAATGAGCGGTTGTGGAGCCGGTCATGCCTGCACCGATGATAGAGATTTTGTTCATCCGTTCCTCCAACAAATTAAATGTGCCTTATTCTATCCGAAAGTCAGGTGCAGAAACAGAACATTTGTCACTTTTTCAACGGATAAAACGCTTTGACAAAGAAAAGGGCTCTCGTCTGCTGCATCTGCGAAAGCCCATCCTGGCTTTATCCCTGATCCTTCGCCTTCCGCTTCGATCAACTCAGGGGGCGCCCAGGAACGGTTCTAACGTGTTTCGGCTTCGAGGAAGTGAGTCGCCTCGATCGCCGCCGCGGCACCCATGCCCGCGGACGTGACCACTTGACGGAAGTGCGAGTCGGCCGCCTCGCCCGCCGCAAAGACTCCCTCCCGGCTGGTCCGCATTTTGTCATCGACCTTGATGTAGCCGAGACCGTCCATCTCCAGCTGGCCCTGGAACAGGTGCGTATTGGGGGTGTGGCCGATGAAGATGAAAACGCCATCGGTTTCGAAGACGGTTTCTTCGCCGGTCTGGATGTTCTTCAGCCGCACCGCCTCCACTTTTTCCTTTCCGATCACACCGGTCACCACCGTGTTCATCATGAAATTCATCTTGGGATTCTCGTGCGCGCGCTTCTGCAGGATGATGCCGGCGCGGAATTCCGCCCGGCGATGGATGACGGTCACGGAGGAAGCATAGCGCGTGATGAAGAGCGCCTCTTCGAGGGCACTATCTCCGCCCCCGACGATCACCACCTTCTTGTCCTTGAAGAACCAGCCGTCGCACGTGGCACAATACGATACGCCGCGCCCGGTCAACTCCTCTTCACCCGGAACCTGGAGCTTATTTGGATCCGCACCGGTGGAGACGATGAGCGAGTCTGCGGCGTACTCGCCGTTGTCGGTCCTGACAAGGAACGGACGCCGCGACAGGTCCACTTCACTGGCGGTATCAAACTCCACCTGCGCGCCGAAGTGTTCGGCCTGCTTCTGGAACAATTCGCCCAGCTGCGCCCCGCCCACACCATCGGGAAAGCCAGGATAATTCTCGATGGCATACGTCAGCGAGGCCTGCCCGCCGAGCTGAATACCGGTCAAGACCACCGGCGCCAGTTCGGCGCGGGCCGCGTACAACGCCGCGGCCAGTCCCGCCGGACCGGAGCCCAGGACCAACACCTTAACATGTTTTGCACTGCCGTTTGAATTCATTGCCATGACACCTGATCTCGGTTTTTTCGCCTCCATTGAGACGACTTGTATATCGCGCGTATTACACCTGCATTGTATCAGATGCACAAAGCCGCGAAAAGTTGTATGGCGGTCCTGCGGATCGAGAGCAGCCGTTACGGACACTCGGCCCTCTGAGCACCATGCCGGAGGCATCCACAACCAGATTCGTCACCGCCTGCCCCACCAGGCCGCGGGGAATGGTATCATTCAGCGGGCGCATCAACCCTGGATCCACGCCAGTTCTCTGCCTAGGTTGAGCCCGAGCGGAGCTTTGACCACCTCGGCCTGTTTCATGGCAAACGCGGAGGGTATGATCTGCGCTCAAACCGTCGGGTGATCGATCGAATATTCAGGAGATAAATCATGAAACGCACCTTGGGTCGTTCTGGCATCGAAGTGAGCGCACTGGGCATGGGCTGCTGGGCAATTGGAGGCCCGTTCTGGAGCGGGGAAACCCCTCTGGGCTGGGGGGAAGTTGACGACGAAGAGTCTATCCGAGCCATTCACGCCGCTCTGGATCGTGGCGTGAATTTCTTCGATACGGCCAATGTCTACGGGGCCGGCCACAGCGAACGGGTGCTGGCCCGGGCGCTTGCAGGACGCCGGTCGCAGGTTGTCATTGCAACGAAATTCAACGCCGTGTTTGATGAAACCACGCGCCAGGTGACGGGAGCGGACCCATCGCCGGAAGGAATCCGCAGGGCTTGTGAAGAATCACTTCGGCGCCTGAATACCGATACGATCGACCTGTACCAATTCCACGAGAATGATTATCCTGCTGAAAAAGCCGGACCGGTGCGGGAGGCGCTGGAGGAGTTGGTGAAGGCAGGCAAGATTCGGGCCTATGGCTGGAGCACCGATTTCGTTGACCGGGCGGAGGTCTTCGTTCAGGGCCCAAAGTGCACGACCATCCAATTGCAGCTTAATGTCCTGGATGACAACCCGGCGATGATCGCTTTCTGCGAGAAACATAATCTTGCCGCCATCAACCGCGGACCCCTCGCGATGGGACTGCTCACCGGAAAATACACGGCCTCCACAAAAGTCTCCGTCGACGACGTGCGCGGTCAGAAAAGCCCTGAATGGATGAAGTACTTCAAAGATGGCAGACCCAGCACGGAATGGATGTCCAGGCGCGACGCCGTTCTCGATATCCTCACCAGCAAAGGCCGGACGGTGGCGCAGGGAGCTCTGGCCTGGAACTGGGCCCGCAGCCCGCAGACCATCCCCATTCCAGGCTTCCGCACCGTCAGGCAGGTCGAGGAGAATGCCGGAGCGATGGAGTTCGGGCCGCTGACGCCCCAACAGATGAGTCGGATCGCGGTCATCCTGGAACGAGCCTAGGCATTTGCCTCTATGAGAAAACAGGATGACCCAAAGCCAGACAAACCGCCTGCTCGGTTATCCGCCTGAAGCGCGTCTGTTGATCATCAACGCCGATGATCTCGGGATGTGCCATGCGGTCAATGAGGCCGTCTTCCGTGCGCTCCAGGACGGCGTGCTCCGTTCCACAACCCTGATGGTGCCCTGCCCCTGGGCTTTGCACGCCATGCATTTCCTCGGCGAGCATCCCGGGATTTCCTTCGGCGTTCACCTGACGGTGATCTCCGAGTGGGCTGCCTACCGCTGGGGGCCGCTGAGCGGCAGGGAAAAAGTGCCGTCGCTGGTTGACCACGCGGGATACTTTTACGACTTTGAACACATGTCGGACTTTCTGGCGCAGGTCAGGCTGGATCAAATGGAAATGGAGTTCAGAGCGCAGATCGAAACCGTGCTGGCAGCCGGGCTTGAACCCACTCATCTGGATTGGCATGCGCTGCGCATCGGCAATCGAGTGGATATTTTTGAGCTGATGTTCAAACTTGCCAGGGAATACGGACTGGCGCTCCGGGTGGCAGGAAAATCCCAGATCGAAACAGTGCAGGGCCGGGGTCTCCCGGTCAACGATCATGACTTTCTCGACAGTTACATGCTTGATCCAGTCGAAAAATCAGCGCGGTTTGTCCAGATGGTCCAGGCGCTGCCAGCGGGGCTGAGCGAGTGGGCCCTCCATCCCGGCTTGGACGACGCTGAATTGCTCGCGATCGAACCGGATGGCAGGCACATTCGCCAGACCGATTTTGATTTCCTGATGTCCCGGGCCGCGCGAGACCTCTTGAAGGCCGAGGGCATTATTCTTCTGGATTATCGAGCATTGCAGGCGGTCTGGAGGGGCAAGTGATTTGAGCGGGAGGTGCAGCACCCGCCCCCACCGTCTTGACCGAGCCGCGCGTTCAGATAGGTCCTGCGCTTCTCGTCCTGCCCGCCTCCCCCGACGCAGGAGGTGTCGATCATCTCACCGCCGCGTCCGTGAGCTTCAGCGCCTGATCCAGCACATCGAAGCCTTCCTGCAACTGCTCCGGGCTGATGATGAGCGGCGGAATGATCAGCGCGGTGTGCCAGTGCACATCCAGAAACAAACCATGGTCGAAGCAATATTTTTTGAAGGCGGTCATCTCCGGGCTTGATCTATTCCAGGGCGCCATCGGCTCTTTGGAAATTCGATCCTTGACCAATTCGATGATCCCGAACAGCCCGATCGAGCGGACGTCGCCCACCGATGGGTGTGATTCGCCCAGATCTCTCAGCATGCGCGTCATGACCGGGCCCATGGCTGCCGCATGCTCGACGAGGTGGTCTTCTTTCAGGACGCCGATATTTGCGATCGCCGCGGCCAGTGAAACGGGATGCGAGGTGTAGGTCAGACCGGATCGATAGGCGATCTCGTCAAAATGGGCCGCGATCTCCGGCTTCATCGCGACCGCTCCCAGCGGCGCATACGCCGACGTGAGCCCTTTTGCCATCGTCATGATATCGGGCACCACGTTCCAATGGTCCACCGCGAACCATTTGCCCGTACGGCCGAATCCGCTCATGACCTCATCCGCGATCATGACGATGCCGTACTTGTCGCACAGGGCGCGTACACCCTGCAGGTAACCTTCCGGCGGAATGATGATGCCATTTGTCCCCGTGACCGATTCCATCATGATCGCCGCGATCGTCTCCGGCCCCTCATATTGGATGAGCTCTTCGAGATGATTCAAATAGTCGCGCGCAAAATCCTCTTCGGAAATGTCGGGGTTGGTGCGATGAAACGTGGAGCGGTACCGATACGGGTCAAGGAAATGAACGACGCCGGGCATCAGCAGCGGTTCCCAGGCCACGCGCCGCGGGTCCCCGGTCACGGCCATCGCGCCCGCCGTCGCACCGTGATACGAGCGGTAGCGCGCCAGGATCTTGTAACGCCCGGTGTAGCCCCGCGCCAGCTTGACCGCATTCTCATTGGCATCCGCCCCGCCGAGCGTAAAAAGTACTTTGCTGAGCTGGCCGCGCGGCGAGATCTCCGCCACAACTTTCGACGCCAGGGCGCGGACCTTGTTGGTCATGGAGGGCGCGGTGTAGGGAAGCGCACGCGCCTGTTCGACCATGGCCTCGATGACGCGCGGATCGCCATGACCGATGTTGACGCACATCGTCATCGAATTGAAGTCCAGATAGCGTTTTTCATTCACATCCCAGAAATAAACACCCTTGGCGCGCTTTACCGCGATCGGATCGACCTGGGCCTGCGCCGACCACGTCCAAAAGACATGCGCTTTCGAAAGAGACAGGATTTCATCATCAGGAAGATCGAACATGAGGGCCTCGTTTCAATGACAACATGAACGAAGGAAATGCAATTACTTTGCCATTTTCGTTCCCGCAAATTATAATCCCCCCTCTCCATGAAATCATTTCCCTACAAGCGCCTGGTCGTGGTCGGATCGACCAGTTCCGGCAAATCCACCCTGGCGCGGCGACTGGCGGACGAATTTGCACTGGACTTCATCGAACTCGATGCGCTGCACTGGGAGCCCAACTGGCACGAGGCGCCCGCTGAGGTTTTTCGTGCACGAGTGGACGCCGCGACCCGCGCGGAACGCTGGGTCGTGGCAGGCAACTACCAGAGCGTGCGCGATATCGTCTGGTCGCGCGCCGAGGCCGTGCTCTGGCTCGACTATTCGTTTTGGCGCGTCTTCTGGCAATTGACCATCCGCACATTTCGCCGCGGCATATTGCGGGAAGAGCTGTGGAACGGCAACCGCGAAAGGATCTGGTGGCATTTCAAGTTCTGGTCAGATGAGTCCCTGTATCGCTGGCTGTTCAAAACCTATTGGAAAATCAAGAACGACTACCCGCAATTGTTCGCCGACGCGCAGTATGCCCCGCTGACAGTCGTCCGCTTCGGTTCGCCCCGCGAGGCGGACGAGTGGCTGGCAGGACTTCAGGCGGGCCAAAACAATTAGATCGATCCCCCTCCAGGCTGCTGGCCGCTCCATGCTATTTCCCTCGTCCACGGATCCAGACAGCAAACTGCATCGATCCGAAGACGGCGACGATCGCCAACAACCAGGCCCACTCAGATGTAAATTGCTTTTTGACAAGCATGGCCAGGCTCGCCGCCGCGACGCCGATGATGGCCAGCAGGCTGATCCGGACAAGATGACGCCTTTGGAGGCCACCCCGCTCCGCCTCGGAGGAAACGAAACGCACCCGCTCCCAAAAGCGCGTCAGGTCAAAAGCCAGGAGGCCGCCGATCGCGCCGGCGAACATCCAGCCTGGCGGAAAATTCAGGAGCCACAAGCCCAGCGCGGCGAAAAGGAAATTACAGGCGATCCCGATATAGGCGAACCAGCGCCAGCGCTGCCAGACCGCGATCAGCCACAGCGTGCCGAAGGAAATGAGCCCGCGCACCAAGGGCGTGAAACCCGCCAGGTGATAACCGAAGGCGAGCGAACCGACGCCAAACACAATGCTGAATAGCAGAGCAAAAAGAGTCACAGCCTGTTTGCCATCCGATCGCAGTGCCCTTGAGTCATCTTAAGAAATTTTACCACCTGCATCCGCTTCTTTCTTTTAAAGAAGAACCCGCCTGGTCGCAGCGCCTGCGGCAGCATTCCTCAAAACAACCACGAGTTGGGTGTCCTGGAAATGAAGGCTTTCCCCGATACTGGAAATCCAATCCTCAAATATCGAAAACCAATTGGGTTTATGTTATACTGCCGCGAACATGGCCGATTGTGATGGAAGGCTCCACCTGCGCGCACGCGCCGGACTAGTGCTGTTCAACCAGGGCAGGTATTTCGAAGCGCATGAGGAGCTGGAAGCCGCGTGGAAAGAAGAAAAAGGAAGGATACGGGAACTCTACCAGGGAATTCTGGAGGCGGGAGTCACCTATCTTCACATCACGCGCGGAAATTATGCCGGTGCGGTCAAAGTCTACGGGCGCAGCATGCGGTGGCTGAGGGCGTGGCCGGAAAGGTGCCGGGGGGTGGAGGTCGGCCGGCTGCGAAACGACCTGACTTCGGCAATTGAAGAAGTCAGGCAGTTGGGCGAGGCGCGGATCGCCCAATTCGATCGAGGTCTGTTGAAGCCGGTGATCTGGAAAGAAGGCCAGGATGGGTGATGGAGACCGGACAAGAACGCCAGGACGTACCGATAAAACGCAAGGCGCAAAGAGCCAGCCTCCGATGGAAAAACGGAAGTTCGTTTGTGACCGCTGCGGATCCGAGATGATAGAAAGCAACTGCAAGATCACCTGTCCCAACTGCGGCAACCGCTTTGATTGTTCGGATCTGACCATTCATTTCGATTGAGGCAGATCAGGCTTCGATCATGGATCACTCTTTTCAAAACAAGATTGCCCTGGTCACCGGATCCGGCCGCGGCATCGGACGCGCGATCGCCCTGCATTTTGCGAGGTGCGGCGCGGACGTGATCGTAAACTTCTTCCGCAACCGCGAACCGGCCGAAGAAACCGTGCGGGAGATCGAGGGCCTTGGCCGGCGCGCCCTGCTCGTCAGGGCGGATGTGGGCGACCTCGACGATCTGGATCGTTTATTCGACCGTGTGGCAAAGGAGTTCGGAGGCCTGGATATTTTCGTTCACAATGCGGCCTCCGGTTACAACCGCCCCGCCCTGGAGCAAAAACCCAAGGGCTGGGATTGGACCATGAACATCAATGCGCGCGCCCTCTTGTTCGCCGCACAAGGCGCGGTACCCCTGATGGAAAAACGCGGGGGCGGATATATTGTCAGCATTTCGAGTGCGGGAGCCAGCCGCGTCCTGCCCGATTATGTCGTGGTGGGTGCCAGCAAGGCCGCGCTGGAATCGCTGACCCGCTATCTGGGTGCGGAACTGGCTCCGAAGAACATCATCGTGAACGCCGTCTCGCCGGGCGTGGTCGAGACGGATGCCCTGACACATTTCGCGGCAATGGAAAGCAGGGAAAATATCCTTCAGAAATTCGTTCAACAGGTTCCAGCGGGAAGATTGGTCTCGCCCCAGGACGTGGCGGGCGTGGTGGCATTTCTCTGTTCGCCCGCCGCGCAGATGATCGTCGGGCAGACGATCCATGTGGATGGTGGATACACGCTGACGATTTCGAAATAATGCGTCAGGGGGCCGGGGTGGCTTTTGGGATCGGCGTATGGGTCGGCAAAAAACTGAAGTTCAGCAGCGGATACAAAGTCGGGGTTTGCTCCGGCGCCGGAGTCGGGATCAGGGGCAGCCATCCGCTGTAGCCGAAGTAGGCGGTCAGGAAGGCGGCGCGCTCATCCGGGGTCATCGGGCGGGGGCGGGCGTAATCCTCCAACATGGCGGTCAGTAATTCCGTGCTGATGTAACGGTTGTCGTAAAAGACGTGGCGGTCAATGAATTCCCAGCGCTGGGCCGGCTGGATCGGGATCCTGGGATTGGTGGGATCGGGCGGCTGGTTGCCCATCTGATCATAGAAGAAGTTGCCCAGGCCGTAATGGATGAACGTGCCTTTATAGAATTCCATTTCAAGCGGCGCGTGCGCCTGGCTGCCGCTGACGATCACGGCGCCATCGTCCGCGACCTGCCGAAAATCGTTCAATTGCCACGGCATCACCTGCGGTGAATACCCTTCCTTGTATTGAAACGTGAAGATCGGCAAATAACCCTGGGCGCGCACCTGAGCGATCTGTACTGCAAGCTGCTTGTAATCACACGGATTGGCACCCGCCTTGTATTCCGTGGCGAGCGGCTGAGGCGGTTCCCCGGCGTTGCAGCCGAGGAAGGCGATCTTGTTGCCATGATTCTGGATCAGGAGCGGCTGGCGCGCCTCGGCGAGATCCGCACCGCCGCCATAGTACTGCATGTTATTCTGTTTATAAAGGTTCAGGGTGTACAGGAACGGCC
Source organism: Anaerolineales bacterium (assembly GCA_035515435.1). Lineage (GTDB taxonomy): Bacteria > Chloroflexota > Anaerolineae > Anaerolineales > Villigracilaceae > Fen-1038. The sequence goes on from DATJBI010000198.1 coordinate 17,977, forward strand.
CGACGCCGTCGTCAAGAATATGCGGACCGGTCAGCTCGACCACCTTCACGCCAATGTCACGCAGTAATTGAATGTATTTTGGATCGCTGCAGCGGGGCCAGAGCTGAGCCGGGTTCGGAGCCGGGCAATTTGGGGCAAACGAGGTCTTGTTGCTGATATGCAGGATGTCTGCCTGACGAAGCACATCGCCAATATCCTGCGCCGGATAATCAATGCCTTTGACTTCCATTTGATAGGCGATCCCATTTACCAGGGAGGTTGTGCCGGTCAGTATGACCGTGGTCAGCTTGGAGGCATCGTAGTTTGAGGCCGCCAGACGGAGCGCCGGGACCGGATGGCCCTGCAAGGAAAACGCGATCTGCAGTGGATATTGAGCCGCATCGAAGTCCTTATGGATCGGCGACTGACCGTCGACCGTCAACACCTTCCACCTCGGATCCAGCGCTTCAAACGGAACGATGCCCCACGACGGCAGAGCCTTCCACGCCCCGTCCAGCAGTCCGTCAGCGGGCGCGGTCGTGACGGCCCCGGGCGCGGGTGCACCCCACAGCGCGCTGAATGCCGCCAGGGTCGAATCCGCCATCCATAAAGGCCGGGAGGCGAACGGCCCGGGTGCTGAGCCATGCCATGCCTCCTGGAGGTCACCGGAGGTCAGGCCGTCGGTCACGGTTGGAAATGGCGCAACCAGCGCATAGGTCCACAAAGATTCCGAGGCGGGCGCTCCGGATCGTGCGGGGTCAACGTCAAGGCGCACCGTGGCTTGCGATGGATCCGCAACCAGCGGGATCCCCGAATCTTGGGCGTCCTGACGGAGCGCATCCGGGACCGCCGGACCGATCCACAGCGCGCTTGCCGAGGGCGTCGCAGTGGCGACCGGGGCTGCCGTTCTTTGAGGCAGCGGCGCCGCCTGGGTCGGAGCCCCGACCGCCCGAGGCGCGCAGGCACTCAGCAGGAGGCTAAGGATCAGAAGGGGCTTTTTCACAAGGGTTGATTATAGCCGTAGACAATTACGGGGAGTGAAGAACTCATTCAGACTTAACGTGGATTCAGCGGCGCCCGCCCCATCCATTAGGTCTGCTTAAGTTCAAGGCGCGCCAGGGTGAAGGAAGCCAGCGCCTTCTGGTCGATGGTCACGCCGAGGCCCGGGCCGCCGGGCACATCGATCGTGCTGTCCGCGTTGAGCGAAAAGCGTTCATGGGTGATATCGCGTTTGTAATAGCGGTCCGAGGCGGAAATATCGCCGGGCAATGTGAAGCCGGGCAGGGAGGCCAGGGCCAGGTTCGAGGCGCGGCCCACGCCGGTCTCCAGCATGCCGCCGCACCACACGGGCATATTTCGGGCGCGGCACACGTCGTGCACCTCGACCGCCTGGCTCAATCCCCCCACGCGTCCGGCCTTGATGTTAATGATGCGGCACGCCTTCATCTCGATCGCGTAACGCGCGTGGCGCGGCGAAAGAATGCTCTCATCCAGGCAGATCGGCGTGCGGAACTGTTCCTGCAGTTTATGGTGATCCCAAATATCATCTTCAAACAACGGCTGCTCGATCAGCAGAAGGTCCAACTCATCGAACGGTTTGAGCGATTGCGCCGATTCCAGCGAATAGGCCGAGTTCGCATCCACCTGCAGGCGGATGCCGGGGAATTGCCTGCGCACCGCAGCCGCATCGCCGACATCACGGCCGGGCTTGATCTTGATCTTGACGCGTGCATACCCGCCCGCCACATAATCGCCCACGGTCCGCACCAGGGCGTCGGGAGTCTCCTGCAGTCCGACCGAGACACCCACTTCAACTTTTTCGCGCGCACCGCCCAGCATTTCCCGCAGGGATCTTTGGTCGCGCTTGCCAAGCAGATCCCACAAGGCCATCTCAACCCCGGCCTTGGCAAGATGATGCCCGCGGATCCCCGCCACACGGTTCTGAAAATCCGCCGCGTCCCGCACCTCCTGTCCCAGGAGCACCGGAGCCACAAAATCCTTCAGAATGTGCCAGGCGGTGCCGGTGGTCTCATAGTTGTAGCCCGGGGACTGGTCGGCGACGCATTCGCCGTACCCGCTTGCTCCATCTGCCTGGATCGCGAGCAGGATACATTCACGATCCAGCTCGCGGCCGAAAGAAGTTTCGAAGGGCGCGACCAGCGGCATGCGGAGATGGTGCAGGGTGATGGAATCGATTTTCATTCTGCCACTTGCTTTCTCAAAAATTGCTGCAGGACAGGGACTGCCTGACCTGCTCGATCACTTTTGCATCCGGTGAGGCCAGCTGATTCAAACGCGCCCAATCGGCACACAACATCGTCCCAAGGTTCGGGGTCAGGTTTCGGGCCGCCAGGGTAAGATCATCGGCCTTCTGCCAATCGCCGGTACGGGCAAAGGCCTCGATGAACGGAATGTATTCCGCACCGTACTGGGGGGCCAGGCCATCTTTGCCCGCCTGCTGATAGAGCGCAATGATCGTTTTCCAATCCTGCAATTGACGCGCCAGATCCGCCTTCTCGAAAAAGTAACACCAGCCATGAGCGGGCTCAGGGCCGAAAATGTCCGGATCGGGCGCGGCGGGCGGGGCGGCGGGAACGATGCGGGACAGATTCGAGACGGGGATCAAGCCGCCCTGTGCGTCCGACAACAGCGGGTCATCCGCGTAAACCGGATCCAGCATGCGCAGACAGGCCAGGCTGGTCTGGTGCATAAACGCAATGCTGGCAGACGTATTCCCTTGAAAACGGAGATTGCGCACAGAATGACCGATCGGGAGGCCTGCTTTCAGATCCGTCCACAAGAATGGCTCATCGGTAAAGATCCAATATGGAAGGGAACCGTCCCGCGTTTGGAAATGATACAGGATGTTGAACGCAAAGCCCGCATCGTCTTCCGGCACCGAGATCGAAGGCTGTTCAAAGGATAAAAGGGCCGTGCCTGGGCGCAGCGCCGGAGCGCGCCAAAAGAACTGCCAATAGTAGTCGCTCTGGCTGGCCCATTCCAGGCGGTACTTGTTGACGGTCAGGACCTGGGTCGCAATCGAAAAGACCAGAAGCAGGCTGAGGACGATCTTCTGCATCGATCGACGGACAAACCACAGGAGCAGGGCAATCACGATCAGCCCCGCCCCCAGCATGGGTGCCAGGGTAAAGCGGTCGTCCCAGCGGCCGCCTCCGGTGATCTGTTTCCCGATGGCCCAGATCGGAAAGGCACCGAGCACAAATGCAATCAAACCGACGGCAAAGATGGAC
>DATJBI010000199.1:0-27955 GCA_035515435.1 Anaerolineales bacterium
AAAACTGCCGTCCGAGGGGATCCCCTATTCTGTTTTCACCTACACCGCCTTGATCCCCTGGGGATATTTCTCAGGGGTTACGACCGCCACGGCAGGCAGCCTGGTCAGCGAGATGGACGTTATCTCCAAGATATATTTTCCCCGCCTGGTGATCCCGCTCGCGAGCGTTCTATCGCTCCTGTTCGACACGATCATTTCCCTGTTGATCCTTACGGCGATGGTCTTGTATTATCACTTTGCGATCACCTGGAAGGTGCTCGTGTTGCCGCTTTATCTGCTCCTGGCTGCCGGGGCAGGCCTGGGCATGGGTTTATGGCTGGCCACACTTGCTGTCCAATATCGGGACACCCGCAACCTTGCCGGATACGGATTGCAGGTATTGAAGTTTCTTACACCCGTCGTTTACAGCGCAAGCCTGATCCCCGAAAAATGGCAGATCCTATACAATCTGAATCCCATGAGCTGGGTCGTGGCAGGATTTCGCTGGATCTTCCTGGATACCGGCCTGATGCCAGACATTTCGTTATGGATTTCCATTCTGCTGGTGGTGATCTTATTTGTTAGCGGGGTGTATGTCTTTCGACACACAGAGCGGACCATCGTGGATTGGTTATAAAAGATGAGCGCCATCTCGATCGAGGTTGACGATCTCGGCAAGCTGTACCGCTATAACTCCCGGGCGGCCCGTTCGCGAACATTGGGAAAGGCGATCCTGGATACGCTGGTATCGCCGTTCGGCTATCTGAGCGATTCACTGCGAGCCCCTTCGACGGCCGGGAGCCTTTGGGCACTGCGCCACGTTTCATTCACGGTCCAACGCGCCGAGGTGCTCGGCATCCTGGGCCAAAACGGGGCAGGCAAGAGCACCCTGCTGCGGATCCTGTCCAGGATCACCCTCCCAACCGAGGGCCTGGCCCGCACCCACGGACGGGTCGGATCCCTGCTGCAGATCGGTACGGGATTCAACTATGAGCTCACCGGGAGGGAGAACATTTATCTGAACGGCACGATCCTGGGAATGAAGCGCAGCGAAGTGGATCGAAAATTGAACGCGATAGTCGATTTTTCCGGCGTGGAGCGCTTCATTGACACTCCGATCAAGCGGTACTCCTCAGGCATGGTCGTACGCCTGGGGTTCTCGGTGGCAATGTTCATGGACCCGGATATCCTGCTGGTCGATGAAGTCCTTTCGGTCGGAGATGCCGCCTTTCGCCAAAAATCGCTGGAAAAAGTTCTGGAACTGGTGGAGGGGGGCTGCTCGGTTCTGTTCGTGAGCCACGATCTCTTCATGATCCAGCGCCTGTGCAAGCGCTCCATCCTGTTCGAGGCCGGAAAGTTAATCGAAGAGACGGACACCTCCTCCATGATCGAGCACTATCTTTCCAAGATCACGAATGTGATGGTCGCCGGGGAATGGCTGGACCTCTCCACCGCATCCCACCAGGGCACGGGCGAAATACGTTTTGTGAGAATGCGCTATCGCGGCGCGGATCTGAAGTTCCAGGGTCAGGCGTATCCGGACGGACCCGTGGAATTCCTGCTGGAGGTCGAATCGCCCGGCACGAGAAATATCTCGGGAGTTTCGGTCACCCTGTTCGATCTTTCGGGGTTTCGGCTGATCAATGCGGGATCCATTGAAGAGCTTGGGCTGAACCGCGGCCGGAGCTGTGTGCGCATATCGATCGAACATTTGCATCTGAAGCCCGGCACCTATTCCCTGGCCCTCTGGATGGTCGGACCGGCGGATGTTCTGCTGGACCAAATTCTTTCTGCGGCATACATGAATGTGACCGCAACCACCCAGGGCCCGCCCGAACTAAATCCATTTCGCGACAAGGTGACATCGCAGGTGGAGGTTTCCGTTGTGAGGGCGGAACCTTAATGCTCCACAGAAATTAGGGTAAAATTGGCTGAAATTGTGACGAACGAGATAAGGTTGGCTCGGTGAAATCATTGCGCAGCAACACCTCGTCGGCACGGGGCGTTGAAAAGGAACATCTCTCTCGATGAAGATCCTGGGATACTTTAGTATTAAGAGGCCCGATGTGGTCTATGAGACCATCGACGGGGAAACCGTGATCGTAAACCTTGAGAATGGGGTTTATTACAGTCTGCGGAACAGCGGGGTGGATGTTTGGAATCTTGTCGAGGCCGGAGCAAACCTGGATGAACTCACGGACCTGATCGCCGGCCGCTACGAGGCCTCCCCTGAATACATCCGCAAGGTCATCGCCGAGTTATTGACCGCATTTCAGCAGGAGGGCCTGGTTCAGGTTGCGAGCACAAGGCAGACGATCAGCCAGGCTCCCCCCTCGCCTGCCGCCGGGGCAAAGCTGAAATTCGATCCGCCCATATTTGAGAAATACTCCGACTTGCAGGAACTGCTTCTTCTGGATCCGATTCACGAAGTCGACGAGGAAGGTTGGCCCCACAAAGCGGAAGAGGATGGAGCCGAAAGTGGTGATCAAAGCTAGCGATCTGGTGGAAGACGAGAGCCTGGCTTTTTTTCAGCTTGTTTACACAAACTATAAAAAAGCAGAACACACGATCGGTGGATACCAGGATCGCCACTTCCTGATCGGTGGACGGCCGGTACGGCTGCGGTTTGCCGGAAACGGATTGGCCTCTGCCCTTACGCCTGCGCTCGCTCATCTTGAAACCGCCCCGGCCGAGAGGCCGGAGCTGACCATTCTGGCCTGGGACAGTGCTTCATCCAACAGCGCCCTCCCATCCGTCCTCAAGCGCTACTTTGACTCCCTGGGAGAATGGTGGGACCACCTGGGACGGAGAGGCGAGATCCGCGAGCTGACCAATGATCGATTTCGCTTCGCGTATCACCTGGGGCCAAACATCTTCAGCGGACTGGATCTTCAGGAAAACCTCGGCCTGTACTGGGTTCAGGATGCATCGGCCCTGCCTTATTATGAGATAGGCTCTCCCCTGCGAACCATCCTGCACTGGTGGGCAGACGGGGGAGATTATCAATTTGTCCACGCCGGCGCAGTGGGCCTGGAGAGCGGCGGGGTACTCTTGGTGGGAAGAGGAGGCTCCGGGAAATCCACCACGGCCCTGGCCGCGCTGGACGCCGGCCTGCTGTATGCCAGCGACGATTATTGTCTGATCAGGACCGATCCAGAGCCCTATGTTTTCAGCGTGTACAACACAGCCAAGCTGCGGGGCGAGGCGGACGTCAAAAGGTTTGCCCATCTGGCGGCCATGGTCAGCAACAAAAGCCGGCTGGAAAACGACAAGGCCCTGCTTTTCCTGAACGACCATTTTCCCAAACAGATCACGCGCGGTTTCTGCCTGAAGGCCATCCTGCTGCCGGTGGTCACCCAGGGGAAAGAAACCCGGCTCGTTGCGACCGGTGCCGGAGCCGCCCTGACGGCCCTGGCTCCATCCACCCTTTTTCAATTGCCGAGTGCCGGCAGTGCCGCCATCAAGACCATGTCGAGGCTGGCTCAACGAGTCCCGGCCTATCAACTGGAGCTGGGGACGGATCTGGCAAACGCAGCCAGCGTGATTAAAGATCTGCTGCTGGGTAAATAAGACCTATTATGCATGCGCCCCTGGTCAGCGTGATCCTGCCGGTATACAACGGGGAAAGGATGGTGGCAGAATCGATTCACAGCGTCCTGCAGCAAGATTACCGCCCCGCAGAATTGATCGTTATTGACGACGGGTCGACCGACGGAACTGCCGGGATCGCAGCGGCGTTCGCGGACCGAGTTCGTTATTATTATCAGCCCCATTCCGGGGCGGCCGCGGCGCGCAATTTTGGGATCCGGCAGGCGAAGGGAGAGTACATCGCCTTCATTGATGCAGATGATCTTTGGCCCCCGGGAAAACTCCGTTTTCAAATGCGCTGCTTCGAAGCGCGGCCGGCCATTGAAATCGTCCAGGGCTTGATCCGCAGGATCAAGATCCCCGATCTGGTCCAGGGCCGCCTTACCGGCGCGGACATCGATTTCCCTTTTCTCTACACCAATTTGGGCGCCATGCTTGTGCGCCGCGCCGTGTTTGACGAGCTTGGGTATTTGGACGAAGGCCTGCAATTTAACGAGGACACCGATTTCTGGTTGCGGGCCAGGGAGGCAGGCATACGAATTGTAATTCAGCGGAAGGTCTCACTGATCTACCGCATCCACGGTCATAACCTGACCACGGGCGAGAACCTGAAGACGATGAAGTTCTTCCCGGTGCTGCAGAGATCGATCCATCGCCGCCGTTCATCCCCGGGATCGATCCAACGCCTGGCGAGATTGCCGTTTCTGTCCGCGCTCCCGGGATCCGCCCCCGATCAAGACACCCCAGCCAGTGAAAAGAGCCAGCCGCTGGTAAGTGTCATTTTATGCATCGGCGGGCACCAGGCTGAGGCGCCCAGCGCCCTGGAAAGCATCCGCCGGCAGGACTATCCTCGCACGGAGTTACTGATCGTCGGTCCCAATTGCAGAGACTTGGACGGGCCAGGGCTGGATGATTTTGAACGAATCGAATGGATAGAACACCCCTCCCAGGAGGGGGCCGCGCAACTTAACGCCGCGATCAAAAAATGTACCGGCGAGCTGGTCGCCTTCCTGATGGGCGATGGCCAATGGACATCCGGCAAAATAAAAAGTCAGCTTGCCTACCTGCTTGAGCATCCGGCACATGACTATGTCGTGGGCAGGACCCGCCAGATCCTCGAACCCGGAACACCATATTCCATTCAGCAGATCGACGGCCTCCACCTGCGAAAAAATCTGCGGGATCAGCTGGGAAGCCTGATGGTGCGGCGGTCCGCACTTCAAAGGGTCGGCGAATTCCGCCTTGGATTACACGGCATGGAAGAGACCGATTGGTTCCTGCGGGCGCAGGACTGCGGCTTGAGCAAAGGGACGCTGCCGGCGGTCCTGCTCTACCAGTTCCTCCAGCCGGATGCGCCCGCCGAGGAAACAGAGGTAATGAAGAGCGCCTTGCTCCAAACGATACGGGCCTCGGTACATCGCAAACGAATGGGTGGGGAATAGGATGAGCATGATGCCAGGAGCCCCCCGCGTTACCGTCGTAACCCCCTCTTATAACCAGAAGAATTTCCTGGAGAACACGATCCTTTCCGTTCTTGAGCAGGGCTATGCCAACCTCGAGTATCTCATCATGGATGGCGGGTCAACGGATGGAAGCGTGGAGATCATCAAAAGGTACTCCAAATATCTCGCCTATTGGCAAAGCGAGCCGGACGGCGGCCAGGTCCGGGCGATCAACGCCGGATTTCAGCGCTCCAGCGGCGACATATTTGCATTTCTTAACTCCGACGATTTCTTCCTGGAGGGCGCGATTCAACATATCGTGGCACTCCACGATCAGTTCCCGCAGGCCGCGGGCTGGGTCGGCGGCGGATACGATATTGCTCAAGACGGCTTTATTCTTCAAACTCGCATCCCCAAAAAAGTCAGCCGAGATGATCTGGCAAACTGGGCAGAGAACTGGATACATCAGCCCGCCTGTTTCTTCTCAGCCCAAGCCGCGCGGAGAGTCGGCTTGTTAAATGAATCCTATCAAAATTCCTTCGACTTTGATTTCTGGCTGCGGATCACGAGGCTCGGAGAATTGATCCCGACCCGGCGGGTCCTGGCGGCCGCGACGATCCATCCCAATGCCAAGACCCAAAAGTACAAGGTTCGCATGTTCGAAGAGGTTCAAAGCATTCAGCGGGCAAACGGATACGAAAACTTCGCGGAGGAAACGCAGAAATTCATCGATCAAGCTCGAACACGAAGACCGATCAGCAGCGTGGCCAGTCTGCTCTACCAGACTTACCGGGCAAAGAAGGAAGCTCCAAATCGATTCGTTCGACTTCCAGGAAGTCCGAAGGTGCCCCCTGAAGGGGCGGGCGGTGAGAGAAGGCCTGCAAACAAGGAGAGATCCGCCCGATGAGCATTTCCGCAGATGAGCACCCGCCGCTGGTAAGCATCATTCTGCCCGTTCATAACGGCGAACAATTCCTGGCCGAGACGATCCAGAGCGTTTTGGCTCAATCCTATCACGCCTACGAATTGATCATTGTGGATGATGGTTCAACGGATCGGACACGGGAGATCGCCTTATCCCATCCATCCGTGCAATACATCTCTCAGGCCCACCGCGGGGCCTCTGCCGCGCGCAACAAGGGTATCCTGGCCGCCCGCGGAGAATACGTTGCATTCCTGGATGCCGATGATCTCTGGGAACCCGACAAGCTTCTTGTGCAGATCAGGGCCTTTGAGGCGCATCCGGAGGCAGACATCGTCACCGGCCATATCCAACAATTTGCAGACCCGGATCCCGATTCTGCTCAGGCGCCGCGTTATCGATTCGCCGAGGAGCCTGTCCCGGGTTATTCAGTGATTGCCATCATGATCCGGCGGGGCGTACTCGATAAGCTGGGCTTGTTCGATGAGGACCTCGAAACCTCGGCAGAGGTCATTGATTGGTTTGTAAAAGCGCTCGAAAAGAAGCCCAATGTTCTGGTGCTGCCTCAGGTGGTCGCCAAACGCCGGATCCATGGCAAGAATATCAGCCTGATTCAGCAGCAAGGCAAGAATAAAGTGATGGTTCAGATCCTCAAGGCTTCCATCGATCGAAAACGAGCCGGAGACTCAAAGTGAGGTGTTTCCAGATTTCAAGGATCGATCCAACCGGCATCGCCGCATCTCTTAAAGGCAAACGATATGAAGAATGAATTGGCAAGCGTTATTATAGTTGCAAAAAACAGTGAAGCATACCTGGCGTCGGCGATCAAGAGCGCGCTGGAACAGGAATACAAGCCTTTCGAGATCATCGTTGTCGATGGGCGCTCCACGGATCGGACCGCGGAGATCGCGCAGTCGACCGAGGGCGTCCGTTATTTCATGCAGAGAGATCAGGGTCTTGCAAATGCACGAAACTTTGCGATCCGGGCGGCCGCGGGGCGATTCATTGCATTTCTGGATTCGGACGATGTTTGGGCGAGGGGGAAATTACAAACTCAAATGAAATACCTCGCGGCAAACCCTGACTGCGAAGCAACCGTCACGTGGCTGAGATATATCTCGGAGCCGGATCATGTGCTCCGGCATCATCCCCGGCAGCGGCCGTATGATCCGATTGGTTATACTCCGAGTGCCTTGGTGGCGCGGCGCGGCTTGTTTGAAAAAGTGGGTCTATTTGACCCTCTGTTATCCGTGGGCTGTGATGCGGATTGGTTCGCGAGGCTCTTTGATTCCCGGCTGCCGTTTGCGGTCGTTCCCGAGTTCTTGTTGAACAAGCGCATCCATCAGACCAATCTTTCCAGGGATATTGCCCAAAGCAGAAAAGAGACCTTGGTGCTTCTCCAAAATTCCATATCCAGGAAAAGAAAAATGGCCGGGAAGCTTTGAATCAGGCTGGTGGTTGGCTATGGCAACCAGGAAACGCCCGCTCCGGCGGGAATTGAAGGCCCGGCCGTGAAAAGCATCCTGCTCACAGGTGCTGCAGGACGCATCGGCACCTCGCTTCGAAATTCCCTGGGACAAACCTATCATTTTCGATGCTTCGATAGTGACCCAGTTGAAAATGAGGCGGATACCGTCGTCGGCAATATCATGAATCCGGAGGAGCTCTCGGCGGCCATCCGGGGCATGGATGCCGTGATTCACCTGGCGGCGAATCCTGAGGCGGAGCAGACCTGGAACGAAGTGTACCTCTCCGGGATCGGGGGCACGTATAATGTTTTCGAAGCCGCGCGCCGCGCCGGGATCAAAAAAGTGATCTATGCCAGCTCCACCGCCGTGCTGGGCTGGAGGGAATTGCAGGCCGGCCAATGGGTTTCTCCGAACATGTCTGTGCATCCCGCTCAGCTTTACGGGGTGGGGAAAGCGACCGGCGAACTTCTGGCACGTTACTTCTCCGAAACCTATGAAATGTCCATCGTGTGTCTGCGCATAGGCTTCTTTTACACCGAACTGCCATACCCACAGGGTCCACGGGATGATACCCTGCGCGGCTGGTGCAGTCCGGAAGATCTGGCCCAGCTCGTAAGGCAGTGTTTGGAGGCGGATGACCTTGGCTTTCAAGTGTTTTACGGAGTATCCAATAACCGGCATCGCTTGTGGGATATCCGCAACGCGCAGGAACTTGTCCATTATCATCCCGTGGATGACGCGGCAGATTGGATCAGACCGCCCAAACAAACGCATCAACGAGGCCTTTTGAAGGATCATCACAGGCTGTTAATGCGCGCCGCGCTCCAAGAGGCGCCGCAGGCATTCGAAAGCTGGCGGCGCTGGGTGGACGGCATGGATATTGAAAAGCTTGATCTGGATACGCTATCCTATCGACTCCTGCCGCTGGTTTATCTTAATCTTGCAAATCAAACCGGCGACGATCCAGGGTTGGGCAGATTGAAGGGCGCCTATCGACGCTCGTGGCTTGAAAATCAGCTTTCTCTGAAACAGCTGATCCCTTTTGTTGCTCAGCTGCGCCGGCAGGGCATCTCCGTGCTGCTGCTGGATGATATGACCTCCATCCTGCGATTATATGAAGGACAGGGAGCTCGTCGACTTTATTCGTTCGACCTCCTCGTTCAGCCGGCGGATGTTGCCAAACTGCTTGATTTTCTGGTGGAGCAAAAGATCTGGCCGAAGGTAAGATATCCCAGCCGGTTCTTATCTGTGGAAACCCCGTTGGAGATCTGGTCACCGTTCCATGTTCCGTTTACCGCCGCCTGGCGCGTTCATCCGGCTATTAAAACCAGCGGGCAGGCCGCTGCGATCTGGCAGCACGCATATCCCACCACGCTCGGCGATTCCGATGTATTCACTTTGAATTTGGAATCCCACTTTCTGCGTTCGTGCCTGCGATCCGTAGGCAGCAGGCCGGAGGCTGCATTTTTTGCATTGATGGACGCAGGCTGGATGCTCGCGAAAAAGTCAGGCGAGATCAACTGGGAAGGGGTGGTTGAGCTCGCCCGTGAAAATCGTCAGGTGCTTCCGCTCGTGGAGTGTCTGCGCGAACTGAAAGGGATCATCGACCTGCCCCTTGGAAACAGGCTTATCGCACAATTGCAGCATGTGCCCAGGCACTGGACGGAGCCGCTTGAGTATCGCTGGCTCCATCAATATCAGCCTTATCCCGGGACTCTGACCCGGATCGGCCGCCGGCTTCTGCTTTATCGGCGTTCGCCCAAGATCCCGGGCCCGCTCGGTTTTCTACGATATCTGCAGTTTGTGTGGGGCGGCAGAAAATTGTCTTCCCTGGTGCGATTGGTGTTTCCTGCCTTGTTGGATAGAGCGGACGGCTGAGAATGGCGAAGGTCCACCATTACACCTGGCTTCCATCTCACGAGCGGGAGTTGTTGCTGAAGGCGGCCCTCCGATCCGATCAAGCCGGGCGTGCCGCCTGGCAGGAATGGAACGGGGCCGTTGATCTGGATCAGCTCGACCCCGGCTCTCAACGTTTGCTGCCGCTGCTTTATCGCAATCTAAGAACACAGGGGATCGATCATCCCTGGGTCGCGGAGTTCAGAAAGCGGTACCTTGACACCTGGGCCAGGAACCGGATCCTTTTTGGAAAGATCTCACCTGTGCTGCAGGCTTTTCGAGAGAAGGATCTGGAGACCTTGACCCTGAAAGGCGCAGCCTTGACGGTTCGCTATTATAGGGATTATGGGCTGAGACCGATGGATGATTTCGATTTCCTGGTTCCCCTGCCGCGCGTTCAGGAGGCGATCGGGCTTGTACGGACGATGGGTTGGATGCCGAATCTAAGATCTCCAGACCAGCTGCTGGGGGCCTCCATCCCGATCGTGCACGGGCTGCATTTTAGGAACGCGGAAGGCTGCGGACTTGATCTGCACTGGCACGTACTTCACGAGTGCTTAAGCCCGGAGGCGGACCAGGATTTTTGGAGGGGGGCCGAGCCTTTGACGGTGGGCACCGTGCCCAGCCTTGGGCTCAATCCCACGGACGAACTCTTCAACACCTGTATCCATGGGTTTCACTGGAATGCCATGCCGCCCATTCGGTGGGTAGCCGATGCCGTGATGATCTTGAGAACAGACCCGGCCATCGATTGGGATCGGATGCTTTCACAAACCAAAAGACATCGCATGATATTACCCCTGCAGGATGCCTTGCGGTATCTGATCGATCATTTCGATGCGCCGGTCCCCTCTGAATTCCTGCACCAGCTTACGCATCTGACTGTCTCGACGGAAGAAATCCGAGAATATAAGGCCCGCAAGAAGCATCCATACACGCTGGTATTCTATCAGTGGATCTACTATCCGCGCATCAGCCGGGACACCGGGCGTCCATCCGGCTTATTCGGCTTCATCAAATACCTGCAGGACTTTTGGGGATTGAAACACATTTGGCAGGTGCCCATCGCTTTTGGTTGGAGAGCACTTCTGAAGATACTCGGGCGACCCGTCCCCTGACGGGCGGTGGACAAACCCCGGATGCGCGCCGGGTCCCCAAACAGCGCGAGCCCGCGGCCCCCGATTTGAACGGGTCCGCAGCTGGACCTTCCTCAATGCGGGGGGAGCCGAAGGCCCGCTTCCCCGCAGCGGAGCGGTATTCCCTGGGAGGGAGCGATATCTTGCGCGCTCCGCGTTGAACGGGCGTAGTTCAAAAATGGATCGGCCAGACCAGGGTTTTCCGGACGATGGCGGGCGCGATTCAAAAGACTGGCATATCCCTAACATGCGGAGCCCCGCGCGGGACCGGCCGCTCACGGCCTCTTTATACAAAGAGCGGTTCCATTTTGAGCCGCTTCGTAAGTTCTTTCATCTGATCGTCGGATGGGCGTGTTCCGAATCGATGAGCGGATGAAAGAATAAGCGGGATCAGACCGATATCGCCTGCCATATCGAGAAAGACCCGCGGATTGCCAAGGACCCAGTGCACAGCCAGATCGATATCCGCCGGATCCTCCAGCGGACGATACCAGGTCGTGTGATTCTGCTGTGTATCCTTCCACGGCGAGCGGGTGATGCCTTTGATGGTCTGCACGGCAACATTGCGTTCCCGGCACACCGCGAGCAGTTTGTTGAAACTTTCGGCATAGAAGGGATTTTGCATCATGACATAGTTGTACGGCAGAAGTACGGAGTCAAAGTCGAATTGGGCCAGGGAGCGCAGGTGAAATTCCGGGACGGGCACGCCGTGGCCGGTCACGCCGATGAAGCGCACCAGGCCTTCGGCCCGCGCCTGGACCACCGCCTCGATCACGCCGCCGGGGCCGAAGGCGGTCGTCCAGTCGGGTTCTTCGTGCAGGGCGTGGAGCTGGATCAGATCGACCTGGTCAACATGCAGCAACTCGAGGGAGCGGCGAATCTCATCGTAGGCGGCCTGCCTGGTGCGCTGGTCGGTCTTCGTGGCGAGGAAGAAGGGCCTGCCGTGACGCCGGATCCAATCGCCCAGGACCTCTTCGGATCTGCCGTAGCTGGAGGCCGTATCCACGTGGTTGATCCCGTTTTGCAGGAGAAGGTCCATGGTGGCGTCCACGTCTTTTTGCGGCGTTTCCATAAAAGCCGCCGCCCCAAAAATGGTGCGGGTGCTTTCGTGGCCGGTGCGGCCGAAAGGAAGCGTGGGTATCATGGGTTTCTCCTTTGTGTCCGATCATGTTTGGTGGAGGCGCACCGCCTCCAAAACGCCTCTCGAGCACAGATGAACTTTTCCCTCTTCTGGTTGGCATCCAACCTGCCGGCCTTCCAGCCGTCATTTCAGCATGGCTGCCCGCCGGCCCATGCTCCGAACCGGCCGGGGATCGATACGCAGCTGGCGGCAGCCTGTTGGCCAGGATTTGTTCCATTGGCTCAAGAGGAAGTGTAACCTTCCCAGTTGACTCTGTCAAATTCGGCGGATATTTTTCAAGCGGCGTCTGCCCTCCAGCCATCAGGCAGCTCCCCCAAAACATTGACTCGAGAAACTCTGCAACCGCTGCTGCCCCTGCCGCGCCGACGGACCGGCAGGCCTCCCTGCGGGCCCGCGAGCCTCGAACGCCGGCTGGCGCACAGCCGCCGCGAATTCTTCCTGTTGGCGGAGACCATGGCAAAAGCCTCATTTGCAGCGGATGCTGATCGGAGCGCTGCTCAAAGTTAATATCGTTGGCCCATGAACGCCTGAAGAACCTGCACAAATCCCATTTCGTTCCCGCAGGTTTCGAGCGAAATATGCGGCCTGAGATCATTGTATTGTTGCCCCGCGTGAATTCATGGTCTTCGCCGATGAATTTGTCCAGGGGTCGCTCGGATTCGATTCGCGCACATTCGTGCGATGCCGCTCCTCTCTTTGAGGCATCTCCTTGCGCCTTGCTGGATCTCTCACTCTCGCGGAAGCGGTCTGAGAGCTTCTCAAGATCCTGGCTGCAGCGATCAAGAACCGATTCGTCCGGGCAGACGGTACTCGATGATGAGGATCGGTCTGGAATACTCAGGCACATTACCGCTGTAGAACGTGATGTAGTCGGCAGCATGGTCGTTGTTGGTGCTCATCTGGAATCGCAGGCGAAGTTGAGTCATGCCGGTCCGGTTGATGTACGCGATGGCGCTTGGACCCAAGTCAAGGGCATACCAACCGGTCTCCTGGCAGGCCGGACCACAACTCCGCATAATACTGGTTAAAGTGCCTATCGCGCTTTCGCCAGGGGGTGCCTGAAAATCGCCGGGTTGCAGGGCGGCATTATTGGAAAAGCTGCCCCTTTGGATGTCGACCAGGATGTTCCCGAGGGCGGGAAAAGGATTGCCAACCTGGTTCTCGTACCGAATTTGAAGCGTGGCGTGGGTTAGGGTGGCATTCTGCGGCAGGGCGGCGGTATTGAAGGAGAGGATGCTGACATACTGTCGATCGAGTTCGTCGTCACCAACATTGAGCGACCAGCTGCTGGAGTCGGTCGAACCTCCGGCATTGCTGGCTGGGCCCGATTCGAGTATGAAGCCATCGTTGCTCCCGATGGACTCAAGGGCGGGATATAAAGTGATAATGAAGTGCTGCGTGAAGGTTAGTCCGCCGGCATCCGTGCTGCGGATGCAGATGCTGTAACTCTTCTTTACGGAGTAAAAGAGACTGGCCGCCGTGGCCAGAGTACTGGCGCTGGTTTGATAGGAACCGCCTCTGATTGCGAAAGAGCGGTCATCCGGGCCGCCGCACAACGAATATGTGAAGCTGTCTTCAACATTTGGATCGATACTGCCCAGAGTGCCCACCGTGATGCCGATGGGTTGATTTCCATCTATTTTACTGTTGCTGAGCGAAATACCGGTGGGAGCCAGGTCTTGAAAAAGCACGGCAATGCCATTCAATGGCAGAGCGCCGTCGAAGGTTTGTGTGATGTGGCCGCCCACGTACAACTCATTTTGAATGAGCGCCAGGGCATGCACGTCAGCCGGGTACGGCCCATAAGCCAGCCCGTTATGCGGAAGGGCATGCCAGGTGCTGGTCAAAGTATCGTAGCGGGCGATACCGTTCAGGCCGGTTACAGTGTTATCGAAATTACCAGTGATGAAGCCGCCCGCATACAGATCGCTGCCGCGAAAGATCAGACTCAGCACTCCGGGGCAGGATGGTTGCGGTGCGCATGCATCGGACTGGCGTTCCAGCCCATTCGACAGGTCCGACCAACTGCCGGTGGCAGTGTCCAGGCGGGCGATGCCATTTAAATTTCCAACTTGCCCATCAGCAGTCTGCGAGAACCATCCGCCCACGTACAGATCATTGCCGTTGAAGACCATGGCATCCACCTCATCAGATAGACCACCATCGGGCAGAGCGTGCCAGGTAGCAGTGGCCGTATCGAAGCGGGCGATGTGATTCAACGACATCAAACCGTCTGCCGTGCTGGTAAAAAAGCCACCGGCATACAGATCGGTTCCTTTAGCCGCCAGGGCCGTCACAGAATAACCTGGTCCCCCCAGGCCATTGCCGGGCAGCGCCGACCAGGTACCGGTGGAAGTGTCCAGGACCGCGATATTGTTCAGATCGGTCACGTTGCCGTCCGCGGTCTGCGTGAACGACTGACCGGCCACGTAGAGCTTCGTGCCCAGGAAGGTGATGGCATCCACTTCGCTTGCATAAGCAGCCCCATTCAATCCATCGTCCGGAAGGGCATGCCAGGTACCGCTCAGGGTGTCGAAGCGGGCAATGTGGTTTAAGGTTATCGCGCCGTCAGCGGTCTGGACAAAGCGCCCGCCTACGTACAGATCGCTCCCGTTCATGGCCAGGGACTTCACATCGCCGGTCAGCCCCAGGTTTGGCATTGCAGACCACGTATTCGTAGTCGTATTGAAGCGAAGGATGTCGGACTCTCCGCCGCCGGGTGTAAGCGTGAGCGCACCCCCTACGTATACATCGTTCCCGTGGAACGCGATTGCGTAGACAAAACCCGTTGGAAATAATTGGCCGGGATCGGATGAGGGCAAATGCAGCCAGGTATTTGGTATGCCCAAAGTCAGCGAGGCGGAGGGGTTCTGGGGTTTGAATGCCGGCCCCACTCTCGGATCAGGGCTGCCCCTGTATCCCGAAAAGTCCAATGTCCCGCTTCCTTTTGGCGGTGGATCGAGCCTGCCGCCTGGGATCGTCGGTTGGTCCAGAGCCTGTGCCCTTGGAGCCGGCCCGCTGACAAACACTGCGAAAACCGCCGAAAGCACGAGGGTGAAAATGAAGACCTTTGCGCGCATCGTTTACCTCCTGGTCTGGAAGGGCAGTCCGGCCAAGCCGCCTTGCAAAGACCATATCGAACGTGGTGAGCGGTCATCGACCGATCGAACTTCGATGCAGCATTCCGGGGGACAGATCCTGTCCCCCGGAATGTCAGACCGGCACGTTGTCCGCGGTCCTTCTGGCTAGGGCAGCGTGCAGTTTGGGATGAAGATCGGTGCCCCGCCGCTTCCGGTCTGGTTGGTGCGGCCTCCGGTATTGCCGATGAACACGGCGCCGCTCAGGGTCGCGGCTCCGTTCGTGTCCAGGTTGACGCCGAATCCTGCATTATTGACGAAGGTGCCGCACGCCAAGGACAGGGTGGAGGGCGTAGTGATATTTATTCCGTCACCGCCGTTCAAGCTGGAGGTGACCCTGGGCAGGGTGACGGTGCCGGCCGCCGTGATGAGCAGGCCGTCTCCGCCGGCATTGTAATCGAAGAAACCGGCGCCGCTCAGCGTCACCGTGGCGGCCGATGAACCCTGGTGATTATCGAAACGAGCGCCGTTCAGGGTATTGCCGATGGCGGTGACATTGCTGGCCTTGATGGCGCCCTTGCTTGACACCAGGATCCCGTTATAAGTGCCTGCCGAGCCGTTGTTATTTGCAACGATCGCGCCCGCCAGGGTTACGGCCTGCGCCGTCGTTGTGCAGCCTGATCCGGGATCGTTGCAGTTATCCAGCCAGATGCCTGCGTAGGCGTTCCCATCCGCGGTGACGTTATTTACTGTGATCGGTCCCGACGAGGCGATATACATGCCGTTGTGGGCGTTATTGCTGAAAAGGTTGGTCCCACTCAGGGTCACGCCTCCCACCGCGCCCGGGAAATCATAGGTATCGTTATAAATGGAAATGCCGGACGACGCCTGACTGCCGGTGACCGTGAGGTTGTTCATCGTAATGGCGCCCAGCGAGTTTATATTCAGGCCATTGTTATAATCGCCGTCGAAATAGCTGGAACCTTTGACCGTAACCGCCTTGGGTGTAAATGCATCATAGTTAAACAGGCCGACGCCCGCGCCTGCGGAGCCGCCGAACCCGTCTGCGTTGGCAACGAGGGTGGTGGTGTTCAAGCTGATCGTGCCGCGTGTGTAGACCTCCAGCCCGCTGTTGTAGTTGTCATTGAAGACATCCGTGCCGGTCATGGTTACATTGGAGGTGAAGCTCCCGGTGCAGTCCGCGCCATTGTATTGGCAGTCATCCAGGTAGATCCCGTCGCCGCCGAGATTCCCGTCCGCGGTGAGGCTGCCCAGCGTGAGGGCGCCGTTGGAATAAATGGACAGCCCGCTGCCGCCGTTATAGGAGAACACATTGCCGTTGGTCAGCGTGACGGCCTGCGCGGCCGGGGCATCCGCGTTCCGAAGGTATGCCCCGTCCTGACCATTGGAGGTCGCGTTCAGGTTGCTGGCCTTGATCGCCCCGAAGCTCTCCACGTAGAGGCCGCGGCCGATCGAGTTGAGGCTGAAGAGATTGGTGCCGGTCAACGTCACGGTGCCTTTGGAACCGGCATTGGCGTTGAAGATCCAGGCGCCATAGCCATAGCTGGGTGTGCCATGCACGGTCGTCGCGCCGTTGCCCGTGGCAACGATATCGTTGAGCGAAATATTGCCCATGCTGTTGATCGCCAGGCCATCGTTGTAATTGTTGTTGAAGGTATTGTCGCCCGTCAATGTGATCGGCGCACCAGTCGTGGAACTGGCGTTGTACAGATCAACTCCATTCCCGGCCCAATTGCCATTGGCAGTAACGTTGCTGGCCGCGATCGCACCGTAGCTGAACACGGCCAGCCCGCCAAAACTATATCCGCTGGAATTCGAAGCGTAATCGCCGTAGTTGGCATCCAAGGTGCTGGAGCCGGTCAGCGTCACCGTTCCTTTGGAATGGGCATTGAGTGTGTTTACTGTCTGGTTGTTCAGCCATACCCCTGAGCCGCCCGCGGTTGCGCCGGAGCTTCCATTGCCGTTCGCGATCAGGTTGCTGGCCAGGATGCTGCCATAGCTCTGCACATTCAAGCCATCCAAATAGTTTCCCGTAAAGGTGTTGGTGCCGCTCAACGTGACCGGCTGGGCGGTCGGCGCGGTGCATTGATTGCTGCCATTGTAGATGCAGTTATCCAATGAAGCCCCCAATTGACTGGCGCTGTTCGTGGAAGTCAGGTTGCTGACGGTGATCGCGCCGTTGCTGGTCACCCAAAGCCCGCCGCCATGATTGTTGTCCAGTGTATTGTTGTTGATCGTGACCCCGGCCGTCCCTCCCGTATTGTCGACCCACACGCCGGAACCGGAAGTACTGTCCGCGGCGGAAATATTGTTAAGGGTAATGGCGCCCTTCGAAAAGGCGGCAAAGCCTCCGCCGTTGCCATCGAATGTATTTGTGCCCGTCACGGTAATTGCCTGGGCAGCGGCTGTGGTGCAGGGCGGAGTGGCTAATGCGGCTTCCAAACAGTTGTCAACCCACGCACCCCGCCCACTGTTG
This sequence comes from Anaerolineales bacterium, assembly GCA_035515435.1. Lineage (GTDB taxonomy): Bacteria > Chloroflexota > Anaerolineae > Anaerolineales > Villigracilaceae > Fen-1038. The sequence goes on from DATJBI010000199.1 coordinate 17,148, forward strand.
TCATTGGCGACGATGCTGTTCAAGGTTATGGCACCCTGGCTGGCTACGTTCAAACCGCGGCCCCCGGTATTTCCATTGAACACACCGGAACTCACGCTCACCGCGCCTTTGCCGCCGGTGTTGTCAAGGTCGGCACCCTGGCCTCCGTTGGTACTGCTGGTGACACCGCTCAAGGATATGTTGCCGTTGCTGCTGACATCAAGCCCATCGCCTGTGTTGCCGGTCAGGGCGCTCGCGCCGGTCACTGTCACGGTGCCTTTGGATGGGACCGGAGTCGTGGCGCTCGTGCTCAGGTTGTTATATAACCAGGCGCCATAAGTATCATTTCCAGTGGCAGTGAGATTGGCGGCGGTAATGTTGCCATAGCTGATCACCTGCAGCCCACCCGCACTGTTATTGCTGAACGTGTTGAGGCCGCTCATGGTCACGGCCGGAGCTCCGGAGACAAGACACTGGCCGCCGATATAAAAACAGTTATCAACGTAAGCGCCGTTTCCATTGCTATTCCCGTTGGCTGTCAAATTGTTGGTCGTTATTGCATCGGTGGTTTCGATCGATAAACCATTGCCAGTGTTGCCGTCGAATGTATTGTTTGTGCCGCTCACGCTGATGAGCTTGGCTGAACCGGGAAAACCTGAAATCACTGCTCCAGCCCATGTCCAGCCAGACACCACACCTTTTGCCCCGTTCCCGGAAGCGGTCAGGTTATTGGTCGTGATGTTGCCGTCGCTATACACCACCAGTCCAGATTCGTAATTGCCCGTGAATGAATTGTTGCCGGTCAGCGTGACGGTTGAGGAAGCAATCCCCTCGTTTTCGAGCAACACGCCGCCGCTCCACTGGTAATTGTATGTCGTGCCATCATAGCCAATGCTGTTGCCGCTGGCGTTCAGGCTGTTTGCCGAGATGTTTCCGTTCGAGTAGACTTCCAACCCATTGAAGTAGTTGTCATTGAAGGTGTTAATGCCTGTCAAGGTTACAGAGCCCGAACCGGTGCAGAAACCGCTCTGTTGGCAGTTATCGATGTAGGCGCCGGCGCCGGACGTGCTCGAATTGGCAGTGATGCTGTTCAGGGTAATTGGCCCTTTGCTGTCAACGATCAATCCGGTGTAAAAGTCATTGTTGAACTCGCCGCCAGTGACCGTGACCGTGCCGGACGTGCCGCTGGTGTTGTCGAGATAAGCCCCTGCGCCGCCGCTGTTGTCACTCGATTGGACTCCGTTCGCTCCGCCCAGCGTGATGTTCTTGCTGGTGGTGACGACCAGGCCATCGCCGGCTGTTGTGTTTTGAACCAGGATGTCATTCACCGTCACATTGTTGTTCCAGTGGATGATGTTCAATGTTCCGTCGAACTCGGATTGACCGGTGATCGTGTTGCTCCCCGGCGTTCCGATCCATCCGCCCTGAATGGTCAGTGTGAAGTTCTTCATCGTGCCGAAACCGGAATTCCCATCCATGGTAAACGAAGGGATGCCGTAATCCGGCGAGGAAATCGAGCCACTGTCATAGGTGTCTTCGATCCAGATCGTGCCGTTCTTGCCATATGACGATTGATGGGCAAGTAGATAATCCAGCAGACCCGAGCCTCCGCTCATTCCGGAAAACGACTGCGTACAGCCGTTCAGGGTTGGCGTGGGGGCCGAGAGCGTAGCCGGACACCAGAGCGGGTCGCCGCTCGTGAGAATCTGCTGCGCCGCCTGGCTGCCCAGCGCGGCCTTCTCGCCATTGGAATCCACGATCACCACCTTGGTCCCTGCCGGGAGGTGCGAGAGTGAATTTGAGGATGAGTTCTGATCGGAGGTCCGTCCCCCGCTCGCCGGACCCGCCGGCGGCGCGGCGGTGCCGCCGTCCGCCAAAACGGGAACCGTCGCAATGGCGCTCAGGGCCAGCACGAGCACGACGGTCCATGCAAACGCAGCAGGTTGAAATTTCTTGTTCATCTTTACATTCTCCTTGCGTGATGATCGATCAGTGGTTTCAGTATGGTGACTTCCATATCCCATTGCCACGGTGGTTTGGATAATGAACGTCAGGTCTTTGAAGGACACAGAACCAGTGGGGAGCCGCGCCTGCATACAAAAATGCCAGAGTGCCACAGGTGTTGGACTGGATGTTTTTTGCTGGCTGGCTTTTTAGGTGATTGCGCGGCAGCGGATGGAACAGATCGCTGATGCGTATGAAGATATGACCACGCCCGGTCTGCGTAACGCTTCAATTGTCTGCGGATTACTGGGTTCGATGTTCAAGACATTTTGAATGCATTCTTCCTTTCCAGGTACCCGGCCCTTATGCAGGAAACTGCTGCACCGAACTGCGGCCAATTTACCGACCTTTGCTTGAATGCGACATCCAGATTATAAGGACCTTTTGGCGCGAAACACTTTTCAGTTTTATTAGGGGGGCTCTGCGTTTCAAGACGGGTCCTGTCTTTTATGCTCTGGAGTGAGGGCCGCCCGCCACCCTGCGCCTGCCTCCGGGGTGCTGTCAAGCGATCCCGGTCTTATGGATCATGCGAGCTGTTGCAGGGGCGACCCCTCCCGCCTTCCCGCTGTCAGGAAGATGATGGGTACAAAAGAATAGCCCGGCGAATCGCCGGGCTTCTGAGGAGAGGGTTGGGCAGCGGCGGGGAAGAGGGGGGTAGGATCACTTTTTGCCATGGGCTTCAAACCCAGGGCGGCGCGCCTCGAGGCTGCCGAAGGATGCACTGGGGGGCAAGCTGCGCGGCAGGGCCCGGGCAGCCTCGCCAAAAACACGCAGACACGATCCGGTCAAGGCATGAAGAAAAGGGTTCGCCCTTCGTCTGGTGCCTTGTCACCCGGATCCCCGCAGCCTCCCGGGAATCTGATCCTCACGATGCCCGGCGGGCCCTTCAACGAACTTCGAGTCGGATCGTCACGCGATCACCTTCGTCCAGATCTTCCGCCTCCCGGACACTGGCCTTGATGGGCACGAGGTAGCGGCCATCCTTGGGAAACAGGGAGGTCTTCCACTCGGTTTTGCCGATCCGCACAAGCACCGGGATCACGCCCCAGCCGTAGGTCACCAATCCTGATATCTCTTTCAGGTCGCGGCCCGGCCCGGCCGGCATGGTGACGAAGAACCATGGGGCCGGGCCATGCCAGAACCAGATCTTGCCCTGGAACTCGATATTCATTGGCACAGTATATCAAACCAGCCCGGTCTGCGCCTTGACATCCTTTGTAGACTAGTTTATAATACAAACTAGTTTACAAAAGGAGTTCCGATGAACGTGCAAATTGATTCCGCGCTGAAGCGCGGGCGCGGCTACTGGTTCGTGGACGGCTTCATCGAGATGGCCGGGGGCGGACTGCTCAGCCTGCTCGGGGCAATCCTCCTGCTCAGCGGGAAGGCCTCCGTGTCGACCTTCCCGGACTGGTTCCTGTCGGTCGCCGGTGAAATCGTCCTCGCCAAGCTCCTCGGCATCCTGGCCGCCATCCTGATCTTATGGTGGCTGAAGGATCATTTCACCTACCCCCGCACCGGTTTCGTGCGGACCCGGCGGGTGAGCGGGAGGCAGGTGCTGATCATCCTGCGGAACGCCATTCTGTTCCTGTTGGTTCCCATGCTGGGGCTGCTGAGCGCCTCCCTGATCATCACATCGGGGAACGGTGTTTTGGCCGCCATGCCGGAATGGTTTCCGGTGGCCCTGGGTGTGGTCTGGGCGGCCCTGTATGTGCTGGGGGGGGAATGGCTGGGATTGCGCCGCTTCCGCTGGCTGGCAGCGTTGATGCTGCTGACGGGCATCGCGGTCGGCCTCGGGCAATCGGTGATCGGACTGCCGGCATTTCCGCTCCATGTTCAAGCAGGAACCCTGCCGCAGCAGCCTGTGCTCGCAATCATCGACCGGACCCTGATCAATCTCGCCCTGCTCATCCTGATCTCCGGGGTCATCCTGATCAGTTCGGGCCTCGTAACCTTCCTGCGCTACCGGAAGGCAAACCCGGTGCCCTACGCGGAGGGATCATGAGCGGCTCCTTGCAAGACCTCTCCGGCCTGGACCGCGTGATCCACGAGCCGGCGCGTTTGCTGCTGGTGGCCCTGCTGTCCTCGGTCGAATCGGCGGACTTCCTGTTCCTGCTCAAAGAAAGCAGCCTGAGCCGGGGGAATTTATCCGTGCATCTTTCGCGGCTCGAGGAAGCGGGTTACGTTCAAACGGAAAAGACGTTTCGCGGGAAGATCCCGCACACGGAATACCGCCTCACCCCGAACGGGAGATCGGCTTTCAACCGGTATCGAAAAAACCTCGGCGCACTCTTTGTTTCAAAGAAGGTGTGAATGGACCTCGCGATCGAAACCAACGGACTCACCAAACGCTTCGGCGATGTGCTGGCGCTTGATCAGGTCAACCTGCGGGTGGGCCGGGGCGAAATATACGGCTTTCTCGGTCTCAACGGCGCGGGCAAGACCACCACGATCCGCGCCCTGCTCGGGATGATCCACCCGGGCAGGGGAGAGGTCAGGGTGCTCGGACAGCCTGTCGGGCCGCATGGACGCGGCCCGTGGCAGAAGGTCGGACATCTGGTTGAGTCGCCGTCCGCCTACCCTGAATTGACGGTGTCCGAGAATCTGGAGCTGGCCAGGCGTCTGCAGGGGATCCGCGATCGGAAGGTGGTGAAGGAGATCATCGAACGGCTGGCGCTCGGGCCCTATGCCCTCCGGAAGGCGGGCACGCTTTCGACGGGCAATCTCCAGCGCCTGGGACTCGCCCGGGCGCTGTTGCATGGGCCCGAACTGCTGATCCTGGACGAACCGGCCAACGGTCTTGATCCGGCGGGCGTGATCGAGATCCGCGAGCTCCTGCGAAAGCTTGCGCGCGAACGGGGAGTCACGATCTTCATGTCCAGCCACATCCTGACCGAGGTGGACCGCCTGGCGACGCGCATCGGCATCATCCACAAGGGGCGCTTGATCGAGGAGCTGGATGCAGACCAACTTGAGAGGTCGCGCTCCAAAAGACTTGCCGTGAGGGCCCGCTGTCCGAAGGATGCGCTGCTCTGCCTGCAAAGCGCCGGTTACCGATCAACCGTCCAGGATGAAACCATTCTGATCGAAGACGAGCGCGCCATCGAACACCCGGATGAGGTCGCACGGATCCTGGTGAAGGGCGGCACGCCTCCGATGCGCCTGGCGGTGGAGCAGCAGGATCTCGAAGAGCATTTCATGCATCTCACAGGAGGCACAAAATGACCGCCTTCGCTTCCGCACTATGGGCCGAAGGGCTCAAAATGATCCGTTCCAGGGTGCCGCTGCTGTGCGCCGTTGGGTTTTGCATGGCACCCCTGGCAGGCGGATTGTTCATGATCATCCTGAAAGACCCGCAGGCCGCGCGCTCGATGGGATTGATCAGTACCAAGGCCCAGATCATGGCGGGCACCGCCGACTGGCCGGCCTTCTTTAACCTCCTCGCGCAGGCAGTTGCCGCAGGCGGGATGATCCTGTTTGCCATCATCACGATCTGGGTGTTCGGCCGTGAGTTCTCCGATCGCACCCTCAAGGAACTGCTGGCCCTGCCGACCTCGCGCGAAAAGATCGTCGGCGCCAAATTCATTGTGATCGTCCTATGGTCGCTTGCCGTGACACTCCTGGTCTTCGGCCTTGGTCTCATCGTTGGCACCCTCGTCGTCATCCCGGGCTGGTCGACCGACCTGGCCCGGACGGCCTTCCTGGATATGCTGGGCACCGCGGTCCTGACCATCCCATTGATGACTTTTGTCGCACTCCTGTCCAGCGCGGGACGCGGCTATCTGCCTCCCTTCGGCTGGACGATCCTCACCCTGGTATTGGCCAATATCGCGGCGATCATGGGCTGGGGGGATTGGTTCCCCTGGGCGATCCCCGGGCTATTCAGCGGGGCGGCCGGGCCGCGCAGCGCCCAGCTTGGACCACACAGTTACCTGATCGTGATCCTGACCGGCCTGGCGGGCCTGGCCGCGACATTTTATTGGTGGCGCGACGCAGACCAGGCGCGCTGATCTTTTTGGATCCACTTCGTGACTGGCAAAGCGGGCCAGCCCTTCGCCTCTCCACGAGGCGCCCCAGAGACGTGCGTCATAAGGTGATCCAGGCAGGCCCGTCTCCCTCCTCAGCATATCTGGGCCCGGGGAGTTCTGCTCTTTGTCCCGTGCCGCCGCGCCTCAAGCCGCTGCACGGGATCTGCCCAACCCACCATCTGGATGGTTGTCAGGTTTGCTCCACTCACTTCTCTTATGGAAAAGTGATCTCGCCTTGTGCCTCCCGCACGGCCCAATAAAAGACATCGCCCCAGCTGTATGAGTGTGCATACACGGGATCGGAAATACTGCCCGCATCGTTCATGCGCCGGATCACCACGCCAAGATCCCAAAAGGCGTCCGGCTTGCCGTCGCCGTTCGTATCGGCAGCCTCCGAGGGTGGAAGGCCCTTGACCTGGCTGGGCAGGATCTCGTTGGTCTGGCTATGGGATCGCCAGGTGTCAGCGGAGGTATATTGTTCCCAATCCAGTTCACACGTCAAGCCATAGGGAGCCCGCGCATAATTGGTATACAGGGGCATGTCCTGTGGCAGTTCCTGGAGTTGTCCCACCGCCGCGGCAGTCGGGCCGCCGCCCGCGGACGGATGGCTGGGCAGCGGCCACGAGAAGGTATAAAGCTCGCCGAGGGGCAGCTCGATCCATCCAAAGTTCTCAAGATCCACCTGGGGCGGAACCGCGGTCTTTGGATACAGCGTAAGGGTCAATTTCACATTTCGCATGTCGCCGGCCTTGGGGTGGCCCGCCGAACCGCCGCCTGCCGGAATATAAGCCAGGGAGGCGGAGCCGCTTGCCGTTTGCAATTCATCCACTCTCAACACGGTCGGATAGCGGTTCAAGGTCGCCGGATATGGCCTCGTGTCGATCGGGATCGCGGGGAAGCCCACATGCGCAGTGAGTTTCCATTTGGTAGTGCAGGAGACGTCGGTCGAGGTGACGATCACCCCGTTGCAGATCACGAACGTTTTGGTGTGCTTGCCTCCGCCTCCGCCCCGCTTCTTGTAACCGCAGTCGCCGTAATGGATGGTCCGGTCTCCCTCCAGGTCAATGGTCAGGTGATAGCAGCTGTTCGTTGTCCCGGGCACCTGGCCATAGGTATCAATGGCGTAGTTGTCCGTTGTTTGAGGAGTGGTGCTTGCATCATGACTGGAAGCTCCGCCGTTCCCACTGCCTCCGCCGTTGCCAGAGGTGACGGTGACCTGGGTTTCCGTGCCGCTCGAGCTCCCGCCGGCCGAACAATAAAAGTCGCCGCCGTCAAAGGAGGTGCCTGAGCCGCAGGCAAAGGCAGGCTGGCCCGGCAGGAAAACAAGCAGAAGCAGAAGCGCAGCCAGGAGGGGGAACAATGATCTGTTTTTCATAATATTACTCCGCTCAAAGGAATGACTGAAAATGGATCGATAGGACACTGGCCTTTCCATCCCTACTGACCGAGCATCTTCGCGATCTGCCTCGCATCAGCCTGGCTCGTATCGCTTTGCCAGCCCGAGGGCAGGGCCTGGGCCCCAAGCCCATAGGTCTGTGACAGCCACGCCAGATCCCACAGGGGCGAGCTGAGCTCCTGCTGCAGCGCAGTCTCCGAGGAACCTAGCTGCCCCGCCGGCACCGGCAGGTAATTGCTGTATCCCAGGAAGTACCACGAATGATATTCGGGGCGGTCATCGTACCCGAATTCGGCCAGCAGGCGCCGGCTGGAGGCAGGTGTGGAATAGACGCTGCCGCCCAATCGCGAAACGATCCAGCCGTCCGGCCGGTCTTCCGCAACCTCGCAGATCGCCGTGTAGGAACTCGTTTGATACTGTGGAGACCAATACAACCTCTCGCCGTTACCGATCAGGTCATATGTCCGGTAGCAGCCGTTGAGGACAAAGACCTCCGAGATCACGGACCCGCCCGCGGCATACCATTCTTGAAAATCCTTCTGGAGCGGGAACCAGGCCATTGCCAGGGTGACCGGCTTGTCTCCGACATCGGGAAGGAGATCCAGCGCGCCCTGATGGTCGTCGAACGGCAGTTCGGTGAAGGCCAGTCTGTCGACGGCGTCCTGGTTGGAATAGCCTGCGCCGTGCGCGGCCAGTATCCAGGCGATCGGTTTATCCAGCCCGCGGTAGACGCAGGGAGGGTCGATGCGCCGCAGGCTGCTGCCGCTCTGGACAGCCACGAAGTCCCAATCGGATGAGTCGCCCGGGCAGTTGGCGGCTGTCTGCGCGGCCGTTGGAGTAACCGTCCGCAGGATCGGAGTCGATCCGGGTGTCAGGAGGCGCCTTACCGGCCGCGCCGTTGCCTGGACCTGCGCCTGCCTGATCCCCGCGGCGTGCAGGCTGTATCCGCCCAGGGCCGCCAGCAGGGCGAGTATGAGCAGGGCCGCGATCACCCAGGCGCGCAGTTTGGATCTCCCATCTGCGCCACGATAAAAGAGACTGCTCTTCCAGCTGCCGTCCACGTTACGCTGTGCCTCCTTTCATTGATCGCCGCGCGTGATGCCATATACCAGATAGGCCAGGGCATCCACCTTGATATTTCGTCCTGGCAGGAGGATGCCTGCAGATCGGACCTCCACCTCCACCGCGCACCCCGGCCGTCCCGATCTCATCCCACACCAGGCGCTGCCCAGGCTGACGTACCCGGGGGCCATGTAATGAAAGTAATCGACTGCCCTGCTGACCCCGGAGGAATCTGAGATGATGGCTCCATTCGGCTGCACCCTGATCTGCTGCACTCCGGCGTGGGCCGTAAGGTCGGCAACGCCGATCGCCTGCATGACGCGCGCGCTGGTCACCATGTAATCCAGGATCCCGAGCAGAAAGACGGCCATCAGTGGAAGCAGCAGAGCGAAAAAGACGATCGATTGACCCTGCTCGCGCCTCTGTCCCTGAATGGTGCTGCATGCGCTCATTTCCAGTTCGCCTTCCAATATTCGGCCCGCGAGACGAAGGTGATCGAATCCCAACCGCCTTGATGCAGGCCCAGCAGGCCGTTGAAAAGCACGGGGGTGAACCAGGACACCGTGCAGACTCCGGGTTCGCCCGGGCCTCCCGGCGATCGAACGCCGACGCGGTAGTTCACTCCGAATGTCCCGCTCCAGGGGGAGTTCAGCGTATCCGCCGCGATCTTTTTTGCTGCGATCGTGGCCAGGTGCTGGTCCAACGGCGACTGCGCTAGAAATTGAGCACAGCCATAGGCGGCCGCTGTGGCCGCGGTCCTGGCGCGGTGGAACGGAATGAGCGCCAGGATCCCGAAACCGACGATCGCTGCGAGCACGGCAAACATCGCAGTCTCTGCCAGGGCCTGGCCGCGTTCGAAGTGGCGGGCGGTTTCGTCTCTCAGCACTATGGGACGCCTCCGGTCGGGGGGCCGGGGTAGAAGCGCCACAGGCGGAAGAAGGAAGAACCCTGCTCGGCCTCCCTCAGGCGGATGCCAAAAATGAACGCACGCGAGTCGAGGATGGAGATCTGGGATTTGACCGCCCGTGTCTGGACCGAGCCGTCCGGTCCAGCCCGCAGCGCGGCGCGAATATCCGGCCATAAGACCATGGCCCTCGCCTGACCTGTCAAGGGAGCATCGAACGCGCCGCTGGCGGCGCCGGTGACGAAGACGCCAAAGTCCGCCGCAGCAGCACGAAAGGCATAAAAGCCGGCCAGCATCATTCCGGCCATCAGCAAAAAGAGGATCGGCAGTACCAGCGCGGTCTCGGCCAGTGCCTGGCCGCGTTCACGCCGGCTGGAGCCCGCCCCGCGGGCGGGCTTGAATTCCAAAATCTCCGATCTCCGGCTCGCCATGCCCGTGCAGAACTTCTCGTCTAGTGCGAGGCTTGCAGGGCCGCGATGCCGGAATTGAATGCGTCGATCAGCGCCGTGCGATAGCGAAGGATGACCGCCAGCGCCACGATTCCGATCGCGCCCAGGATCAGCGCGTACTCGGCAAAGTCCTGGCCCTTCTCCTCCCTGACGAAGCGTTCAATCGCGCCATGGATCAGCGCGGGCAGATGAGAGGGTGGTGGGATTTTTGGTAAGATGCTTTTCATGGCAGGCCTCCTTCAAAACCAGCGGCAACGGTTCTTCACGCCCCACTATAGCCGGCTTGATAGGTCGCGATCCCGGATTTCTCCGCTAAGTGCAGCGGACGCGCGCTGCCGCGAGGAGCGCCCGGGAAAGCGCGGGATCCTCGAGGGAAAGGCCGCCGGCGGATTTGTCCGGTATGCGCAGTGGACTCAGAAGCTGAAGGTGCTCGCCCATCCCGTTGGCGCGTACTCGGACTGGCTGCCGGAACCGGCGGTGTGGATGGCAAAGCAGGTGCATCATGCGATGGCGCCGCACTGAATAAAGCAAGCGCGCGGGGTCCCTGGGGGTGGAGAAGAGTGTTCTCCCACATCAGGAGAGAGTGCACCACCAAAGGAATCGGCGCAGATACAGCATTTGATCCAATGTAAGACAATATCAACTTGACTTACTTTTATTTCGTTGGTAGGATATTCTCGATATTTGGAAAGGAGATCGAATAATGGAAACGGTGGCCACATCGAAAGGACAAATCGTCATTCCCTCCAAGGTCCGGCGCCAGCTTGGAATCAAAGACGGAACCCATCTTCAAATCGATGTGGATGAAGCTGCCAGGAAGATCATTCTCACGCCGGTGACGAGGGAATACATTAATTCCCTGCGCGGAAAATACAAAGGCAAAGGCTTGATGAAGGCCCTGATGGCAGATAAAAAGCGCGAAAGGGAATTGTAAATGGCTGGAAAAGCCAAGGCACTTGTACTAGATGCGTGGGCAGTTATTGCAT
>DATJBI010000200.1:0-6804 GCA_035515435.1 Anaerolineales bacterium
CGAGCGCTATGGCTGGCCGTTGGTTGAAGCGCCGTGGGTTGACTCCAAACGAGCTTCTATCGGTGTCGATCCAAGATCGAGTACCGATATTTTTTCGCGTGAAGGCGAACCCGACTTTTCATCAGCAACCCCATCTAAGTCGGTTCCTGAAGAGGAGACCCGTCACAGAAGCGGTGAGCCGTCAAGCGTTGATGAGAATGGCGCCATGCGGAGCCTGGCTGGTCTGAAGATATTCCGGGAGGGCAATCAAGATTTTGTGGCCAAAGCCACGATCCCGATCCGTCGAAGCCGTTTGCTGCCGTGGGCGAAGCGTTTCGCATACCGGAGGCTCAGTCGGCTTCGGGGCCGAGAACGCAGCCAAGACAAGGCAATTTCGATGGCGTAGGTACTCGAAGTTGCGCACGGTGCGGCCGAAACGCGGGCGAGGGCCGCACGGATCGGTTCCCGGCGCATGCGAGCGGTCGCGCAGTCCCTGGCGCCTTCCGACAAATATCGATTCCACGTATAATCCGGGCAGAGAAATTGCCCATGTAACCAAAAGTTCACTCACGAATACTTCGGTGTGGACAGCGAGACTGCATGGCGAATCATCCAAAAGGATCTGCCTGTTCTGGAAAAACAAGTTTGACAGATTGACAACGATATTCCCGATAAGATTTGATTATTGAAGTAAAACAATACGCGAGCAGTCATCGGCTTTGAAGCCTATCCCAGTTGATTATTGATTAACTTCGTGAGTATTTTTGCTGTTACTGCCTTAAGGCATCTCCACTGAGGGTAATGGTAGAATCATTTCATGCCTGATCTGTTCGACCACGCGATGCAGGAACGCATGAAGCGCGAAGCGCCGCTGGCGGCGCGCATGCGGCCGCGCACCCTCGAGGAATTTGTCGGGCAGGAACACATCATCGGGGAGGGCAAACTTCTGCGCCGTGCCATCGAATCGGATAAACTCTTCTCGTCCATCATCCTGTGGGGTCCGCCCGGCACCGGCAAGACCACACTCGCCCAGGTCATCGCCAATACCACCAAGAGTCATTTCGAGACGATCTCCGCCATCCTGGCAGGCAAGGCCGAACTGCGGGCGGTGGTCGAGGCCGCCCTGGAACGCCGGCGGCTGCATAACGAACGGACCATTCTGTTCGTGGATGAAGTCCATCGCTGGAACAAGGCCCAGCAGGACGCGCTGTTGCCTCACGTCGAGAACGGAACCGTGACGCTGATCGGCGCCACCACCGAGAATCCGTATTTCGAGGTCATCAGCGCGCTGATCTCCCGTTCCCGCGTTTTTCAATTGCGGAGCTTAAATCAGGAGGAGACCGGCCTCATCATGGATCGCGCCCTGGCCGATCCGGAACGCGGCTACGGAAAGCAGGGCGTCCTGCTCGACCCGGAGGCGCGCGCCCATCTGATCGAGGTCGCCGGCGGCGACGCGCGCAACGCGTTGAACGCCTTGGAGCTCGCGGTGGAATCGACCGCGCCCAACGCCCAGGGCACGATTCAGATCACACTGGAGGTCGCGCAGGAATCGATCCAGCGGCGCGCCGTCCTTTACGACAAGGATGGCGACGCGCATTACGACACGATCTCCGCCTTCATCAAGTCCGTGCGCGGCTCCGACCCCGACGCGGCGCTCTATTGGCTGGCCAAAATGTTGTACGCCGGTGAAGACCCGCGGTTCATCATCCGCCGATTGATCATCCTGGCGGGCGAAGATATTGGCTTGGCCGACCCCATGGGAATCGTCGTGGCTTCATCCGCCGCGCAGGCCTTTGATTATATCGGACTGCCGGAGGGCGTTTACCCCATGGTCGAGGCCACGCTGTACCTGGCCACCGCGCCCAAGTCCAACAGCGCCGGGGCGTATTTCAAAGCCATGCAGCGGATCGAAGACGAAGGACAGATCTCGGTGCCGCGCCATCTGATGGATGGCAACCGCGACGCCGAAGCCCTTGGACATGGCAAAGACTATGTCTATCCGCACGAACATGAAGGGCATTTTGTCCCTCAACAGTATTTGCCGAAGCGGCTGCTGGGGACTTATTTCTATTCGCCCTCGCAGGAGGGTTATGAGGCACAAGTCACCGCCCGGCTGGAAATGTGGCGCGCGGCCCAGAGGCAGGCCCTTGGAATTACCGAGGTCGAGAAGATCCCTGATCTGACCGAAGAGAAAATTCAGGAAATGAAACGGAAGATCAAATAATATGCCCATCCTGCTGCTCATCCGTCACGGCGAAAACGACTACACCCGGAAGCACCGGCTCGCGGGGCAGCTGCCCAACGTCCATCTGAACGAACGCGGGCAGGCACAGGCCAGGGCCCTGGCCGAGGCGCTCAAGGAAGTCCCGCTCCGGGCGGTCTATTCCAGTCCGCTGGAACGGGCGGCGGAGACCGCCGCTCCGATCGCCGAGCTGCACAGCCTGCAGGTCATTGCCGAGGCGGGCTTGATTGAAACGGACGTCGGCCGGTGGCAGGGACGTTCGCTGGCGGCATTGAACCTCACCAAGCACTGGCGAGTCGTCCAGCACGCCCCGTCGCGCGCCCAATTCCCCCAAGGCGAAACCTTCTATCAATGCCAATCGCGCGTTGTCAATTCACTCGACACCCTGCTGGCGCGGCACAAATCGCAGGAGGTCATTGCGTGCGTCTTTCATTCCGACCCGATCAAGCTGGCCATCGCACATTACCTCGGTCTGCCGCTCGATCATTTTCAGCGGCTGGGCTGTGATACAGGTTCCGTCTCGGCGATCGCGGTGGGTGAAATGGGTGCGCAACTCATGTGGCTCAACCGGCGGCCGCCCTTTGAACTGAAATTTCCCCCGAAGAAGAAATAGGCGGATCAAGGCCCGCCGGGCCCAAAACGCAAAGATCCCGCGAGGCTCGCCCTCTCGCGGGATCGGTTGAACGGACTGCCCGGCCGTACTTACGCAACCATCCTGGTCATTTCCTTGATGCCATAGGGGAACTCGTATTCGGCCATTTTGTCCATGAAGGGAAGCGGATCGAACGCCTCCGGCCCCAACACCCCCGTGCCCTTCCATTGACCGTGCTCGATCAGGTCCCAGCCGATGACGGCGCTGAAGGCCGTCTGCGCAACCACGGCCTGGCATCCCCAGCGCTTCATGCACTGCGCATTATCCGCGATCTGATACAGATAGACCTCCCGCGGCTGGCCGTCCTTGAGGCCCCTCACCCAGGTCCCGGCACAGGTCTTGCCGTGCATCCTGCTGCCCAGGTGGGCCGGGTCGGGCAGACAGGCCGCGACGACGTCGCGCGGGGCGACTTCCGTGCCCTTGATCCTGATCTTATCCTTTTTGTCCAGGCCCAGCATGTGGAGCGTCTTGAGCACATCGATGAACTGGTTGCCCAATCCATATTTGAAGGTGACTCGTTTTGCCTTCACCCAGCGCGGCACCAAGAGGACTTCCTCATGTTCCACGTTGACCACCTCCACTTTCCCGATCTCGGGAAAATCGAACGTCTCAGGCTCCGAGAACGGTTCGGTGGTGAACCAACCCTTTTTTTCTTCATAGATCACAGGCGGGTTCAGACATTCCTCGATGGTGGTCCAAATGGAAAAGTTCGGCGCGAACTCGTAGCCGTCGATCGTGATGTTGGCTCCATCCCGGACGCCAATTTCTTCGATCTCGTCAAAGAGATGATCCTGGGCGAAGCGCGCGAACACGTCCGCCATACCCGGCTCCACTCCCAGACCGACGACGGCGAGCAGGCCTCTGGCCTCCCAGTCCCTGCTCTTCGCAAACTGATAGTCGCCCAGCTTGACGCCGGGCTTGTGAAATGGATCGGCCGGATCGGGCGCGGAAAGGGTCATGGCCATATCCATGTACATGGCACCGACCCGATAGGCCGCCTCGAACACCTTTTCATTGAAGGTCGGATCCACCGCGTTCATGATAAGGTGAACGCCGTATTTCCTGGCCAAGGCCTCGATGCTTTCCTGTCTGCCCGCATCCACGAACTCGGCCGGGAACCTCTTTGGATCGCCCAGCTTTTTCTGGACTTCCTGGGCACGCGCCTGGCTGTAATCTGCCAGCACAATCTGCTCCACCCACGGGCGTTCCTTCGCGATCGCGGCAATGGCCTCTCCCACCCCTCCCACGCCTACCAACAAGACTCTCATAGTTCCTTTCAATTGGCTCCGCCGCCCGTCGTGTTGCGGGTGCGGACAAGTTTAGGGCCGCCGGGCTTTCGCTCTGAGGCGGGTCGTGCCCGGTTGATCGCCTCCTGGCGATCGAACCGGCCTAGAAATAGATCTCCTTGACGATCTTCAAGTGCATAAAGGTTTCCGCTTCACGGACACCCTCGATGGCATACAGCTTTTCCGTGATGAAGTTCAACAGGTCTTCATGATCGCGGCAGATCACCTCGGCCATGATATCGAATCGTCCGCTCACGACCACCAGATAAACCACTTCCTTCAATCTGGAGATCGCGTCTGCGACGCCCAGCATCCGGTTGCCGTCGGTGCGGATGCCGACCAACGCCATGGTTTTGAACCCGCGCTGGATCGGATTGGAAATAGCCACCACTTTGAGCAGCCCCAGGTTCACCAGGCGGTTATAGCGCTGGCGGATCATGCCCGGCGAGACCTTGAGCTTTCCGGCAATTTGAGCAAAGGCCGCCCGCCCATCTTTCCGCATGGCGTCCAGGATATGCTGATCAATTTCATCCAGGGAAATCGGCTTTTCTGTAACGATTGTTCTGCTCATTGGCTAATTCTATACCGATTTTGCATAAAAGTCAATAAGTCTATGAACAATCATCATATAACCTTGGTTTTTGCGCAATTAAATTGCCCGACCAATGATAGTCGGGCAATTTATGGTGAGTAAACCTAACACTTACACAAGCGTTTCCCTATCAATATCTGACAGGCCTTATTTTCCTTTAAAATCGGTCCAGAGCTGATCGTAAAGCGTGGTAGCATCGCCAACATCCTTGACAGACACAGCATGTGCCAGGAAATCAGCAGATGGATTCGTGCCTGCAAAGGCCATGTACGCATCATAGGTGGTTGGATCGCTGGTCTTCAAATAATCCAAAGCCGCAGTGTTTGGGTTGGAATACGGAAATTCCTTGGTGATCAGAACACTTTCCTGTGGATCGAGTACAAAGTTAAGGAACGCCATGGCGGCATCGGCGTGTGGCGCGCCTTTGGGAACAGCGAGGTTATCGAACCAGAGTCCGCAGCCCTCTGTTGGGCAAATGTAAACGATATCTGGGTCCTGTTGATAGGCAAGGGAGGCGTTGCCATTATAGACAAGGCCGGCCCAGGCTTCTCCGGTGATCAATGAGGTTTCCGGATCATCGCTGTTGAAGAGCAGGATATTCTGCTTCAGGTCAATCAGTTTCTGTTCGGCCTGTTGCAATTGCTGAGGATCGGTGGAGTTCTTATCAAATCCCAACGTCTGCAGAGCCATACCCATCACCTCGCGCTCATCATCCAAGACAACCAGGCGGCCTTTGAGTCTGGGATCCCACAGATCCGACCAGCTCTTGGGCTCGAATGGCATCTTGGTCTTATCATAGGCCAGTGCGGTTGTCCCCCACTGATAAGGGACAGTGTACTTGTTGCCGGGGTCATAGTATTGATTTGTAAATCGTTTATCAACATTGGCGAAATTGGGAATCTGGCTCATGTCCAGCGGCTCCAGCATATCCTGCTTTAGCATAATGGCCACTGTATAGTCGCTGGGAATGACAACATCATACCCGGAGGCACCAGCCTGCAACTTTGCCAGCATTTCCTCATTGGACGAATAGGTATCATAGTTGACGGTAATACCATACTTCGCAGTGAAATCATCCAACAGCTGCTGAGGAATATAATCCGACCAGCCATACAGGTTCAACACGGTAGAGGTAGGTTTGGCCGGTGCGGCGGCGGTAGCAGGCCCTTGAGTGGCTGGCGCACCCCCCTGACTGGCTGCAGTAGGAGCCTCTGTAGGCGCAACGGTGGGCGCCGGAGTTGGGGTTGCGCAGGCAGACAGCAACATCCCCAACAGGGCCAGCAGGCTTACAAGACGGTAGAGCTTCATTTCTTCCTCCTTTATGGTTTGTCTGGCCTATGCCCTGCGATTCTGAGCAATCTGACCAACGAGTAAGACTATGAACACGATCAACACCCATATTGTGGATAATGCGTTCACCTCGGGCGTGACCATGAATCGCACCATCGAAAACACTCTCAACGGCAGGGTCGTAGATCCTGGACCAGCAGTGAAATACGTAATGACATAGTCGTCAAGGGACAGCGTAAAAGCCAACAAGGCACCGGACAGAACACCCGGCATAATGGTGGGCAGGGTGACCCTCCAAAAGGTTGTCATTTCATCCGCCCCCAAATCCATGGCCGCTTCGTCAATGGATTTGTCGTATCCATGCAGACGCGCACGGACCACCAGGGCCACGAACGGGATATTGAAGGCGATATGCGATAACCCGATGGTAACCAGGCCCAGCGTAAATTTGATCATGACAAAGAACACCAACAACGAAATCCCCATGACCACTTCCGGGATAACGATCGGAATATACATCACCGTCTCAGAGACATCATAGCCGGGAAAGTGGTAACGCTGCATGGCAAGAGCCGCGAGCGTGCCAATTATGGTGGCAACAATGGTCGATACAAAAGCTATGATTAACGTATTTCGGGTCGCCAGCAGGACCTGCGAATCATGGAACAGAACCTCGTACCAGGATAATGTAAATCCCTGCCAACGAATGTTCAACTTCATCGTATTGAACGAGAAGATGATCAAAATCAAAATAGGGATATAG
>DATJBI010000201.1:0-18816 GCA_035515435.1 Anaerolineales bacterium
AGCATGTCCTTCGGGTAACCCATTTGTCCCTCCATCGGGCTCCACGCTTCCACCCCAATCTCTTACCTGACCAACAGTGGTCTGTCGATAATAGCTGCCAACTTCTGGATCATTACCAAACTGCTGTTGATAGCCCTGAACTGGGTCATAATTACACTGCGAACCAAGTTGACATGAGATACCTGATCCTTGATCCTCCGGCCTCGGCTCATTGGGAAAGCCTCTATATTCGCCATCAACGGGTCTCCTTGAATACTGGTAAAGTATGTCATCGTCCGATGGTGAATTTGTGGAGGATGTCGTTTCTACAGATGTTCCAGATTCTGTCGCACTAGCTTCTATGGATGGTGAAACAAGTGGCTCCTCGGGTGGGACATCAGCTTTTGCTGATATAACCATCCCTGCTCCCTCGCCTCCGCCAAGAACGCTCAAAACTAATGGAGCATACGTCATCGCTTTGGCAGCAGTCCAATAAGTAGAGGCTGCTAATCGATCTTGCCATGGAGCTTGGCTCGTTAGAATAGTCCAAGCTTGTTGCTCATGAACCGCTACTTCTTGGAAAAAGCTACAGAATATTGTGCATACTGGTTGATACACGTGCCCTGTTGGATCTGTCAGATTTATTGGATCGTTTGACGTGTATGAGTAGCGATTCAGGCTTTGTGGGTTGTTGAGGTCTGGTACAATGTCATCCGGCGAAATAAAACGGCCTAATTGATCCGAATACCATCTTGACTTGTAATCATCCAAGTTAATGTAACAGTTGATGCACTGGCGTGTGAGGCGCTTTTCAAGCTGGCCGCCTTCACCGGGAAAAGCGAGTATCGCGAGGCGGCCGAGAAAACGCTGCGCACGGTGAGCAATATGGTCCTGCGGGTTCCGCTCGGGTTCATGCGCTGGCTCTTGGCGGCGGATTTCGCCCTGGATAAGGGCGAACAGATTGCCGTCCTGTTTGATCCGAAGAACGGCGATGCGCGGGAAATGATCCGATACATCCGGGCCGGCTACCGCCGAACGCGATTGTCGCGGCATCCGCTTATCCCCCGCCGCTGGCGGCCCCCGCCCTGCTCAAGGACCGTCCGCTCAAAGAGAACAAGCCTACGGTTTACATCTGCGAAGATTTCGTCTGCACCCAGCCGGTGAATTCGATGCGGGAACTGGAGGAGTTGCTCTGAGGGGGAGCGCGGAGAGTCTTTCTGGTTTTGCGGGGCCCAGCCTGGTCCAATCCATTGGATGTAATATAATACGGCTGCAGATTCGATCCACTTGAATAAGGAGAACAATGAATTTAGAACACCGAGTCATTTCAGCAATGATGGTCTGTATCATCGCCGCAGGATGCACGGCCGCCAAATCCCAGCCGAACGATGGGACGGGCGGTCTGCAGGGGATCCATAAGATCCAGCATATCGTCGTGATCATGCAGGAGAACCGCTCGTTCGATTCTTACTTCGGCACCTATCCCGGTGCAGACGGGATCCCGATGAAAAACGGCGTGCCGACCGTCTGCATGCCGGACCCGGAGACCAAACAATGCGTCAGGCCCTACCACGACCCCAGTGTTACGAACACGGGAGGCGGTCATGGCGTGGGCGCGTTCCTGACGGACCTGGACGGAGGCAAGATGGACGGATTCGTCGAGGTTCAGAGATACTCCGTTGAAACCTACTGCCAGAACAATAACGATCCGAACTGCATCCAGGGGATGATGGGCGGCCAGCCGGATGTGATGGGCTACCATGATGCGCGCGAGCTTCCCAATTACTGGACCTATGCCAAGAATTTTGTGCTCCAGGATCACATGTTTGAACCCACAGCCTCCTGGAGTCTGCCGGCGCATCTTTTTATGGTTTCGGAATGGTCCGCGAAATGCACCAGCCATGACCCGATGAGCTGCACAAGCGAGAATGACAAGCCTGACAGCATCGTGCTGGGGGTCCAGCCCTATGAAAGGCCCACCTATGCCTGGACCGATCTGACCTATCTGCTTTACAAGAACAACGTTTCCTGGGCATACTACGTGGCCCCCGGAACACAGCCCGACTGTGAGGACGACGATGCGGTGGCCTGCACTCCCCAGCCCCAGAAAGCGACCACCCCCGAGATCTGGAATCCGCTGCCATACTTCGATACCGTTCACGCCGACAAGCAGCTGGGAAATATCCAGCAGCTGAATAAATTCTACACGGCCGCCAAGAACGGCACGCTCCCCAATGTGGCCTGGATCGTCCCAAACAATCGCACCAGCGACCATCCACCCTCATCCATCACCGTTGGACAGACCTACGTCACCGGCCTGATCAACGCCATTATGCAGGGACCGGATTGGTCAAGCACGGCGATCTTCCTGGCTTGGGATGACTGGGGCGGCTTCTATGATCACGTGATCCCGCCAACCGTCGACCAGAACGGATATGGTTTCCGAGTGCCTGCCCTGGTGATCAGCCCCTACGCCAAGAAGGGCTACATTGACCACCAGACCCTCAGCTTCGATGCGTATGCCAAATTCATCGAGGATGATTTCCTTTCGAGTCAGCGTCTTGACCCGCGGACGGACAGCCGTCCCGATCCGCGCCCCACCGTGCGCGAGAACGTATCGATCCTTGGTGACCTGACCCAGGATTTCGATTTCAACCAGGCGCCGCGCCAGCCGCTGGTGCTTAATCCGACTCCCGGCCCGGGCCTGCTCCAACAGATCAAGTCGTTCGTCAAGCACATTCTGCAGTTCATCCACATTCTTCCAGGCTAGACGGATCCCGGCCGTGCCCGGAAGCACAGGGACCGATCGAGGCCGGGCTGGCCTCGATCGGTCCGTCCTGCGAACTTGTCAACGGCTGCTGCTTTTCCGCTCGGGAGCCGTTCCCCGCCGGTCGGTCGGAGGGCCCTTTCGCCGAAGGGCCTCGCGGAGATCGCGGAGCCTCCGGCCCAGGCGCTCCGGGCCATACACGAGGACGACGATCACAAGCAGGATCAGGAGTTCCGGGACGGCTATGGAAATCATCGCGGGCGGCCGGCGGTCAGGAGTTGCGGCCCCAGATCAATCCCTCGGCAATGCGGATCAGGCGATTGAACACCGAGCGCAGGCGCGCCCAGGCCCGATAACGTTCAGGATGGACCTTATGCTCGACCGGCAGAGGTCCCGTCCATTCCGCAGCGAGCGCACCCCAGGTCAGCCCGGCGCCGAATCCGACCAGCACGATCTTATCGCCTGGTTTGATCAATCCCTTTTCAAGCGCCTCCACGGTGGCGATCGGAATGGAGGCGGTCGAGGTATTGCCATAACGATCCACGTTGATGATGAATTTATCGAGCGGCATTTTCAGGTATTTCGCGGCGGTTTCAATGATCCGATAATTGGCCTGGTGCGGGATGATCCATTGGACATCGTTGGTCGTCAGCCCCGAGAGTTCCAGGACCTCTTTCGCGGCACGACCCATCACGCGGGTCGCGAAACGAAAGACTTCCTTGCCGTCCATCTGGATGAAGTGTTTTCCTTCGTGCACGGTCTGTTCCGTGGCCGGATAGTGGCTCCCGCCGGCCGGCAGGGAAAGCGAATCGCCCCCCGAGCCATCCGAGTGCATGACCGCCGACAGAACTCCGCCCGGCTGGTCGCTGGCCTGCAAAACAAAGGCCCCGGCCCCATCGCCAAAAAGGATGCAGGTGTTGCGGTCCTTCCAGTCCACAAAACGCGAGAGGGTCTCAGAGCCGATCACCACTGCGGTTTTGATCGAGCCGGAACGAATCGCCTGGGCTGCCATGTTCACGCCATAGATGAAACCGCTGCACGCTGCCAAAAGATCAAAGGCGCCCGCTTTCGACGCACCCAACTGGTCCTGAATCAAACAGGCGGTGGCGGGAAAGATGTATTCGGGCGAAGAGGTGGAGCAAATGATCAGATCCAGATCGGTCGGTCGCAGGTTGGCGACCTCAAGCGCCTTGAGGGCAGCCTCCACCCCGAGCGTCGACGGAAACTGATTGTCGCGCGCGATGTGCCGCTCCCGGATTCCCGTGCGGTCGCGAATCCAGGCATCGCTGGTTTCAACCATTTTAGATAGATCGTCGTTGGTCAATACAGTGTCGGGGACGGACATTCCCCAGCCCGTGATATGAGCATATGGCATGATAACTTCCTTTTCAGGCACTTATTTATTTTAAAGTTCGGTTCTCAGGACTCGAAGCGGCTCATGATCAGCGTGGCGTTGTGGCCGCCAAAGCCAAACGAATTCGACATCACATGCTTCGGCTTGGCCGGCCGCGCCGTATTCGGGACATAGTCCAGGTCACAATCCGGGTCGGGCGTTTCATAATTGATCGTGGGAGGCAGAAAATCATGCTGCAGGACCTCCACGCAGATGACTGCTTCCACGGAGCCGGAGGCTCCCATCAGATGACCGGTCATGGATTTCGTCGAGGAGACCGGAACCTTGTAGGCGTGCGGGCCGAAGACGGTCCGGATGGCGGCCGTTTCGCTGCGATCATTCAGCACGGTGGACGTGCCATGGGCGTTGATATAGTCGATATCCGCGGCATCCAGCCCGGCCTCTTCCAGGGCCCGTCGCATGCAGAGGGCTGCACCCACGCCGTTTTCAGCGGGCGCGGAAATATGATACGCATCGTCCGAAGTTCCATATCCCGTCAGTTCGCACAGGATCTCGGCACCGCGCTCCTGCGCATGCGCCAGCGACTCAAGTACAACCATGCCCGCGCCCTCCCCCATCAGAAACCCATCCCGACCCTTGTCGAAGGGACGCGAGGCCTTCTCGGGCGCATCATTGCGCGTGGAGAGGGCGGTCATCACATTCAACCCGGCAATGGTCAGCGCGGCGATCGCGGCCTCGGAACTGCCCGCGAACATGACGTCCGCCGCACCGCGCCGGATCATCTCTGAGGCCTCGCCCACCACGTTCGTCCCGGTGGCGCACGCCGACGTAATCGCCATGTTCGGTCCCCGCACGCCCAGGCGAATGGCCAGCAGGCCCGCCGCGCTGTCCGCGATCATCATCGGCACCAGGAACGGGCTGACCCGCTCCGGACCGCGCTCGCGCAAAGCCTCGACATTTTCCATCAAGGTCAGGATCCCGCCGATGCCCGTGCCGATCAAAACCCCCACGCGGTCCCGGTTCGAATCGTTGATGACCAGGCCCGAATCCTGCAGCGCTTCCTGAGCTGCGGCAATGGCCAGCTGCGAATAACGATCAAACTTGCGCGCATCGCGCGCCCCCAACAGAGCCACCGGGTCAAAGCCTTTTACCTCCGCGGCGAATCTGGTCTTATATCCGCTCGCATCAAATCGGGTAATGGGACCTGCACCGGATTTTCCGGCCAACAAGGCAGACCACGTATCCGCGACATTGTTCCCCACTGGCGTGACGCAGCCTACACCCGTGACCACAACACGTGTTGTCATAACACTCTCCTAAAAAAATGGGACAAGTTTCGCTTGTCCCATTGACTCACAAGATGATAACCCCGAGCTGGATAAAGCGATACGGCTCTAAAGGGCCCTTAATAAATTCCAGGCCTGCTGGATGTGCAGGCGGTCATGGTCTGCCATAAAGCCGATGACCTCCTGGAAGTGCGTGGGCCCAAAAATCGCGTGACGCGCCTCCTGCTTCCAAACCGCCTCGCTCAACCCCGCCAACCTGCCCAGCGTCTGCAGCCGCGCCGAGGTGAAATCCTGCAGCGCTGCCAGACCATCCTCGCCCAAATAATTGCGCTCCTTGGCCCAGACGCTGCGATCGGGCCGCGGGATAAACGGCTCGCGCTGCTCGAGCAACGTGCTGAGCTGCATATGATGAATCTCGCGCTCGGTATCGCGCAGATGACAGATGATTTCCACCAGAGCCCATTGATCGGGATCGGGTTGATGGGGCCAGCCCGAAGCGGAAACGGACGCCGTCAGGCCTTGCAAGACCGCGGGCGTGGATAACATCACGGCCAGGATCGCGGCCGGCGTCTGCACGGCTGGCCCCAGGGGCCCAGGCTCGGCGGATTCCAGCCAGGAGCGAAGGTCCGGCAAGGTACCGCCGGGCCTCGCGCTGGACGCGCCGGGGGCTGTCTGGAAGGCTCCCGCCCGCGGGGCGGAGTCGCTGCTCACCTGGTAGGTCAGCAGCCCGAGAGCCTGCGCGGGTTCCAGATCGCGCTCCACATCATTGCCCGCCATCAAGACCGGCCCGCTGGGCCAACCCAGTCGGCCCAACACTTCCGCA
Organism: Anaerolineales bacterium; assembly: GCA_035515435.1. GTDB lineage: Bacteria > Chloroflexota > Anaerolineae > Anaerolineales > Villigracilaceae > Fen-1038. Next base: position 6,210 of record DATJBI010000201.1, read on the forward strand.
AAGTACACCGGCCGTGGTTTTGTAAAATGGAAAGCTTCAAAAGATGAAATCAATTCGAATCGCCCGGGATCCAGTCCGGCCCAGCGGATTCGGTGGTCGATCGCCTTGCGCGGAAAAAGCGGATCGGTCGCAACCACCAGGCGATGCCCTTTTGCCAAAGCCCAATTGACCAGTTCGACCGCGCCCGGGCGCTTCTTGGTGACAGCGCCAATGGACGGAAAAATATCGTCATAGAATTGTTCGATCCGCCCGGCCAGCTGTTCCTTGGGAATGCCCAGGCTGGGATAGAAATAGGCCTCAAATACCTGCTGCAAGGTGTGGGCGGGGTCGTCGCTGGCAAGCATCAGCTCCGTACCTTTCATCAGCGCCGGCAGCATTCTTTCGGGCGGAACCTGCTCGGCGAGGTGCTGCGAGAGTGCCTGAAAATAGGCAGGCACAAAAGCGCCCATGTTGGTTTCCAGCAGAGTGTCATCAAGATCAAGCAGAAGCGTGAGGGTCATATTGGGTTTTATTTCTTCAGGCAGAGAATGAAAGCCGTCATTTTGATCTTATTTCAAACATCGGCGGGAGGGGATGACATTCCCCGCAGCCGATATGCGGCTCCGTCACCGCTTGGCGCACCTTATCGCAATACGCACTGACCTGGACGCGCCGTTGCAGGGCGGCCGTGAGGGGACGGTTCACGACCCCGCGCAGCTGCAGGAACTCGCAGGCATTGGCCTGCAATATTCCCGGCACCGGACAGGTCCGGCACAATTCTGCCGACCAGTTTTGATTCGAGGCCTTAAGCAGACTGCACTCCTCCACACTGCGGCCGCGGAAGTAATCCCCGAAGAAATATTTGCACTCTTTGCCGGCAGGAGTCTTCATGGGACCCAGGAACAGGCAGCGAAGGCGGGGCGCGGTGGCTGCCCGTTATCCGTCCCAGGCCACATCAGCATCCGCATGCTAAACACGCGTCACATATTCGCCGGTACGGGTGTCCACCCGGATCACGTCACCGGTTTTGACGAACTGCGGGCATTGAACTTCCAGTCCCGTCTCGGTCTTCACCCTTTTCGTGACGCCGGTGGCGGTGTCGCCGCGCACGGCAACGTCCGCCTCCAGGACCTTGAGATCGACCGAAGTCGGCAGTTCCACATCCAGCGGTTCGCCCCGGTAAAAGGTCAATTTGACTTCCATGCCCTCTTTGAGATACAGGGCGTCATCGCCGAGCACATCGCCTCGAATGGCGGGCTGTTCAAACGTTTCGCTGTCCATGAAGTGATAGAATTCGCCGTCCCCGTACAGATAGGAAACCGTATGGAAATCGAGACGCACATCCTGCACGCGGTCGCCGGATTGAAATGTTTTTTCGATATTTGCACCGGTCAGCATGTTGCGCGCTTTGACGCGAATCGAGGCATTGCCCCGCCCGGCCTTGTTATGGCTGTACTCCAGCACCTTGAACAGGGCGTCATCCAGTTCGAAGGTCACCCCTTTACGAAGATCATTGACATCAATCATAGACTTTCCTTGGTTGTTGATTATTTTGTCCCCGCACCGGCACGGGGCCTGATTCGATGATGCGGAGCGGTGCGAGCGGCGGGATTATACTACAACTTGTTAGTGCCCTTTTTCCGCAGCGGGGTCTTCGTGCAACAACTGCACCGCGTGTTCCAGGGCCGGGATCACAACCTGAAGATTTTCCACCGCCGCTTTTGGACTGCCCGGCAGGTTGATCAAGATCACCCCGGCGCGAATACCGGCTACGGCCCGCGAAAGCATCGCATGGGGAGAGCGGGCTGCACTCGCCAGCCGCATCGCTTCGGCCAGTCCCGGCGCCTCGCGCTCGATCACGGCGCGGGTCGCCTCCGGCGTGACATCGCGCGGTGCAAAACCCGTTCCGCCCGTGGTCAGGATCACATCCACGTCGCCCCGCTCAGACCAGCTCCGCAGCACCTCGCGCAGGAGCTTCAAGTCATCCGGCAGGACGCGCTGGCGGATCACCTCCCAGCCTTGACGCTGGATCAGCTCGATCAATGCCGGACCCGAAGCGTCGGGGCGTTCGCCCCGCGCCGAACGATCCGAGACCGTGAGCACATCGAAGCGAAGCTTCATTCGAATTCTTTCCCGTAGAGCAGATCCCGTTCCATGGATCCCCACCCCAGGCGCTCATAGAATTTCATCGCTTCGACATTATCACGCAGAACCACCAGATAGCACTTCAAACAGCCTTTGGCCCGCAGGCGGGCTTCCACTTCGGCCATCAAACGCGATCCGATGCCCTGGCCGCGGCAGCGGGCGGCCACCGCCAGATGATAGATCAGGCCGCGCCGCCCGTCGAAGCCGCCGAGCACGGTGCCGATGATTTCGCGACCGGACTCGGCGACCAGGAACAGATCCGGGTCACGCCGGGTCTTCTTCTGAATTTCCGCGGGCGCGTCCGAAGGACCGATATGCATCCCTTTTTCGATGCTCTCCCAGAATCGCCTGACGCGATCATAATCTTCAGGAAAACGAAATTCCCGCAGATCCACGTCCGTGCATGTCACGCTGACGATATCCCTTTCAGCATATCGATCAGATCATCGGGCATGAAGGGTTTGAGCAGGAACCCGTTCGCACCGCGCTTCAGGCAGTCCTCTTTCAGGTTGAGTCCCGAGGTCATGATGATGCGGGCCTGGCAGGCAGCCGCCGTGCGGCGGATCGAATCCAAGATCTCCAGACCGTTCTGCTTCGAAAGGTGCACATCCATCAGCAAGACATCCGGACAATTCTCACTGAGCGCCTTGACCACGTCGGCATCCGCATCCAGCGCAATGACCTCGAAGCCTTCCATCTTTAGCAAGGTCTTCAGCAGATTGATCATCGTGAGATCATCTTCGGCGAGCATGACCCTTAATTTTGCCATTCACCTTTCCCTTTTTGGTTGATCTCTGTGTCCGCCCGGCGCGCTCCTTCCCCGCAGCGGGGTCGGGCACCGATTCGAGCGCGGCATTCAGGACATCGTCGACCGTTTCAACGAAAACGAACTTCATGGACTTCTTGATCTCATCCGGCACGTCCTCGAGATCGTACTGGTTGCGCTTGGGCAGGATCACCGTCTGCAGGCCGTTGCGATGCGCCGCCAGGACTTTCTCCTTGACCCCGCCGATCGGCAGGACCTGCCCGCGCAAGGTGATCTCGCCCGTCATCCCCAGATGCGGTTTGACCTTGCGTCCCGAGACCAGCGAAACCAGGGCCGTGGCCATGGTCACACCCGCCGAGGGCCCGTCCTTGGGCGTGGAGCCGGAGGGAATGTGCAGATGAAGATCATTCTTTTCAAAGAACTCACTGGGCAATTTCAGCGTGCCGGCCCGCGAGCGCACGTACGACAGGGCGGCCCGCGCCGATTCCTGCATCACGTTTCCGACGGAACCCGTAACCTGGAAGCCGTGCCCGCCAGGCATACCCGTCGCCTCGATGAACAAGATATCGCCGCCGAAGGGGGTGTAGGCCAGTCCCGGTACGATGCCCGGAACCGATGTGCGCTCGTTCAGCTCTTCCGACCCAAAATAGATCGGATGCTCGAGAAACTCTTCGACGTGTTCAGGCGTGATGGTGAACGTCTCCCCTTTGCCCTCCGCAATGCGAGTCCCAACTTTACGGGCCACCGCGCCGATCTTCCGTTCAAGGTTACGGACCCCGGCCTCGCGGGTGTAGTCGCGAATGATCTTCTGCAGAGCTTCATCACTGAAACTGAGCTCTGCGGGGCGCAGACCATTTTCGCGGATCTCGCGCGGAATCAAATAGCCCTTGGCAATCGCGATCTTCTCGTTGTCGGTATACCCGGAAAGCCAGATGATCTCCATGCGGTCGAGCAGTGGACCGGGGATGGTTTCGGCGGTGTTGGCGGTCGTAATGAAGAAGACTTGCGACAGATCAAAAGAGACTTCCAGATAATTATCACGGAACTCGGAATTCTGTTCCGGGTCGAGGACCTCCAACAAGGCCGAAGCCGGGTCGCCGTGGAAATCAAAGGTGAGCTTATCCACCTCGTCGAGCATGAACACGGGGTTCCTTGACTCGACCCGGCGCAGGGATTGCAGAATGCGCCCCGGCAGGGCGCCGATATAAGTGCGCCGATGGCCGCGGATCTCCGCCTCATCGCGCGTACCGCCCAGGGAAGCGCGGATGAATTTTCTGCCCATGGCGCGTGCAATGGATCGGCCGAGCGAAGTCTTGCCCACGCCAGGCGGACCAATAAAGCACAGGATCACGCCTTCCCGCTCGCGCCGGATCTGGTCCCTGGGGGGCTCATTGACCGCGTCCTTGCGCTCGAGCCGCAGCTTGCGAACCGCCAGGAATTCGAGGATGCGGTCCTTGACATCCTCCAGGCCGTAATGATCCGCGTTCAGGATCCCCCGGGCGTGAGCGATATCGAGGTTGTCCTCGGTCGATTTCGACCAGGGCAGCGTGACCAGCCAGTCGAGGTAGGTTCGGATCACCCCGTACTCGGCCGCGGCCGTCGGCAGGCGCGAGAGACGATCCAATTCTAGGCGGGCCTGCTTGCCGGCTTCTTCCGGCATTTTGGCGTCCTCGATCTTCTTGCGGATCTCGTCCACTTCGGCGGCCTGTTCATCTTTCTCGCCGAGCTCCTTTTGAATGGCCTTCATCTGTTCGCGCAGATAATACTCGCGCTGGACTTTCTCGATCTCGCCGCGCGCTTCGTTCTGAATCTTTTGACCGAGCGTCAAAACCTCGGCCTCGCGCACCAGCAGGCCGATCAACTTGCGGAGCTTTTCGCTGACCGAATCGATCTCCAGGATCTCCTGGGCGTCCTTCAGGTCTATGCGCTGGAAGTTGGCGATCGTGTAAACGATCTGCAGCGGGTCCTCGAGCGTGGTGATCGAATTAACCAGTTCCTCGGGAAAGGAGGGGATCATCTGGGTGATCTGCTGGAATTGGTCGCGGGCGTTGCGCGCCAACGCATCGATCTCCAAACCTTCTTCGATCACCTCCGGAGCCAGATGAATATGGGCCTTGAGGTACGGCTCCTCGCCAACGAAGTCGCCCAGTCGGAAACGATCCATGCCCTGCACCAGCAGGCGGACGGTTCCGTCGGGAGCGCGCAGCAGGCGATGCACGATCGCGACCACGCCGACCTTGAACAGATCGCCCGGGCTCGGGGATTCCAGTTCGGGATTCGTGGCGGCGACGAGCCCGACCAGTTTATCGGAGGCCACCACGTCGTCGACCAGGCGGATCGAACGCGGCTGCCCGACCGTCAGCGGCACCGCCGTCTGAGGGTAAACCACCACACCGCGCAACGGAAGGATCGGCAAGACCTCCGGATATTTCGGGGCTTCTTCCTTCTGCGTTTCTTCTTTTTGGGGCAGATCCTCCCGCTTCGCGAATCGGGAAAAGACCGACGGCACGAGCAGCTTCAGCTCGTCGTCGGCCTGTCCCATCCATTCGAACAACTCGGCCATGCTGGTTTGCCAGCGGGAAGCAGGCATCATTCCTCGGACGGGGCTTCCTAGGGTCTTGCTTTCGGCAGGACAACGGTCATGAAGCCGTCCTGGTACTGGGCTTCAGAACGATCCAGGTCGACCGGCCCGGGCAGGGCTGCCGTCGTTGAGAATTTCCCAAAACGGATCTCCATCTGATGGTAGGCGCGGCGTTCCAAAATATCGGGGCGGACCCCGCTGATGAACAGATATCCGTTCTCAAAGATCACGTCGAAATCCGCCTCGCGCATTCCGGCAATTTCAACCCGGACGATGTATTCCTTTTCGGTTTCGTAGACGTCGGTCGGCGGACTCCAGATGCTTTGCGTCACCTGCCATCCCACCGCATGCAGGATCTCGCGGCGTTTCTCACTCAGCGTAACGGTCTCGGATCTGCGTATCACCGTGGGCATGATCTTGCTCCTCCCGTGGCCGTCAGGCCAATGCTTTCCTGGCCGCCGCGATGACTTCCGGGTAATTCGGCTCATCGCCTAATGCGGGCATGTAAGCCACATAAGCAACCTTATCATCGCGGCCGACCACAAACACTGCGCGGCGGCAAATGCGGCGCTCCTTGATGAGTACGCCATATTTTTCGGCGAACTCGCCGGTCATGTGGTCCGACAGGACCATGACCTGATCCACACCCGCCGCGCCGCACCAGCGTTTTTGGGCATAGGGCAGATCGGTGCTGATCACCTCAATGACGATGTCCTTGCCAAGCGCAGCGGCCTCCTGATTGAACCGCCGGGTTTCGCGGTCACAGACGTCGGTATCCAGCGACGGGACGGAGGCAATGATCCGCACTTTGCCGGCCGTATCGGCCAGGCCGTGCTTCGCCGACCAGTCCAGCGCCTGAACCACAAAATCCGGCGCGGCCTGGCCCGCTTTGAGATCGCGGCCGATCACGGTGGCATCCTGGCCGCCAACTTTTATCAGACCAAATCTTTCTGTTGTCATGGGTACACTCCTTTCGAACCAGTAAAATATTCCAACTCAGCGCCCCTGCCGAGACTCGAACTCGGAACCAACTGCTTAGAAGGCAGGTGCTCTATCCGTTGAGCTACAGGGGCGGGAGCCCTCATGCCTCTATTTTGGACGCTTCGTCCTCGGTATTTTCTTCCGGCCGCGACAAGCCGAAAGGCCGCAAGCCGCGGTAAATGCGCGGCCCGCTCAACGTCCGGAGAATGGTCAGGGCGGGCCGGTTCAATTTCCCCGAGAGATCTTCCGCGCTCATCGGCTGGTTGCCGTTGGCCAAGAACACGCGGAAGACCGCCTCGACCATGGCCGTATGCTCATCGACAAAATCGGGTTGCAGTGCACAATGGCTCATCAGGGCGTGCTGGATCCCGTCCACCGGCGTGACCTCCGCCGTCTGCGGATCGATCCAGTCGATCAGCTCGCCCTCTTCGACGTTCGCCAAGGACTGCTGATGCGCCGGACACAGCAGCGAGCGGAGGAAGACGTGCCAATCGCTTTCGTTCTGCTTCCACCAATCAAAGTCGATATGGAAAGGAGTCTGGATGCCCGGTTTAAGCAGGCTCATGGCTGGTCCTCCAGACGGTAATGCAGATCGCCCACATGCACGAAGCGCTTTTGGCTGGCCAGCAGCGCAAACAGCGGCGCGGGCGGAACCCGCCGGACCAGGTTCACGGCGGCATAAAGCTCTTGCGCATGCACGTGTCCCTGAGGGTTGAGTTTGGTCAGCTCGCGCATCACGGTCACCACCAGGTCCTCAAACGAACGCTGCCTGTCCCACAGCGGGTCCAGCACCTTGAAATCCGAAACATAGATCGCCATCCGGTCATTAAATTCCGCCGAGATCGGCTGCTTCAGCATCGCAAAGACCAATCCGCCGTCTGCACCGACGATCAGCGTGCGCACCCAATCCTTTGCCGAGCGCTGCGTCTTGGCTTCCACGATCACTTCGCCCGGCTTCTGGCCGCGCCGCACCGCGACCAGGCTCCCCGGCATCAGCTGGTGCGTCTTGTACCATTCACGCAGGCCGAACACATATCCGTATTCACGCACGACCCATCCGGGCATCTTGATTCCGGAACGGGCGTCCACCAGCGTAAAACGAACCCGGGGCGATTCGTAGGCGGTCGGGAACAGGGAACGCGTCCGCGCCGCCAGCGGCAGCGTGCCGGCCCGCAGATGCGGATAGATCAGGCTGATGGTCACCTCGCGGACATCCTTGTGGGCCGGGCTGTTGTCCTGGCTCAGCTCATCATCCAGCTGGGCCTCCAGCCTCAGCATGGCTTCATCCAGGGCGGAGCGGTCATACGCGACGGGCTCATAGTGCAGGAAGGACGGGGGCTGGCGCACGCCCTCCGGCTCCAGGCGGCGCAGACACCACAACACCTCACCGGCCGGACCCACCTCATCAAAGCGCGCATCGGACTGCAGGGCATAATTCAATGAAAATTCCGCGAGTTTGGGATTGAGACCCGAGGGCAGCTCAATATCCTTCAACAAGGAGGAGGCGGGTTGAGGTTCACCTTGCGCCATATCCAGGACCGCTTCCGCCAGATTCAGATGACCTTCGTTGATATCGATCAACAGCCCGCGCGGGAACCAGCGGCCCGCAATTTTCACCAGCTCCCCGTTGTCTGAAAATGCCGTCTCGATCTTCTTCTCGATCTGCTGGCCGTTCTCGTCGAGGATCGCCTCGGCATTTAGATCCCCTGCTTGATACATATCCGCCGAGGCCTGATTCAGGACATGGTCCGCCAGGGCGGATGCAAAGAGACGCCGGACGCCGTCCTCCATCTCGACGGTCAGTACATTGAACTCGCCCGCCTCGGGATTCCGGCCGGGGCGCAGGGCCGTCACTTTTCCCTTTGCCCAGCCCAGGCTTGGAAAAACAAGATGGTCACCGATGGTATGACGGTCGCCCGGCAGGAACGTCTTCCCGCCCGATTCGCGTTTGCTGCGTTCCGCCTCCGTCTCCAGCCGGAGGCGGCTCCCGATCAAGACCGGCGTCAGATCGTGGGCCGTCAACGGAGTTTCGATTTCAAACAAATAAGTGTGCAGGGCCTCAACATCTTGTTTGGTAATTTCGAGTGTCTGCCAGTATTCTGCTGGTAATGAAAATGTGCTCGCCATAGATTCCTTGTTGCTTCGAATGCAGAACTTGCCTGCTAATTATACACTACCTTGAAAATTATCTTGGCTTTCGCGCCGGGCCGGCGCGGCACGGAAGAAAAAGAAGCGCGGCACCGCAGCGATCCTTGACGTATCCATTTCGAAGGATTATACTACATTCCTAGGAATAATCGGATTAATCAGATATTATGTCCACAAAACATCCTTCGGTCGAGGTTTCTGAATTCATGCACTACCTGGCGTCGCACCGGGAAGCCGAGCGCGGCCTGCCCGCGCTGACGGAACTCAGTGCAGAACTCGGGATCAGCGTCGCGACGCTGCGCGAACAGCTCGAAGTGGCCCGCGCCCTGGGCCTGGTGGAGGTGAAGCCGCGCACCGGGATGAGGCGAAAGCCGTACGCCTTTGCAGCCGCGGTCCGGCAGAGTCTTTGGTATGCGCTGATGCTCGACGACGGCCACTTCCGAAAATTCTCCGAATTACGCAACCACATTGAGGCGGCCTACTGGGATGAGGCGGCCAGGAAACTGACCAAGGAAGACAAAAAGGCGCTGCGGTCCTTGATGGACCGCGCCCGGGCGAAACTGCTCGGCTCGCCCCTGCAGGTCCCGCACGAAGAACACCGCGCCCTGCATCTGTTGATCTACAGCCGCCTGAACAATCCCTTTGTGACCGGCCTGCTGGAGGCCTATTGGGATGCGTATGAATCCGTGGGGTTGAACATGTATGCGGGCAGCATAAATTACCTGCACAAGGTCTGGGATTATCACGGCCAGATGGTTGAGAGCATTTGCAGCGGCAGCTATTCGGCTGGGCGTGAAGCACTGGTCGCGCACATTGACCTGCTCTCTCAGCGCCCATCCTCCGCCAAAGGAGACAAATGAACAAGGTAGTCAACGATTTCTCGATCACGGTGGGGACCGTGAACGGCTCCGGCAGCCAGACCGCCAACACCACGATCCTGCGCGCATTGTTCAAGATGGGGATCCCGGTCTCGGGCAAGAATCTATTCCCCTCCAATATCCAGGGGCTGCCCACCTGGTACACGATCCGAGTTAACAAGCACGGGTTCCTGGCGCGCCGCGACGAGACCGAGGTGATGGTCTCCATCAATCCCAGTTCGTTCGCGCACGACCTGGCCGAGGTCCTGCCCGGCGGCGCCTTCTTCTATGCCGACGACATCAAGCAGCCCGTCACCCGGGCCGACATCACGGCCTATGCGATGCCCGTGAAACAGATCGTGCGCAGCGACCCGAACGTTCCTTCGGATTTTCGCGACCTGGTCAGCAACATGGTTTATGTCGGCGTGCTGGCGGCCATGCTCGGGATCGATCTGGACAAGATCCATGCCGCGCTGAGTTTCCATTTCAAAGGCAAACAAAAACCGGTTGACATGAACTTCAATACCGTGCGGGCTGCCGCGGCATGGGCGCAGAGCAACCTCGAGAAAAGAGATCCCTTCTACGTCGAGCCCATGAACAAGACGGACGGACTGATCATGGCCGACGGAAACACAGCGGCCGCGATCGGAGCCATTTTTGGAGGCGTGCAGTTCGCGGCCTGGTACCCGATCACGCCGGCCTCTTCGCTGGCCGAATCGCTCAATGATTTCCTGCCGCAGCTCCGCAGCCGCGAGGACGGCAAGCACACCTACGCGGTCGTGCAGGCCGAAGATGAACTGGCGGCCATCGGCATGGCGATCGGCGCGGGCTGGAGCGGACTGCGCTCGATGACATCCACCTCCGGGCCGGGCCTGAGCCTGATGACAGAATTTGCGGGCCTGGCCTATTACACGGAAGTCCCGATCGTGGTTTGGGACGTCCAGAGAATCGGACCTTCGACCGGCCTGCCCACCCGCACCTCGCAGGGCGATCTGGCCTTTACCAGTTTCATGGGTCACGGCGACACGCAGCAGATCATTCTTTTGCCGGGCAGCGTGAATGAGTGTTTTGAATTCGGCTGGCGCTCATTCGACATTGCCGAACGGCTGCAGTCGCCGGTCTTCGTCTTGAGCGATCTGGACATGGGCATGAACCAGTGGATGAGCCAGCCGTTCAAATATCCCGACACACCCATGGACCGCGGGAAAGTCCTGTGGGAAAAGGACCTGGAAGAGCTGAAGGGAAATTGGAGCCGCTACCTCGATAAAGACGGGGACGGCATCGCTTATCGCACAGTCCCCGGCAACAAGCATCCGCTGAGTTCTTATTTCCTGCGGGGCACCGGACACGATGAATACGCAAGGTACAGCGAAGACGCGCCCACCTGGCAGCGGAATATGGATCGCCTGAAGAAAAAATACGAGACGGCCCGGAGATTCGTGCCGGGGCCGGTCACGCATCCGGCCAGGGGGGCAAAGGCAGGCATCATCGGCTTCGGCTCCACGGAGCCCGCGATCCTGGAGGCACAAGCTCAGCTCGGGACCCAGCACGGGGTCCAGGCCGACTTCATGCGGCTGCGCGCCCTGCCCTTCACGAAGGAAGTGACTGCGTTCGTCCGGAAACACGATCCGGTGTTCGTGGTCGAGATGAATCGGGATGGGCAAATGAGTCAATTGCTCAAGATCGAATATCCGGAATACGGCACGAAATTCAGATCGGTCGCGTGGGGAGACGGCCTGCCCGCCTCCGCAAAATGGGTGCGGGAAGGAATCCTGGGACAATACAAGGCAGAGCAGAAAGCGCAGAAGGCAAGGGCGAAAGCCGCCGGGACCCGGGCGGCCCGGACCTTAAAGAAAAGCACATCCGCGAAAAGGAGATAGACATGACCCAAACACTTCCGATGGCCGGCGCAGCGGCCCAACTGAATCTGGCCGGGCTCTCCAAGAACGACTACCGCGGCAGCCCCAGCACACTCTGTCAGGGCTGCGGGCACAACTCGATCGCAAGCCAGATCGTCGCCGCCCTGTACGAAATGAACGTGGTGCCGGAGGAGGTCGTCAAGTTCAGCGGCATCGGCTGCTCCAGCAAATCACCCACCTACTTCCTCAATCGCTCATTCGGCTTCAACGGCCTGCATGGACGCATGCCATCCGTGGCCACCGGCGGGCTGTTCGCCGATCACCAGCTGCGAGGCATCGGCGTTTCGGGGGACGGCGACACCGCCAGCATCGGGATGGGACAATTCAAACATGCGATGCGGCGCAACGTGAACCTGGTCTACATTGTGGAAAATAACGGCGTATACGGATTGACCAAGGGACAATTCTCGGCGACCGCCGAAAAGGGCCTCGAGCTCAAAAAGCAGGGCGCCAATCAATACATGCCGGTGGACATCTGCATGGAAGGGCTGGCCTCGAATGCCACTTTCGTCGCCCGCTCCTTTGCCGGCAACCCGAAACAGGTCAAGGAACTGCTCAAGGCCGCCCTGGCGCACAACGGCATCGCGGTGCTCGACATCATCAGCCCGTGCGTCACGTTCAATAACCAGGACAATGCCTACCATTCCTACGCCTGGGGCAAGGATCACGAAGAACCGCTGCACGACATCACCTACATCGCACCGCGCAACGAGATCGTGCTCGAGCGTGAGATGGAAGAAGGCGAAGTGCGCGAGGTGAACATGCACGATGGCTCCGTGGTGATCCTGAAAAACCTTGAGAAGGGCTACGATCCGACCAACCGCTTCGAAGCCCTGCGGGTGATGGAAGAGGCCCAGCGCAACAACTGGCTGATCACCGGCCTTTTGTATGTGGACACGAGCAAACCATCCCTGATCGAAACCTATAACCTGACGGACGCTCCGCTCAACCGGCTCACGGAGGCGGACCTGCGGCCGGCGCGGCAGATGATGGACAAAGTCAACGCGCTGATGTTCTAGCGAGCAGTCCCCGAGAGGGCGAGGCCCTCTCCGGGCAACTTTTCTTTATGCCTGAGATCCCAGCGGTCCTTAAAGATACTGTTGGCAAACCTGCTATACTAAAAGCAGGAGGCTGTATGTGTTTGAAAGCGCAAGAGCCCTGGCCCATGCCTGCGGAGACAGCTGCGGTGGGCAAAGTGATTTTGAAGGAAGACAGTGCCTATCGGCTGATT
>DATJBI010000202.1:0-49108 GCA_035515435.1 Anaerolineales bacterium
CGGTCCATGGAACGTTCCACCACCTGCAGTCCCAGTTCATTGCGCAGAAGTTCGATCACCGACTTGCGCGTGATGCCTTCCAGGATGTTGTCTGTGACCGGCGGCGTGATCACCAGACCATCGCGCACCATGAAGATATTCATGGCTGAGCCTTCCGAAACGTGGCCGTTTTGATCCAGGACCAGCGCCTCATCGAAACCGGCCCGGTTGGCATCCGTTTTGATCAGGGCCGAATTGGCGTAGGCGCCCGCCACTTTTCCGCGGGCCGGGATCATGTTATCGTCAATCCGTCGCCAGGAAGAGAACGTCACATGCGCGTTGGTGTCGTTCTTGACATATTTTTCATAGGCCATCGTGAACATGCAGAACTCATCCTTGAGATCATGCAGTTTCACACCGATGCCGAGATCGGCCTTGTAGAACGTCGGGCGCATGTACACATCCTGTTGGTAGTGGTCCATGCGCAGCAACTCCAGGGTGAGTTCGATCAAGCTCTCTTCATCGTAACTGGTTTGCATCGCCATCAGGCGCGCCGAATGCAGCAGGCGATGAAAATGATCCCAGGGACGAAAAACGAAGAGACGTTTCTTCTCTTCGTTCCAGTAAGCCCGCATGCCGCCGAAGACGGCCGTGCCATATAAAAAGCCGTGTGTGGCTATGCTGATGTTCGCCTCCGCCAGCGGGACGATTTTTCCCTCAAAGAACGCGTGCTTCGAGAGATCCACAAAACACCTCCAAAGGGGAATGGGGCCGACTCTTGCAAACGGATTATAACCGATTCACCCCGCCTCTTTTTTTCACGGCCGGCGGCCGGCGCGGCCCGGCGGTCCTTGACGTCCCCGCTTTTTGCCGTTAAAATCTAATTCGATAATCATCGAATTAGATTTACAAGGCTTCAGAATGGAAAACGAACTGGTTGATTTCTACAAGGCCCTCGGGGATGCCAGCCGCTTGAAGATCGTCGGTCTGCTGGCTGGACGCGCCTACAGCGTCGAGGAGCTTGCCGCGCTGCTGCATCTCAGGCCTTCCACGGTTTCGCATCATCTCTCCAAGCTAACCGAGGTCGGTCTGGTCAGCGCACACCCTGAGAGTTATTACAACGTTTATCATCTAGAGCAAAAGGCTCTTGAAGCAAAGACCCGCCGTTTGCTATCGCGCGCAGACTTTGGCGAAGCCGCGGCGGCCGTTGACCTCGATGCGTACGATCGCAAAGTTGTCGCAGATTACACGCGCCGGGACGGAAGCCTGAAAACCATCCCTGCCCAGCAAAAGAAGCTGGAGGCAACCCTGCGCTATATCGTCAAGGCCTTTGAACCAGGCAAACGCTACAGCGAAAGGCAGGTCAATAAGATCCTGGCCCGCTTCCACGCCGACACGGCTTCCTTGCGCCGCGAACTGGTCGGCCACAAATTGATGAAGCGCGCCGTGGGCGGTGGAGATTATTGGCGGACCGAGTCGTAGGGGCGCTCTGGGCACGGCCCGCCGCGCGGCCTCGCCCCTAGGGCCGGGGGCGTGATTGAATGGAAAAGGTTGCATGCCCACCCAGCGCAGAATTCAACGGCAGGGAATCCAGGGGCATCACCTTGCTGTTGGCGAAGAATCCAAAATCAAAGCTGGTCGGGTCCCCGGCCTTTTTGCCGGGGACGGGCATCAGCCGGGCGGTGAGCGGTTTATTGAGACGAAGCGCCAGGGCGGAAAGATCGAGCAGGAGCGGGACAATTTGTTCGGCGGACGTGTCCCCGGGCAACGGGATCGTATCCAGTCCCGTCCCGCAGACTGCCGAATAAAGCAGCAGGTCTTTGACGCTCAAGGTCCCGTCGGCGGCGCGCTTGGCCAGCGTCGCATCCTCGAGGACGGGCAGCATCAACCCGCTGAAGCCTGTGCGCGGAAAGTCCGCCCGGTCAATGGCTTCGGTCAGGATCGCCGCGGCCGCGAGCGAACCATGCAGTCCGAGGCGCGGCACTCCCATTCGTTCGAAGGCCGTGCCAAGCGAGCGGTCCTCGGCCGGAAAGGGTCCGAGGGAAAAATCAATGCCGCCAAATTTACAATCCAGGGCCTGTGCGACCCGGCTCAATTGCCTGGCATGCTGTTCGATCTCCGAGACCAAAGTCCGCCGTCCATCCTCCAAAGTCCCCCCCTGGCTGAAAGCCTCCACCGCCAGATCCGCCGCCTCGGTTGCGATGGCGAACGCGGGCCGATCCTGATCATGATAGGCGGCCGGGAAAAAAGGCGCACCCGCCTTGACATTTGCCAGCGCCGCAAAACGCAGATTCGCAAAACCATTCGGATCGATCGGTGCGGACCGGACCATGACCTCCGCACAGGCTTCGATCGCCGCAAGCGAAATGCCCATGCTTTGATCGGCCATCACGCCATCGAAGAAGATGTTTTGCGAGGCGGCGATCGCCTCAGGAATGACTTTATAGCTGCGCGGCGATCCCGGCAATGCGGGCCCGAGCGAGGCATGACCCACGTTAATTTGTCCGATGAGCTTTTCCAATCGTTCTGCCAAGCGCGGCAAGTCAGCAATTCCCTTTTCGCCAAGAAGTGCGGGAAACGGGATCGTTGCCAGCCGCCCGGTCTGGACCTCAAACCCCGCGGCTTCATAGGCGGACTTGGCCTGGGCGAGGAACTCGCCCCCGGCCCGGATGACCTGCTCATCGAGCGGATATTTGGGATTGCAGAAATAGGTGATCGAGCGGATTTTCATGGCTGCCTACAATGGGGAGGACGGATCAACCGATCTCCCCGCAAGGATCCGGATTGCAGAGGCGGCCGTCCGCGGCCACCCCGATCGCGCAGGGGGCAGGCGCATTCAACGATCAGAGTTCCGAAGACGATCATGACGATCCGGTTTGCGCTCAACATGCCGACCTCGCTAATGATATGCCCTTCTTTGCCTCATCACTTCAAATATCAAGACGGACCCGGCCACCGCCGCGTTCAAAGATTCCGTTTTGCCCGCCATCGGGATTCGCACAAAAGCATTCGCCAATTTGCGTGCCGGCCCGCTGGCACCGTCGGCCTCGCCGCCGACGATCAAGGCCAGCGGTAACTTGAAATCCGTCTCCCAGCAGGATTGACCGTCCATGTCGGCAAGATAGATCCGCAGATCTCCGGCCCGGCCGCGGATTTCATCCCAACTCATCCTCTGCATTGGCAGCCGAAAATGTGTGCCCATCCCGGCCCGGACCACTTTCGGTGCGAAGACATCCGTTGTTTCAGGAGGGATCCATACGGCCTGCACGCCTGCCGCATCGGCGCTGCGGAGCAGGGTGCCGAGGTTGCCGGGATCGCGGATGGAATCGGGGATCAAAATGAAGTCGGGGGAGGCGGGGATCGGGAGGCGGGGGCCGTTCAGAACCGCCAGGATGCCCTGGGAGGTTTCGGTTTCGCTCAACGCTTGCAATAATGCGCTTTCGGCCTGCTCCACGTCGATCTTCCTGTCTTCCAACTTCCCGATCAGCCTTTTGCCTCGCTCACTCAATTCATCCGAGTACAGCACAAACCGGAACGAGCAGTTCGCGGTCAATGCCTCTTCGACCAGCCGCACGCCTTCCGCGAGAAACGCCTCCGCCTCGCGCCGTTCCCTGGGACGGCCTGCCAGGGCGCGGGCCAGTTTGATTTTCGGGTTTTGGGAAGAGGAGATCATGATCAACCCTGTACGGAAAATGCCCTCTACGATCCATCAGCCATTTTCCACGCCTTAAGGAAAGCCTGGATCGTAGACTCATCCAACAGGACCAGCCGGACCGATTTGATCCCAGACGGCTGGTTTGAAAAATAATCTTCAATGGCGGAGAACATCACTTGCGCGGCGCGTGCCTTTGGAAAACCAAAGATGCCCGTCGAGATCGCAGGGAAGGCCAGGGAGGTTAATTTCAATTCATCCGCAACTTCCAGCGATCCCCGGACGGCGGCCCCCAATTTATTGTCTTCATCGCCGCTCCCCCACACGGGACCCACGGCGTGGATCACATATTTTGCAGGCAGGCGCCCGCCCGAGGTCCAGGCCGGACGCGCGTGGGAAACGCTTCCGTGAACGCGCCTCCACTGATCCGATTCCCGCTGGATGATTTCGCCGCCGCGCCGGACGATGGCCCCCGCCACGCCGCCGCCGTGCGATAAATGTTCATTCGCTGCATTGACGATCGCATCCGTGGTTTCGGTCGTGAGATCGCCTTGCACGATCTGGATCGTTTGACCGCTTGGGAGAACGCGTTCCAGCAGGACCTGGTTCATGCGGTGATTTTACCCCGTTAAAACATTTGGCCGGGATAAAAATCCCGGCCAAATGTTCATCTCGTCTTTGCCACGACCGCCGCGAAGGCGTGCGGATCGCGGACGGCAATGTCTGCCAGCATTTTGCGGTTGAGGGCGATGTTCGATTTCTTCAGGGCCGCCACCAAACGGCTGTAGGTGGTGCCGTTCAAGCGGGCCGCCGCATTGATGCGGGCGATCCACAACTTGCGCAGATCACGCTTGCGAACTCTACGGTCGCGGGTCGCGTACCACAGACTCTTCAGCATGGCTTCGTTGGCGCGCTTGAACAAAAAGTGCTTGGCGCCGCGCTGGCCCTTGGTGATCTTTAGAATTTTCTTGTGGCGAAGATGTCCGTAAGGACCGCCTTTGATTCTTGTCATTGTTCATCTCCTGCAAGCCTCTGAACGTCGGCAGGTCATGCCAGTTGTTTACATCCAGGAGCCGCAATAAAAAATCGATTTTCCTGCCGGGCGCAAGTCTGCGGCGCCCCTAGCCTTCCATGTTCGGCGCGAGGCGCTTCACGTTCTTGATGATGCTGCGGCCCTTGACGGTCTGCATTTCCGAGAGCTGCTTCTTGGTGCGCTTCGACGTGTTTCGGCGCAGGTGGCTTTTGCCGCCCTTCGTCCGCACCAGTTTGCCAGCACCCGTCAGGCGAAAACGCTTGGAAGTCGCCTTATGGGTCTTGAGCTTGTATTTGCCGGATTTGGCTTTACGAGGCACTGTACCTTACTCCTTTCAGACAAAATAAAACCGCGGACAAACTTTTTGCCCGCGGACGATCAACATCTTTGGGACCTACTCTTTCGCCTCCGCGGCGACTTCGGCCGGGGATTCGGCCCGGTCCTTTTTCTTGGCAGACGGTTTTCCTGGGGCGAGCACCACCAACATGGTCCGGCCCTCCATCATCGGGGACTGTTCGATCGTGCTGATGTCCGCCAGCGAGGCAGCGATCTCTTTCAGATCTTCGAGCGCTATTTCAGGATAATCCATTTCGCGTCCGCGGAACTTGATCGTGACCCGGACCTTGTGTCCCTGCAAAAGCCAGCGGCGGGCATCGTCCACTTTGAAACCGCGATGGGCCTGGTTGGTCTTGGGACGCAGGCGGATCTCCTTCACCTCGATCTTGGTCTGCGCCT
Source organism: Anaerolineales bacterium (assembly GCA_035515435.1). Lineage (GTDB taxonomy): Bacteria > Chloroflexota > Anaerolineae > Anaerolineales > Villigracilaceae > Fen-1038. Next base: position 5,400 of record DATJBI010000202.1, read on the forward strand.
TGCGCGCCTCGCGCTCTTTCTTGGTCCGCTCGTAGATGAACTTTCCAAAATCCGTCACACGGCAGACGGGGGGGGTGGCGGTCGGCGAAACTTCCACCAGATCCAACTCTGCGTCGCGCGCAATCTGCAGGGCCTGTTTGATCGCGACCACTCCGACGTTTTCGCCGTTCGGCCCGATCAGTCGGACCTCGGGGACCCGGATGTTCTCATTAACTCGAAATTCAAGAGCGCTGATAATCTTCTCCTATTATGAAACAAACCCAGCCTTTGGCTGGTTTTTAGCGGGCGAATGATACCACGAAGGCGCGTGAATCGTCAACAAAACGGCACAGCCCCGGCCCCGGCCGCCGGGAGGGCAGATCCTCCTGCAGCGGCCGTGATTAGAGTTCGGGCGCCCTCCTTGCAATTCTATCTTTCGCCCTTGCCACAAACTCGCCCAGCGCAATGTTGTTCTGCTGGCTTCCATCCCGGACGCGCAATGAAACCTGACCCGCCTGCAGCTCGTTCCCGCCGACCACCAGCATATACGGCACTTTCAGCAGCTGGGCGGCCCGGATCTTGGCGTTCATACGCTGCGCGCTGAGATCGGCGCTGACTCGAATTCCCCCATCTCGCAACTGCTGAACAATTTGATCGGCATATTCGTTCTGGGCATCCGTGACCGGGATGACACGCACATGTTCCGGCGAGAGCCAGGCCGGGAAATTGCCCGCATAATGCTCGATCAAAAAGCCGATCATGCGTTCGTGCGTGGAAAGCGGCGCGCGGTGAATGCACAACGGAACCTCGTCTTGCCCTGCCTTGTTCGTGAACTTCAAATCGAAGCGCGCCGGCTGGGCAAAGTCCACCTGATTGGTGGCAAGCGAAAATTCCTTGCCGATCACGCTCCAAATCTGAACATCGATCTTGGGCCCGTAGAAGGCGGCCTCATCCTCCGCCTCGACGAAAGGCACGTTGCCGTTCTTCATTGCGCGGCGCACCATTTCTTCGGTCTTGAGCCACAGGCGCTCATTGTCCACGTATTTTTTACCGAGCCCTTCCTTCCCGTGCAGACTTAAACGCATCACGTATTTTTCAATGCCAAAGATCTTAAAATACTTGTAGTAGAGCCCGATCACGGCCATGAATTCCTGCTCAAACTGATCTTCGGAGACGTAAATGTGGGCGTCGTTCATCTGCAGGGAGCGGACCCGCATCAGGCCGAAGAGTTCGCCGGATTTTTCGTAGCGGTAGCACGTGCCATATTCCGCGAGACGGATCGGCAGGTCGCGGTACGAGCGGCCCTTCGATGCAAAAATCTTGTGATGCATCGGGCAGTTCATCGGCTTGACGTAATACTTTACACCCTCCAATTCCATGGGAGGATACATCGACTCCGCATAATAGGGCAGATGGCCTGAACGAATGAACAGATCCTCTTTCGTCAGGTTGGGCGTGCGGACGCGCAGGTAGCCGGCCTTCTCTTCCATCTCCTTGGCAAGCTTTTCCAACTCCTCGATCATCACGCCGCCATTCGGAAGCCAGAGCGGCAGGCCGGGACCGACTTCTTCATCAAATGTAAAGATTTCAAGCTCCTTGCCCAGTTTGCGGTGATCGCGCTTCTTGGCTTCTTCCAACTGCCAGAGATAATTCTCAAGGTCCTTCTTATTCTCCCAGGCCGTCCCGTAAATACGCTGCAACATCTTGTTGTGCTCGTCGCCGCGCCAGTATGCCCCGGCCACGCTCATCAACTTGATGGCATCCGGCTTGAGCTCTTTCGTATTCTGGACGTGCGGGCCCCGGCACAAATCCACGAATGTATCGTGTTGATAAATCGAGATCTCCGGCTTCTCTTTGAGCGGATTGCCGTATTCGTCGAAACCTCCTTTTTCGAGTCCTTCTATCAATTCGATCTTGTACGGCTGATCTCTGAAGATCCTGCGCGCCTCATCCGCCGAGACAACTTTCTTCTCGAACTCAAACTTGCCGGCGATGATCTGCCGCATCCGCTTCTCAATTTGCTCCAGATCTTCGGGTGTCAAGTTGCGCGGCAGATCGAAATCGTAATAGAAGCCGTTCTCGACCGGAGGCCCGATCGTGACCTTCCCATCCGGGAACATCTCCAGGACGGCCTGCGCCATGATATGCGCGGCGGAGTGACGGATTCGATAGAGATGTGAGTCCTCATAACGTTCTTGCATTTCCTGTTCTGACATTTTCGCTTCCTTTCCATCCGGGCGGCTTTTGCGGCGGGGGTGACAGACAAAAAATTCTCGCCCGAACGGGGCGAGAATTTGATTCACGCGGTTCCACCCGATTTGCTCTGCGACGGAGAGCATCTCTCTGGGCCGGTAACGGGGCCAGCCGTTCCTTCTACTCGCTCATGCTTTCGAATTTACGCTCGCGGGTGGTTTTCTGCGGTCGTCTCTGGAACAAGCTCTCAAGCTTTGGCCTGTTCTCCCTGTCAGAGGCGGGAGCCGCTTACTCGTCCCGGTCACTGCGTTTTTATTTGAATGCCGGTATTATATGACGGATTGGGGGTCTGTCAAGGAAAATAAAAATCGGGAAAGGACCCGTCCTTTCCCGACCGGCTGAAATGGAAGTCCCTACTTTGCGGCGGGGGTTGCCATCGTCGCGGGAACCCACTTGGCAAATGAGGCCATATGACCCCAGAGCGCAGCGTAGAAAGTGACTGCCCAGATGGCCGCCGCGACCACCAAAACGGCGATTCCGATCCAACGGACGGCTTTGTTGTCCTTGAACCATTGCAGGAAGGGGAAGGCAGCCACACCGCCCAGACCCGCCAAAATAAAGCCGATCGCCGCGACCAGCGGTTCCTGTCCCAATTGCAGGGAGTAGAGGCGGATGCCCACGATGATCGCATCGATGCCGGCGAAGAAAGAATAGAGCGCCACTGGAATTAAGTCCCAGCCCTGGCTCAGAGCGATGCCGGTCGCGAGATAAACAGCTCCGAACAACGTGGCAGCGTCACCGTAACCGACGTTGAAGCTTCCAGGCAGGGGCCAGGTGAAGGATAGCTGTAAGCCGGTGACGATGCCCACCAGGCCGGTGATGAAGAAAGCGGCCGCGTACGGACGCTGATTTTTCTCATCCATGCCCTTCCATAGATAGTAGGCCAGCAGTACGGAGCCTGCCACCAGGTTAATCATGACGATTGTGAGAAAATCAATGAACATTCTAACGTCTCCTTAAAGGTGAAATTTTATCGACTTTGTACTCTTTGTTACAAATAGAATAACACCTGTTTTCAATTATAGTTACTCTCCTTTGTCATGGTTCGGATAGGACGAATGCAATAAAAAAGCCCATGTTCGGGCTTTTTCTCTGTGGGCGAGACAGGGCTCGAACCTGCGACCTCTGCTATGTCAAAGCAGTGCTCTAACCAGCTGAGCTACCCGCCCCGAGAGACAAACATTATAACGAGTAGAAACGGATTTGACAATCCCGGCATTCTCCCCTCTTCATGGACGGCCTCCCAGCGGCGCCGGCTGCCCGATTCCCCCGGCGCGGCACCCCCTTATTTCACGGTCCCCGGCAGAACCAGCGGCACATCCAGGAACGGATGCCCTACGACCTGCACGGGCAGACAATAGGCCTGTGAGATCAGTTCGGGAGTAAGCACCTCACGCGGCGCGCCCAGGGCCTTGATTTCGCCCGCCACCATCAATGCAATGCGGTCCGCGTAACGCGCGGCCAGATTCAGATCATGCAAGGCGATCAACACCGCCAGCTTGTCATGATGGGCGAGGTCGCGCACGAGTTCCGATAAATTGACCTGATACTGCAGATCCAGATGCGCAGTCGGCTCGTCGAGCAACAGGATCGGCGTGGACTGACACAAAGCGCGTGCCAGCAGCACGCGCTGCCCTTCGCCTCCTGAGAGCTCCCCGACGCGGCGCTCCGCCAGACCGAGCGCATCGACGCGCTTCAACGCCTGGCGCGCAATTTCTTCATCTGCCGATGAGGTCTGACCGATAAATCCGAGGTACGGCGTGCGTCCCATCAGCACCGTTTCCCAGACCGTGAACGCGGGGGGCAGCGAAACCGCCTGGGGCACGACCGCCAGATATTTTGCGCGCCGCATCGGGGCCAGCGCCTGGAAGTCATCACCGTTGGTTCGAACGTGTCCGCCGGCGATGGGGATCACGCCGCTCACCGCGCGGATCAAAGTTGATTTGCCTGCGCCGTTCGGTCCGATCAAGGCGACGACCTCGCTGCTTTGTACGCTCAGCGAAACATCGTGTAATACGCGGCGCGGGCCGTAATTGACCGAAAGGTTTTCAATGCGCAACATAGCCGCTTGGCCTTTACCAATATCCCTGGTTCTTGGCGCGGCGCAGGACCCACAGGAAGAACGGCGCCCCGACCAGGGCCGTCACGATCCCAACCGGGATCTCCTGGGGCGCGATCACCACGCGCGCCACCACGTCTGACAGGATCAGCGCGGCCGCGCCTCCGATAATGGATAATAGGATCAAGCGGCGATAATCCGCACCGAACCACAGGCGCATCACATGCGGAACGATCAAGCCGATAAAGCCGATGATGCCGGAGAAGGCAACCGCCGCGGCGGTCGCCAGTGAAGCCGCGATCAACACGATCGTCTTGGCGCGCGTCACGTTAAGTCCCAGCTGCTGGGCCTGGTCGTCGCCGAATTGCAGCAGATTTAACGCATGCCCGCTCAGGGCCAGGATGCCGAGCCCGAGGATGAGGTAGGGCACGACCGCGAGCACCGCGGTCCATCCCGATTGAGTCGCCCCGCCCAAAAGCCAGCCCAGGGCGCGGTGGACATCGTTGGAGGAGCGCAGCATCAGAAACGAAGTCAAGGAGGTCGCAAATGATGAAAATGCCACACCGGCCAGGATTAAATTGGTGGTCGGAATCGTCTTGCCCACGCGCGCCAGGGAATAAACGATGAAGATGGTCAGCAGGCCCGTCGCGAAGGCGGCCATCGGAATGGCCATCAAGCCCCAAAAGGAATACGGCCACTGGATGCTCATCGCGATCACCGCGCCCAAACCCGCGCCGGATGCGACTCCGATCAAAAATGGATCTGCCAGCGGGTTGCGAAACAGACCCTGAAAGGCCGCACCGCTTCCGCCCAGGGCCATGCCGGTCAGCGCGATCAATACCGTGCGCGGCAGGCGAATGTCCCACAAGATCGCGTCCGAGACCGGCGTGCCGTGACCGATCAGGGCGCCCCACAGCTGCGCGGGCGGCAGGAACACCGAACCGATGGTGAGACTCAGGATCAGCGCGATGCCGAGGGCGAGCAGGGAAAAAAGATAAGGCCGGGTTTTCAAAATATTATTGAAACAATTCCGGATGCAAGAGTTTTGCCAATTGTTCCAGCCCGTCCACCAAACGCGGACCGGGACGGCTGATGAGATCATCGTCGAACGGGAAGATCATTCCATTCTGCACCGCCTCGATCGTTCCCCAGCCGGGGCGCGCTTTGACCGCATCGGGCGTTGCGCCATAAGCCGCATCGCCGAGGATGATGATTTGAGGATCCGTCTTTACGATCTGCTCCAGGCCGACCTGTGGATATGGATCGGTGAGGCCGGCCGCGCCGGAGAAATTCACTCCGCCCGCCCGCGCGATCAGCGTGTCGCCAAAAGTGCCGGGTCCGTAGGTATAAGGCTTGCTGGGATCGGTCGCGTCCACTTCATAAAACACAATTGGCTTGTCCGTCACGTTGGCAAGCTTCGCGTCCACCCCCGCAACGCGCGCCTTGAGAGAAGTGATCAAGTTCTCCGCCTCCGATTCATGGCCGGTGAGCTGCGCAACGATCTGGAGGTTGCTGTACATCCCGTCCAGCGTAGTCGGGTTCTTCAGATAATAAACGATCAAGCCCAACGCTTCGAGGGACTTCACCTGTTCCGGCGTGTTGATTTCCGCGGCCAGCACCAGATCGGGCCTGAGCGCGACAATTGCCTCGTTGCTGTAGTTCCCCATCGAACCGCCGACGCTCGGGAGCGACTTGACCTGCACCGGATAATCCGAGAACTCATCGCGTCCGACCACCTGCGGACCCGCGCCGATTGCAAAAAGGATCTCCGTGTTCGAGGGAGCCATCGAGACGATCCGTTGGGCGGGACGATCCAGCGTGACGGCCCGCCCAAGCCCATCGGTCAATGCGATGACCGATGAGGTGGCGGTGGCGGCAGGCGCTGCGGTCTGGCGGGGGGGCGGCGGCGTGGACACGACGGTCGGCGCCGCCTGAGGCGGCTGGGCGGGGGCGCAGCCGAACAACAAAACGGTGAGCAAAGCCAGAGCAGAAATTTTGCGTAACATGTTTTCTCCTGAATGGAATCAAATTCCCCAGTCAAAGACTGGGGAGGCTGGGGAGGCAATCCGACTCTGCCGTCCTCCACCTCCTTTCCACGAGAGAGTGGTGAACCGGCCAGCGCGGGCGACCTGACTTGTTAGCAGCGCCAACTTACAGTTGCGGGACAGTGCCGGAATTCCACCGGCTTCGCCGCTGACTGACCGTTCTTGGTTGTGGAATAGATTTTATGCCCCGCGCCCCGAAACGTCAAGCTGTGGAAGTCTGCGCGCCTGAACATAAAGGAGGGCCGCCAGCACCAATGTTACGAAAAGCAAGGACGGATCTCCGAGACTGCGCCCAAAGACCACGATTGCAAAAAAGGGAAACAGATATAGGACCGCCAAACCGATTCGTTCGCACCGCCGGCTTGCTTCCCCGGCGAATAAGGCAAACGGAATCAACAGGAGCACAAAGTCGTAGTTATAAAGATGGGGGAGCGCCAGGAGAGCAACCAGGATAGCAGCGTTTATTAAATGGGCCGGCGCTTTCAATAGGCGCGCACGAATCAAGCCAAAGAAAAGAAGAAGCACCATGAACAATGCCGCACCGATCCCGGTCATCTGGGCGAGGCTGGGACTGGGTATGAAACGAGCCGCCAGCCAGGCCGGCAGACTGTCACAGGCGGCACAGCTGGCGATGTCTGCGCCGCTCTGATAGGTCAAGAACGAATGCGGATAATCGATCAGCCAGGCAGGATCCGCGACCAGCCCGAGCAGGCCAAGAAATGCCATGCCGCCGAAGATCCAAACGAGGGCCCGGCGGCTGAATGGACCGCCCGAGAGGAAGAAATACAAGAGTGCGGCCAGGAGGATGGGAAGGCCGACGTGCGGTTTAAAGGTCAATAATGCTGCGCCCACGGAAGCCGGCGCCAGGCGCTGCTGCCGGACGGCGTAGATCAACATCGCGCTTCCCAACAGAACCGGGAAGTCATACTGCCCGACCCCGAGCGTTCCAATCACGGGTATGAAAAAGAACGGCGCCAGAAAGGAAAACAATCGAAGCCGCGGCGGCCAGCCGGCGCTGAGGAACCAAACTGTCAAGAACAGCATGACCAAATTGATCTCGAACCACAGCATGGCGGCAGATTGAATGGGCAATAAACCCAGATAAAATGTGCTGAGTGCGAACCAGGGCGGATAAGGAAATTGAGGCACGTACACGTTTTCAGGAAGCGTTCCTGATTGTTCGGCGATCAAGCGGATCTGGCCTGAATAGTCGTACGGTGTGATGTGCTGAAGCAGCCGCAGGTCGGCATCATAGATTGCCAGGAAGTCCGAATTTGTATGCAGGGAATTCGGGACATACCGCGCGACCGCGATCATCAAGGCGAGCAGGAGGACAATGAAAAACGCAAACAGGAGGACCTTCCCGGGAAACTTCATCGTATCTCGCTTTGACGTTTGATGGCTTGGATGAGACCGCGAAACACCAGCCGATGGATTGGATCGAGCAAATGCCAGTAAAGAAAACCGGGTAAGCCGCGCGGCGCGAAGAAAGCAGTTTGCGTTAATACGGATTCTGCGGCCTCCGCCTCGCCCGCGCCCGGCAGCCGCCCCGGGCCGGGCTTGGCGGCGATCTGCCATTCCATCCAGCCGTCGCCGGGAGCGCGCAGCTCGGAATAGAGACGCAGCAGCCGGTTGAGCTCGATCGATTCAACGCGATAGTAATCGAGGGCGTCGCCCGGTTTGAGTTCTTCTCCTTCCGGCCTGGTCCTTCTCCCGCCCGGAAAGGAATTCGGAGGGGGGATCAATCCATCCACCCAGCCGCGCAATTGCCACAGCCAGTCTGCATACAGCCAGCCCCGTGGTCCGCCCAGGGATGCCACGGCCCGATACACCGCGGCGGGCGAGGCGCGGATCTCGGCGCGGCGATAATCCACGAAGAAGCCTTCGTGTTTGAGGCTCGCCCGGTCTCGAACCGAACCTTCCCAGATGCGTTCCAGCGAAGCGGGGGAAAGATTCCGCAAAGCGTTTGTGGTCGCCTCGTCAAAGCTGCTCAACTTGACGTTCGGAAATACCCGCCGCGCCTCATCATCCTGGACAATGCTGTCGCCCGCGAGTCCGCCGAGGAGCGCGTACGCGATTCGACGCGGTACCGGCGTCAACATTGCCACGCCCAGTGCCATGAACCAGAGCGGGAGGCCGGGCAACAGGATCAACCTGCGTTTCAACCCGCGGAGCGCGGCGTAACGCAGCATCAAATCCCCGTAGCTGGCGACTTCCCTGCCGCCGATCTCAAAGATTCGATTCTGTCTATTGAAGTTTTCCAGTGCGGCGGTCAGATAGTCAATAACGTTTTCTGTGGCGATCGGCTGGGCTTTGTTTTTCAGCCAGGTTGGTCCGATCGTCAAGGGCAGCGCCTCGGTCATGAAGCGGATCATCTCGAACGAAATACTGCCGGGGCCGGCAATGACCCCCGTGCGGAATTCCGTGACGGGCACGCCGCCCCGTCTGAGCACTTCCCCCGTCTCCAGGCGCGAGCGCAGATGAGGCGCCAGGTGCCTGTCATTTGGATCTGCCAAACCTCCAAGATAGATGATGTGCTCCACCCCGGCGCCTCTTGCGGCAAACGCAAAATGATGCGCAGCCTCCGCTTCGATGTAGGCATAACCGCGTCCGATCGTCATGTTGTGAATCAGGTAATAAGCGGTATGAACTCCGCCCAGGGCGGCCGCCAGAGTGCCTGGAATGGTCAGATCGCCATAGAGCAGCTCAACCCGGTCCCGCCACGCACGCGCCGCAAGCTGCTCCGGCCGGCGTGCCATGGTGCGGACACGATATCCCTGCTCCAACAGGCGCGGGATCAGCCGGCTGGCGATATAGCCTGTCCCACCGGTAACGAGGATGAGTTTCTTGGTCACGGCATTTTTCCCTGCCAGATCCCTGGCAAGCCGTTTCTGGCTGCACGGTTTATTGGGTCTGGGCCAACACGCGGGCCCGCGAAGCGAGACGCCGGATCAAGCCGTCAAATAAGAAAGCATGGAACGGCCACATCGCATACCAATACACAAAACCCCAAAAACCGCGCGGCGCAAAGTAAGCCGTCTCGGTCAAAAGCGTTTTGCCATCCTCCTGAGGAATCGATTCAAATTGAAGCCAGGCCAGGCCCGGCACTTTCATCTCCGCCCGCAAAAGCAATAAGTGATCCTGCTCAACTGCTTCGACGCGCCAAAAGTCCAACGACTCGCCTGGCCGAATATCATCGGGATGGCGGCGGCCGCGTCGAATGCCCACGCCGCCGATGGCTTTATCCATCCAGCCGCGGAGGGCCCACGCCCAATCCATGTACAGCCAGCCGCGCCCACCGCCAATCCCGGTATAGGCCCGGAACACGGGACCCGCTGGAAGCGCGAGAAGCCGCGTGCGGCGTTCCATCATCATGCCCTCTTCCGCTTTGAACGCATACGGCCGGGTATCTCCCATCGCGGTGACCAGCGCATCTGACCAGGAGGTCTCGACGTTATCGCGATGGATGCGTCCCAGCGCGAGATGAACGGCGGTTTGAAAATCAATCGGCTTGATGTCTGGAAAGATTTTCTTGGCGGCGTCATCATGGACGATGAGCTGGGCGCGCAAGCCCTCGATCAAAGGCAGGACCGCGCGCCAGTGGATCGGCGTGACCATGTGGACCCAATAAGCCGAAAGGCGCGGCAGGTTGAACGGCGTGCGAACCAGGACGCGCTGGAGGTCACGTTCTTTTGCATATTGAAGGAGCATCTCGGCGTACGTGAGACGCCCGGGACCGCCGATCTCGATCAGCCGGCCGGTGCTTTCTTCTGTTTCCAACGCCGCGCTGAGATAAGCCAGCGCATCGCGGATCGCAATGGGTTGTGCGGTCGAAAAGAACCAGGCCGGGCAGACCAGGATCGGTTCACGCTCTGCAAGATAACGGACCATCTCGAACAGCACGCTGCCCGAGCCGACGATCATACCCGCCCGAAATTCTGTGACCGGCACGCCTCCATGGCGCAGAATGGAGCCGGTCTCATGACGGGATCGAAGATACGGAGATAGGTTTGCGGCCGGATCGACCAGCTCACCGAGATAGATGATCCGTTCAATGTTCGCCTGTTCCGCGGCTTCGGCAAAATTACCCGCCGCACTCATGTCGCGTTCCGCACTGGCTTTGTTCCCCTGCATTCCATGGATCAGGTAATAGGCAACCGAAACATCCTGCAAAGCGCGATTCAGCGTTTTGGGAATCAATGCATCGCCTTCGACGATCTCGACGCGCTTGTACCACGGGCGCCCGCACAGGCGGCGCGCGTCGCGCACCAGGCAGCGGACGCGGTACCCCGCATCCAAAAGCCGCGGGGCCAGACGCCCGCCCACATAACCGGTGGCACCGGTGAGAAGGATCAGTTTCTTATCCAGCATGGGTCTGATTATAACGTCTCTGATTTGTTCGTCATAAAGATCCTTTTATTGTACAATCCTACTATGGCCCTGCCGTACCTCTGGGTTGCGCTGGCGTTTCTCGGCGGCATTGTGCTGAATCGGTTCTTACGCGCCCCGCTGGCGGTTTGGTTGATCATCGCGTTAATACCGATCATCGATGCGATGGTCCTGCGGAGAAGATTCGCCCGTCTGGCGTCGCGCAGGCTCTGGCCGATTGTCGCCGCATGCCTCGCGCTTTTGTTGGGGGCGGTGCGCTATCAGCAGACCATCCCTAAAATCACACCCGCCGATGTCTCCTGGTATAACGACCGCAGACCGGAGGTGCTTGTCACCGGCATGCTGACCGAGCCCCCTGATTATCGCGATGCTTATACCAGCCTGCGGCTCCGCGTCGAACAAATCGATGTCGGCCAGCACGTTTTCAATGTGAGCGGCTCGCTGCTGGCACGCGTTCCCGTCAATCTGGCCTATGAGTACGGCGATGAACTTCGTCTGCGCGGCCAGTTGCAGACTCCTCCTCAAAACGGGGATTTCTCGTATCCGCAGCCTCCCGCCGGGCGGGACGTTTCCAGTTATATGCCGGAGAGCGAAGCGACTCTCCTGCCCGGCAATGGCGGGGACCCGATTCGCCGATTAATTTATGCGATCAGGGATAACTCATTGCGCAATGTCTATCGCATCTTTTCCGATCCCGAAGCCTCACTGCTGGCAGGCATCCTGCTTGGCACCTCCAGCGGCCTGCCGGATTTCGTCCAGCAGGCGTTCAAGGATACGGGCACGGCCCAGATCATGGCGTTGTCCGGCTTCAATATTTCCCTGATCGCCGGAGTGTTCAGCTCTCTCTTCCGCCGCCTTTTTGGCCGGGGGCGCGGCGCCCTGCTTGCCGTCCTGGGCATTGCCCTTTATACCTTTCTGGCCGGGGCCGGCGCAGCGGCCGTGCGCGCCGCACTGATGGCTGCGCTTGCTCTGGTCGCGCTGCAGCTGGGAGGCCGTCAAGTGGGACTCACCGCCCTGGCCGGCGTTGCCGCGCTGATGGCTTTATGGAATCCGCTTGTGCTGTGGGATGCGGATTTTCAGCTTTCGTTCTTTGCGACATTGGGGCTCGTTCTTTACACTCAGCCGTTTGAGCGCATAGCCGGGAATTTGCTGGCGCGCCGCTTTTCGCCTTCTGCCGCACAGCGCATCGCCAAGCCTCTTTCCGACTTTTGCCTGCTGCCTCTGGCGGCACAATTGACCGCTCTGCCCATTGTGGCCTACCACTTCAAGCAGATCTCGCTTGTCTCTTTGATTGCCGCTCCCTTGATCCTCCCCTTTCAACCGGCGGTCATGATGCTGGGCGGACTGGCGGTCGTCCTCGGTCTGATCATTTTTCCGCTCGGCGAACTCATGGCGTGGATCGCCTGGCCCCTGGCTGCTTATACGATTCGCCTGGTGGAATTCTTGGATGGCCTGCCGCATGGAACGATCCCGCTTGGCAGCCTCGCTCCCGCATTGGTCGTCCTGTTTTATGCCGCGCTTCTTATCCTGACTTTTACCGGTCCGCGTCTCCGGCAGTCTGCGGCCTCGCTCTACCAGCGATTTACGAACCTGTCCGCCCTCACGATCCTGGCCATCTTGTTGATCGGTGCGATCTTGTCGTGGCGCCTGGTTGCCAACACTTCCGACGGGAAATTGCATATCACGTTCCTGAACGTCGGCTCGGCGGACGCGGTCCTGATCCAAACTCCAAGCGGGAGGCATATTCTGATCAACGGCGGGCCCTCCGCCTCGTCCCTCTCGGATGGGCTGGGGGAGAGAATCTCGCTGTTGAATCGCGATCTGGATTGGTTGATCATTGCTTCGACAGATGGGGCCCAGGTGGCTTCACTGCCGCGCGTCCTGCTGCGGTATCCACCGGCCAATGTTTTGTGGAGCGGCGATCAGGATGCATCATTTTCAGCGGGTCAGCTGGCTGACTGGCTGGCGCAGCAATCGCTCCCGGTGACGGGGGCGAAAATTGGACAAACGCTCGATCTTGGCAGCGGCATAACATTGAAAGTGCTGGATGTTTCTCCAGTGGGTTCAACCCTCTTGATCGAGTGGAACGGCTTTCGAGCTTTGCTTCCCATCGGAGAAGACTTCGACACATTGGGTAATTTGCAGAATGGAAAGAGCGTGGGGCCGGTGACGGTCCTGTTGTTAGCGCAGAGCGGTTATGCCCCGCTGACGCCGCCCGAATGGGTTCAGAATCTGAATCCACAACTGGCCGTGATCAGCGTTTCCGCCGGCGATCCAGGCGGCCTGCCCGATCAGGCTGCCCTGGAGGCCTTGACCGGTCACGCCGTGCTCCGTACGGATCGCAACGGCTGGATTGAGATCACGACGGACGGCCGGCAGGTCTGGACCACCATACAAAAGTGAAAGGCCCTGTCATTGGACAGAGCCTTGGGTAGGTGGGTGGTTTATGCTTGATATGCTAGACGCCGGTGAGGCTGGAGTTGATTAAGCTGAATGTGTTGCCGATTGTGGGGCCAAGCACCATCATAACTGCAATAACGACAATAGCAACCAAAACAAGAATCAGCGCGTACTCAACCAGGCCTTGGCCCTTTTCTTCGAAAGCGAGCAACATAGCGTTATTTCTCCTTTCTTTGAGGATTTCTCCTTTAACAGAGATGTAAGGATTATATTACGGTTATATGAAAACGGCGAGTCCTGACAGAAACGACATTTTTGCCTTTTCCCGCCCACGTCCGCCCTGTGCCCGATCCAGCCCCAGTAAGGTTGGGCTGGCTCTGCCTGTCTGAACATCGCCCGGCAGCGCCGGAGCGCCGGATATTTCAGCCAGCGGCATCCGGCCCCTCCGGGAAAGATAAAAGCCCTATTGGGCAATAGGGCTTTTACGCATTGAAACTTCTACGAGAGGATACTAAACGCCTGTGAGGCTGCTGTTAATCGAACTGAAGACATTGCCAATGATGGGTCCGAGGACCATCAGGACCGCAATGACAACAATGGCAACCAAAACGAGGATTAACGCATATTCGACCAGGCCTTGGCCCTTTTCCTTGGGAGCAAATAACATAATAATCTCCTTTCTGTATGATAGTAAGAATTTCTCCCATGAAATTCTTATGTCGGTACATTCTATCATGATTTCTGAATAAAAGCAAAAGCATTACTATTTTGCAATAGAACGAGATGGCTTACTTTCTCCTGGAAGGCGGTGCGGAATTCGGCGGGCGTATGTCCGAGGCGGACGGGCGCGCCATGGAATTGGCGGGCGGACCGCAGTCCCCCCTCGTGATCCTCCCCACAGCCGCCGCGCCCGATCAAAATCATCTGCGGGCCGGACGGAACGGTCAGCATTGGTTTGAGTCGTTGGGCGCCTCGCGGGTGGGCGTTGTGCCGGTCATTGATCAAGAGAGCGCGAACGACCCGGCCCTGGCCGGGCTTGTCAAATCGGCCCATTTGATTTACCTGCTGGGTGGATTTCCTCACTACCTTTGTGAGACTCTGCGTGACAGCCGGGTCTGGCTGGCGGCCCTGGAGGCGCAACGAAGCGGCGCCGTGATTGGCGGGAGCAGTGCCGGGGCGATGGTCTTATGCGGGCAGTATTATGATCCCGGTGAAAAGAAGCTTTTGCGGGGGCTTGGCCTTCTGGAGGATATCTGCATCCTGCCGCATCACGATCGATTTGGTCGGAACTGGGCCTCGCAATTGAGATCACGGATTCCGCAAGTGACCCTGCTGGGCATCGATGAACAGACCGGTATTATCAATGAGGTTTCAGATCGGGTGTGGTCGGTCTATGGGGCAGGCCTCATCACGCTCTATCGCGGCGAACAGATCGAGGTCCACGCATCCGGTGAACGGTTCCGGCTGTGACGCGCGGCGGGTTCTCATATCCTTCTAAGAAAGAATCAGCGGGTCCATTTCATCACTATCGATAAGATGAGATATCTTTGGATTTCCGCCCTGCTGCTCGTGGGGCTGGCCGCCTGCGGCAGCGCGGCCAGTCAGCCTGTCGAGAGCGGCCGCGCCTCGTCCTCTCTCCCGGACCTGGGACCGGCTCCTGAATTGACCAACCTGGTCTGGCTGAACGCCCCCTCGCCCCTGCGCCTGGCGGACTTGCGCGGCAAGGTGGTGGGGTTGGAGATGTGGACCCTGGGATGCATCAATTGTCAGCATGTGATCCCGTCGTTGAAGGGCTGGTATGGGAAGTACAAGGATCAAGGTCTGGTGATCATTGGCAATCATTTCCCTGAATTCAGTTACGAGGCCGACTTGAACAACTTAAAGGAGGCGGTCGCCCAGGATGGCATCGAATATCCGGTGGCGCAGGATAATGACGGTGCGACCTGGAACGCCTACCGTAACCTGTACTGGCCCGAACTCTATTTGATTGACAAGCGCGGCGAAATCCGCTATGTTCATATTGGCGAAGGCGCCTATGATGAAATCGAGACCAACATCAAAGCTTTGTTGGCCGAATCCTATCCCTAGAATGAGAGGTCCCCATGAGCGATATTTACAAGTCCGTCCCGGTACGTCCATCTGAGATCACACCCAAGTCCTGGTATGTGAATCGGCGCGGCTTTCTCAAAGCCGCAGGCATGGTGAGTGGCGGTGCACTGCTGGCCGCCTGCGCTCCGACGGGAGGCGGCAGCCCCTCGTCCGCCGACCCCCCCACGGTTGCCGCTTATGCAGGCAAGAAGGATGAATTGGGTGATCCGCTCAATTCCTATGATGACATTACCAACTACAATAATTATTATGAATTCAGCACAGCGAAAGACGCGGTAGCGCCACTCTCAAAGAACTTCAAATCTCACCCATGGTCCGTGCAGGTTTCGGGTCTTGTCAGCAACCCCAAGACCTATGCCATCGAGGACCTGCTCAAGATGTTTCCCCAGGAGGATCGCATCTACCGTTTGCGTTGCGTGGAAGCCTGGAGCATGGTCATCCCCTGGCAGGGATTTCCGCTGGCAAGCTTGTTGAAGGAAGTTCAGCCGACCTCCGACGCAAAATACGTCCGCTTTGAAACGCTGATGGACACGAGCCAGCTCCCGGCCGAGGCGGATACGAATACGTATCCCTGGCCCTATCATGAAGGGCTGCGCCTGGATGAGGCCATGAACGATCTGGCAATTCTGGCGACGGGCCTTTACGGCTCGCCGCTTCCCGCACAGGACGGTGCGCCCATTCGTTTGGTCGTGCCGTGGAAATACGGCTTCAAAGGCATCAAGGCGATCGTAAAGATCGAACTGGTCGCGGACCGCCCCAATACTTTTTGGGAGGATATTGCCGCGGATGAATACGGCTTCTATGCCAATGTGAATCCAAACGTGCCTCATCCACGCTGGTCGCAGGCCGAGGAACGGCGCATCGGCGAATTGTCGATGCGCCCGACCCTGATGTTCAATGGCTACGGCGATAAGGTCGCCTATCTTTATCAAGGTATGGATTTGAAACAGAACTATTAAGAGTTTCGGAAGCATACCGACAAAAGATGCGGAACCTGTTCGCGCAGGAACGGGTTCCGCATCGTCTATCCGGGTATATAATTTTCAAGATGTCTTTCTTCAATTGGATCAAGCGATTTCCGTACACTCCGGCGCAGGTCGCGCTGCATGTTTATGCCTGGTCGGAACTGGCGATCATCATCTACGGCGTGTTGACGCATCATCTTACGGCCAACCCGATTCAGGCGATGGAGATCCGCACCGGGCGTCATGCCATTGCGCTGCTGGTTTTGTCCCTGGCCTGCACGCCGCTGACCACGCTCCTCGGCTGGCGCGACCTGCTCAAGCGCCGCCGCGCCCTCGGCCTGTACGCAGGGATGTATGCGGTTCTGCATGTCATCATCTTTATGGATCTGGATAACGGGCTGGCCTGGAATCTGCTGATCCAGACCGTGATTCAAAAGTCGTATATTCTTTATGGCATGGCGACTTTTCTTTTGCTGGTCCCGCTGGCGATCACCTCCTTCGATATCTGGAAGGTCCGCCTTGGAAAGAAATGGAGGCGTCTGCATCAACTTGTTTATTTCACCGCGCCCCTCGCGGCCCTGCATTACGCCATGGCGGTGAAAGGCGACATCTTCCATCTGTCCGGAGACATCAGCGCCCCGGTCAGCTATGGCGTGGTCATTGCGCTGTTGCTGGTTTTGCGGCTGCCGTTCATTCGGAGATTCTTCGCCTCCCTCCGCAGCCGCATCGTTTTCCTGTTCACCAAGGTGCTTCCAAATCCCCAGGCCGAGCCGGGACCCTAGAATCCCGTTTCATAGATTTTCCAGCACGGCAGGCAACTGCTCAAACGAAGACAGCGTGGGACAGCCCGCCTCCGGGAAGATGCCGCGCGGGTCGTAGAGCACTGGCTGAAGTCCGGCGCGGCGCGCCCCGACCACATCCGCAAAATAATTGTCGCCCACGTACACCGCCTGCGATGGATGGATCTCCAGGCGGCGGCAGGCATGCAAGAAGATATCCGGTTCCGGTTTCCAGGCATTGACCTCGCCGCCGGCCATCGAGAAAGCAAAATACGATGCAATGCCGAGCGATTCGATTTCCTGTTGATAGGGCTTTTCGCGATTGGAGACCACCGCCAGGCAATAGCCCCCCTGCTGCAGTTGGGGCAAAAGCCGAAGGGCGTCCGGGGGCACGACACTTTGGGGGCGGTACGAATCGTCCATGTATTGGGAGACTTTGGGCGCGAATTCTTCCACCTGGTCCTTGGATGCGCCGAGCGCGACCAACTGCCGGCGGCAATAGTTCTGCCAGAATTCGTGATTCTCTTCTGGATAGATCTCCTTGTCGGCTTTGAGGTCGATCGAGTTTGCCCAGTAATAATGTTCCCAGCGCAGGGCGCGCAGACGATCTTCCTGACCCAGACGCAGGCCCAGCTGGCATGCGTAATCTGCAAAGACCTCCCCGCCCGAGGGGAGGTTGTGACGAAGCGTTCCATCGAGGTCAAAGAAAATGGCTTGGATGCCGTCCGGCGTGAGCAGAAGAACCTCCTTAAGAAAGTGCGAATGGAAAGTTGAGGGTGGAGCGGCCGCTCTCATCCACCGATATGCGACATCTCGACTTTGGGCAAGGAGATCGTATTTTCGGATCGCAGCTCCGAATAGCGGTCGCTGCGTTTATTCCAGACGCCCACGATCGCCTGTGAAATTTCGGCATCGCTGGCGCCGCCGCGCATCAGGTTGCGAAGGTTGAATCCCTGGACGGCAAACAGACAGGTATACAGATCGCCCTCGGCGGAGAGCCGGGCCCGGTTGCAGTCGCGGCAGAACGGCTGGGTCACGGATGCAACCACTCCGATCTCACCGCTGCCATCCTTATACTGCCAGCGACCGGCGACCTCGCCTGGATAGTTTGGGCGGAGCCTTTCCAGCGGCATCTCGGCGTCGATCAGCTTGATGATTTCTTTCGCCGAAACCACCTCATCCATCCGCCAGCCGTTGGTGTGCCCCACATCCATGTATTCAATGAAGCGCAGGATGTAACCCTTCTCGCGGAAGTAACGCGCCATCGGCAATACGCTCGTTTCGTTCATCCCGCGCTTGACCACCATGTTCACTTTGATCGGTCCCAAGCCGGCTTGGGCGGCCGCCTCCATCCCCTCCAGCACCTTCTCCACCGGAAAGTCCACATCGTTCATGGCTTTGAATATCCTGTTATCGAGCGAGTCGAGGCTTACTGTCACTCGTTTTAGCCCGGCCTCTTTGAGAAGCCGGGCCTGCCTGGCAAGCAGTGAACCGTTGGTGGTCAGGGTCAGATCGAGATCGGGAGTTTCGGAGAGCATTCTCACCAGCAGGTGCAGGTCCCGGCGTACCAACGGCTCCCCCCCGGTCAACCGGATCTTGCGCACGCCCTGCTCGACGAAAAGGTGGACCAGCCGCGCGATCTCTTCAAAAGTCAGAATTTCGGCGCGGGCCAGGAATCGATAATCCGGCCCGAAGACTTCCTTGGGCATGCAGTACACGCATCGAAAATTGCACCGGTCAGTGACGGAGATCCGCAAGTCGCGCAGAGGCCGGCTGAGGGTATCGGTCAGGGTCATTGAAAATCGCTCCACAATTATAATTTATTCCATGCTCCGCTTCATCCTGCGGCACCCGTTGCCGCAGGCGTCAGATTATAACCGCATTATAAATATGCAATCGCCAATTGACGGGACCGATGAGCCATGCTATTATGATGACAGTCATTCGCACCTTATAAATGGAGACGAAAGGAGCAATTATGAGCGTTGAATTCATTTTTCGCATCATTGGCATGATCGTGCTTTCCGTGGCCGGGGGATACTTTGGGGCCTCATTTTCGCACTACGCTTCATCGCACTCGGAGTCCATTCGCATCGTTTGGTCGTCTGTGTTGATCGGAGCACTGGCCGGGCTTATTGTGACGCCCTATCTTACAACGCGCCCGGTGCGCGTTCTGCGTTCCCTGCTTGGCCAAATGGCGGCGGAAACTCTTTTTGCCGGGCTGATGGGGTTGGTCGTTGGGCTGCTGGCGGCGGCCATGCTGTCGTTTCCGCTCTCGCTGCTGCCCGAGCCGTTCGGGCACATCCTGCCCTTCATCGGGGTTTTGCTTTTCAGCTACTTCGGCATCATGGTGTTCGTGATGCGGCAGGGCGATATCATGAGCCTGTTCGGCACTTTAAGCGGACGGGGCGGTGAAGGAGGCTCCGGTTCCTCTTGGACAAATCTCAACCGTACAATCTTACTTGACACCAGCGTCATCATTGACGGGCGCGTGGCCGATATCGCCCGCGTCGGGTTCTTGCCCGGCACGCTGCTGATCCCGCGCTTTGTGTTGAATGAACTCCAATATATCGCCGATTCCCCCGATGGTCTGCGCCGCCAGCGCGGCCGACGCGGCATGGATGTGCTGGCGGAACTGCAGAAACTTCCCAATATCCTGGTGCGCGTCAGCGACATTGACGTGGAAGGCGTGCGGGAAGTGGACGACAAACTCGTGGTGCTTGGCAAACAGCTCAAGAGCCCGGTCCTGACGAACGATTACAATCTGAATCGCATCGCTGAGCTGCAAGGGGTCACGGTGCTGAACATCAACGAACTGGCCAACGCGGTTAAATCGGTGGTCCTGCCGGGAGAGATTCTGAAGATCAACATCTTCCAGGAAGGCAAGGAAATGGGTCAGGGCGTCGGGTATATGGAGGACGGCACCATGGTCGTGGTTGAAAACGGCAAGGATTACATCGGCGAATACATGGATGTGCACATCACGAAGGTCCTGCAGACCGCGGCCGGTCGGATGGTTTTCGCCCGCGTGGAAGAGGAGAACGGCAAGCGCAGGAGGACGAGCTAGGGACAGCAGTCATCCCCAGGGGCGCCCCCCGACACGAAAGGAAGGATTCTTTTTGTGAGGGGCCGTGTCCTGCACGGTGAAAAAGATCATGTTGCGCATCTATAATACCCTCACCCGCCGGAAAGAGGATTTTCAGACCCTCCAGCCGCACATCGTCAAAATGTACGTGTGCGGCGTGACGGTCTATAACGATGCGCACGTGGGTCACGCCATGTCGGCGCTGGTGTTCGATGTCATCCGCCGCTATCTCGAGTATCGCGGCTACCAGGTCAAACATGTGATGAACTATACCGATGTGGACGACAAGATCATCAACCGCGCCAACCAGCTCAAGGAGGATCCCCTCCGGCTCGCCCAACGCTACATCGACGATTACGCGCAAAACCTGAAGGACCTGAACATCCTGCCCGCCACCGTCAACCCGCGCGCCACGCAGACCATGAACGAAATCCAGTCCATGGTCAAGGGCCTGATCGAAAAAGGCTATGCCTACGCCGCCTCGAATGGCGATGTCTATTTCCGCGTCACCCGAGATCCGGATTACGGGAAATTGTCGGGACGCAAACTCGATGAGATGCAGGCCGGTGCCCGCATCGAAGTCGAGGAAGCCAAAGAGCATCCGATGGATTTCGCCTTGTGGAAGGCCGCCAAGCCCGGCGAACCATCGTGGGATTCTCCGTGGGGCAAAGGCCGCCCCGGCTGGCACATCGAGTGCTCGGCGATGAACCTTGCTGAATTTGGCGAACAGATTGACATCCATGGCGGCGGCAATGACCTGATCTTCCCGCATCACGAGAACGAGATCGCCCAATCCGAATCGTTCACCGGCAAACCGTTTGCGCGCTATTGGATACACAACGGCATGCTGCAGCTCGGCGGCGAGAAGATGTCGAAGTCGCTCGGCAACATCATCAGCATCAAGGATTTTTTGTCGAAGCGCGACGCGGATGTGATGCGCATGCTGGTCCTGAATGGATCTTATCGCGCACCGTTGATCTTCAACGATGAGACCCTCGACGCCGCGGAGCGGAGTCTCGACCGCCTCAAGTCCGGACTTCGGCCGGCCCTGCCTAACGTACAAGGCATCCCGGAGGGAAGCGCCTCGGAACTCGGCTCGCAGGCCGAATCGATTCAGCAGTCTTTTATTAATGCGATGGACGACGACTTCAACACGCCCCTGGCGATGGCCGCCTTATATGAACTGGTCAAGGCCATTAACACGGCGCGCGACGAAGGTGCGACCGACGGGCAACTGGCCCCCGTCCAGGCCACCCTGCGCGGATTGACCGGCGTGATGGGCCTGCGCCTGCAGGAAAAGAAAGGCTCCGGCGATGCCGACCGGTTCATCGACCTGCTGGTTGAAATCCGCAGTGAGGTCCGCAAGCAAAAGCTGTGGGCGCTCTCCGATCGGATCCGTGACCGCTTGAAAGCCCTCGGCGTGACGATCGAGGATGCAAAAGACGGGACAAGCTGGAGGTGGGGCTAGTCGCTCCGCAAAAGGTGGGGACGAAAAAGCTGGGGGCTAGATCATCGTCGGCTCTTCGTAGATCCCGAACACTTCTTTCATTGCCTGGATGATCTCGCCCAGCGTTGCATAGGCATGCACGCATTCCATTAGATAGGGCATTGTATTCTCGGTGCCCTGCAGCGCAATGCGGAGCCTGTCGAGCATTTGCCCGGTACGCCCGTTATCGCGCGTCCTGCGCAGTTCCGCCAGGCGCCCCACCTGGCGTTTGTATCCGTCCGGATCCATTTCCAGGATCGGAACCGTCAGCGGTTTGTCTTCCGTGTGTGCGTTCACGCCGACGATCTTTCGGGTGCCGCGATCGATCTCGCGCTGATAACGATACGCCGCGTCGGAGATCTCGCTTTGGAAGAATCCTTTTTCAATCGCGGGGATGACCCCGCCCAACTCCGCGATGCGCTGAAAATAACGGCGCGCCTGCGCCTCGATCCGATCGGTCTGGGCCTCGACGAAGAAACTGCCCCCGAGCGGATCGATCGTATTGGCCACGCCCGACTCTTCCGCGATGATCTGCTGCGTGCGCAGTGCGATCGTCACGGCGTGTTCGGAGGGCAGCGCCAGCGCTTCATCGAGCGAATTGGTATGAAGAGATTGCGTCCCGCCCAGAACGGCCGCCAGCGCTTGAAGGGCGACACGCACCACATTGTTTTCCGGTTGCTGCGCGGTCAAGGAGACGCCCGCCGTCTGGGTGTGGAAACGCAGCAGCCACGAACGCGGGTTCTTGGCCCGGAAGGTCTCTTTCATCTCCCGTGCCCAAATGCGGCGCGCGGCGCGGTACTTGGCGATCTCTTCAAAGAAATCGTTGTGGGCATTGAAGAAGAAGGACAGGCGCGGCGCAAACTCATCCACCTGCATGCCGCGCGCGATCCCCCAGCGCACATATTCCATGCCGTCTGCCAGCGTGAACGCCAGTTCCTGTGCGGCGGTGGAACCCGCCTCGCGGATGTGGTAACCGCTGATCGAAATCGTATTCCACTGCGGAACCTTCTGCGCGCCGAATTCCATCGTGTCCACCACGAGCCGCATCGAGGGCGACGGCGGAAAGATGAATTCCTTTTGGGCGATGAATTCTTTAAGGATGTCGTTTTGAATCGTGCCGCGCAACTGATCGGATCGCACGCCCTGCTTTTCCGCCGCGGCAATATACATCGCCCAGATGATGGCGGCCGGCGAATTGATCGTCATGCTGGTTGAGACCTGATCGAGCGGAATGTCCGCGAGCAGAATTTCCATGTCCTTCAGCGAAGAAACCGCCACCCCGCATTTGCCAAACTCGCCCAGCGCTTCGGGTTGATCGGTATCGTACCCCATCAGCGTCGCCAGGTCGAATGCGATCGAAAGCCCGGTTTGACCCTGCTCGAGCAGATACTTGAATCGTTGGTTGGTTTCCTCGGCCGTCCCGAAGCCGGCAAACATGCGCATCGTCCACAACCTGCCGCGGTGCAGCGTGGGGTGGACGCCGCGCGTATACGGGTATTCGCCGGGCAGGCCGAGGTCCTTTTGATAGTCCAGGTCCTGCACATCGAGCGGCGTGTACAGCCGGTTGATCGGTTCGGACGATGTGGTGAGGAACTGCGCCTGGCGCTCCGGCCTGGAGGCCAGAGTCTTTTTCAGCGAAATCTCTTCCCACTTTTCCAGAGAATCTTTCAGCTCGTTCAGTTTCCTTTGATCGTACATGGCTCTCTCCTCGTTTGGCGAAGATGATCAGGATTATAACCCCCTCCGTCCAGCCGGCCCTTCGGGCGGGGAGGCGCCGGGCGGGTGTCAATCTGGTATACTAAATTTACAGCAAAGGCAATGTATGTCTCCTCGTCTTGAACTTGATATTGATCCCTGCGATCACATTACCAGCGACGCCATCGGCAAACCCGGTCAGCGCGTTTTTTATATTCAGGCTTTTCGAGCGGAAAAGACCTACACCGTGATCATTGAAAAGACCCAGCTGCTTTCGCTCGCCATCGGCGTGGAGAAATTTTTGGCGGAAGTGGCGCGGCAGAATCCAAGCCTGGCGGAAGCCGCCTCCGATTATGTCGAGGAACAGATGCGCATCAATCCGCCGGTTGACCCGATGTTCCGGGTCGGCGAGATCGGACTCGGCTATGACCAAAACCGGGACCGCGTCGTGTTGTTCGTGCGTGAGCTGTTGACGGAGGATCAGGATCCTGAATCGGGGGCGGTCATCCGCTTCTGGTGCACGCGCGAACAGGTCCATAAGATGGCACGCTGGGGCGCCGAGATCGCAGGGCGCGGCCGGCCGCTTTGCCCGCAGTGCGGACAGCCGATGGAACCGGAAGGCCACTTCTGCCCGAAGAAGAATGGACATTTGCATTAATTGTTTTGAACTCCATGATGGATTTGATCATTCGCGAAGCACAGCCTGAGGATGCTGAACGGATCCTGCAATACGTTCAGAGTCTCATCAACGAACCAGAGGTCAACCTCTTGCTGTCCCCCGGTGAATTCGCCCTGACGCGCGAGCAGGAGCAAAATCTGCTCTCCGAGTTTGCGAGTTCAGACAACTCGGTCTATTTCCTGGCAGAACGGGCTGCCAAAATCGTGGGAACACTGATCTGTCAGGGCGGGAGACGCCGCGCGATCCGCCACACCGCCGGTCTTTCCATGTCCGTGGCAAAAGAATGGCGCAACCAGGGGATCGGAAGCCTGCTCTTGAGCCGGGCGCTCGAATGGGCAAAGCATACCGGGATCGTGTCCAGGATCGAGCTTGATGTTTTTGCCAGAAACGAACCGGCGATCCATCTTTATCAAAAGTTTGGTTTTGTGACTGAAGGCTGCCGGCGCAACGCGATCTACCGGGATGGCAGGTATCATGATGATCTGCTTATGGCATTCTTGCTATGAATCTCGAGGCCGATAAGATCTTGCAGGAGGCCCTCCAGTCCGGCAGCATAAAACTCAAGGGCCAGTTCATGCTCGGCTCCAATTACACCTTCCTGGTCGACGTTCAGCATGACGGCAAAACATATCCGGCCGTGTACAAACCTTCGCGCGGCGAACAGCCGCTGTGGGATTTCCCCGAGAACACCCTGGCCCTGCGCGAGGTCGCGGCGTATGTGATCAGCGAGGCGCTGGGCTTTCACTTCGTTCCGTTCACCACACTGCGCGCCGACGGGCCCCACGGCTCCGGTTCGCTCCAGCAGTATATCGAATACGATCCCGAATATCATTACTTCAATTTCAGTGAAGAAGACAGGGCGAAATTGAAGCCGGTGGTTCTGTTCGACCTGCTCGTCAACAACGCGGACCGCAAGGGCAGTCACGTTTTCTTCGATGCCGACTCGCACAAGCTTTGGGCAATTGATCACGGGATTTGTTTCCACGAATACGATAAGCTGCGGACGGTGATCTGGGATTTTGCGGATGAGCCGATTCCCGATGATCTGTTGTCGTGCATCTCGCATCTCTCTGCAAACCACCGCCTGCTGGCCGACCTTCAAGCCTATCTCAGCCCGCGCGAGATTGCCGCGCTGAAGTCGCGTGCCAAGGCATTGATCGCCTCGGCCGTTTTCCCGCCTCCGCCGCAGGGGCGACGATCGTTTCCCTATCCGCCCATCTAAATACTTGGAGAGCCGTCATGAATTACAAACTTGCCTTCATCGGTTTCGGCAACGTCGGGCGCGCCTTGATCCGTTTGCTGGAACGAAAGCGTGCAACCCTGAAGAACCAGTATGACATCACTTTTTCCATGACCGGCGTCGCCACCGGTAAACACGGGTTCGCCGTCGACCCAAA
The DNA here is from genome assembly GCA_035515435.1 of Anaerolineales bacterium. GTDB lineage: Bacteria > Chloroflexota > Anaerolineae > Anaerolineales > Villigracilaceae > Fen-1038. The sequence goes on from DATJBI010000202.1 coordinate 30,720, forward strand.
TGGACTCGATATCGAGAAGGCCCTGGCGCTGGCCGGATCCGATCGGTCGCTTTCCGGTCTGTCCGCGTGGGCGGTGAACGATGCGCCCTCGGTGATCAAATTCTCCGAGGCAGATGTGATGTTTGAGAATTCACCGCTGAATCATGAGAACGGGCAGCCCGCCATCGCGCACGTGCAGGCCGCGCTGGAGGCGGGCATGCACGCCATCACCGCCAACAAAGGCACGGTGGTATTTGGCTATCGGGCATTGAGCGCGTTGGCGAAATCAAAGAACAGGAAGTTTTATTTCGAGTCGACGGTCCTGGGCGGCACGCCGGTTTTCTCGGTGTTCCGCACGGCCATGCCCGGGGCCGAACTGGCATCCTTCCAAGGCATCATCAATTCCACCACCAACATCATCCTGACCCGGATGGAACATGGCGAGACATTCGATGAAGCTGTGCGATATTGTCAGGACATCGGCGTGGCCGAGGCCGATCCCGCCAACGACGTGGACGGCTGGGACGCGGCGATCAAAGTCGCGGCGCTGATCACGGTCCTGATGGATACGCCCTTCACGCCGCAGCAGGTGAATCGCACCGGCATCCGCGGCATCACGCCCGAAACGATTCGGAGCGCAAAGGAAAGAGGCCAGCGCTGGAAGCTGGTCGCCTCGGCAGGACGCAGCGGGGGCCAGATCCAGGCGCGGGTCGCGCCGGAATTGGTGGATGCGTCCTCGCGCTTGTATGGAATGGAAAGCGCCAGCGCAGGACTGGAATTCCGGACCGACGTGCTGGGCGACCTGGCGATCATCCAAACCGAACGCCCCGGGCTGGGCGCCGGACCCGAGGAAACCGCCTACGGCCTCTTCGCAGATTTCATCAACGCAGTGAAATAATACAAACGGGCCGGTGAACTTCCACCGGCTCGTTCCAGCGATCTCTTGAGATCATTTTCTGTTTTTCTTTCTTACATAAAGCAATTTCTCCACGTGTGCCACAATCTGATTTTCCTCGTCAATCACGTCCACCGCAAATGTCGGCTCGGGTTTTTCGCCGCGGTCTGCGGCAGAGCGGATCTCTTCCACGCGTTCGGGTGAAACGACAAATGTCGCCGTGACGGTGCTTTTCCCCGGACGCAGGAATTGAATGCTGGCGGATTTGTCCCACACGATGTACTCATTTCCCAACAAACGCATCAAGATCAGCATGAACCACGGATCGCACATCGCATACAACGAACCGCCGAAATGCACGCCGACGATGTTGCGATTGAGCTTGGTCAACTTCAGTTGCACCTGGATGGTGCGCTCATCGACATAGCGCGCGCGGATCCCCGCGCCGAAGAGCGGCGGATAATAATTGATCATCTTTTCCATGAAGCGCTGGAGTCGAGGGTTCATGGCGGTAAAGTATATCAAAAAGGCGGCCCGAAGTCGCGCCCTGCCGCGGCAAGGAATATTTGTTCACATTGAGAACGACCGCCGCAGGATCCATTCGACTGCGCCCTGCGGCAAGAATCTTTTCAATGGGATGACGATCCTCTGCGAGAGCATACCCACGTTGTAGCGCAGGCGTGGGTTGGGATCGTTCAAGATGCGTTCCGCCAGATACGCGATCGGCTCCGGGGTGGGGGCGTTGGCCTCCTCCCTGGACTGCGCCTCCATGAAACGCCTGAACGATTCGCGATAGACCGCGCTCGTCTTCGACGCTTCCACCAAGCGTCGGGCGAGGGTGAATCCCGTCTTGAAGTCGCCCGGTTCGATCAGCACAACTTTCACGCCGAATTGATTCGTCTCGAAGCGCAGGCTTTCGCTCATCCCTTCGAGCGCGAACTTGGCGGCACAATACAAACCGCTGAACGGAGTTCCCAGGACGCCGCCGAGCGAGCTGATGTTGATGAGGTATCCACTCCCTTGTCCGCGCATGATCGGCAGGACCGCCTTGCACACGCGCAGCACACCGAAGAAGTTCGTCTCGAATTGTGCCTTGGCTTCGGCCAACGAGGTCTCCTCCACCGCGCCCAGGAAGGCGAAACCGGCGTTGTTGATGACCGCATCCAATCGTCCGGCCGCTTGACAGATCTTTTGAACACCCTGCTGCACGGATTCGTCATCGTCAACGTCCATGGAGATCAGCGGGACTGCATTTTCCCTGCCCCCCGCCCGCCGTTGCGTTCCGAAGACTCTGAATCCTCGCGCCTGCAGATGTTCCGCGATGGTTTTTCCGATCCCGGATGAAGCACCGGTCACCAGGACGACTTTCTCATCGATAACAGACATGATCTGGCCCTTCATGAAATTAGATAATAAGGCAAAAGTATATCAAAAGACATCCGGGCCGCGCTCATCCGTTTCCCCCGGCCAAGGGGAGAGCGGATGGCGGTCCAAAAACTCCAGCACGCTGCGATTGGCTTCCTGGCGGAATTCGATGACGAACATCCCGTGGCCTCCGGCCCTGCAAATGACAACCGCCCAGCCGCCGCATCAAGCCATGCTGCTAGGTCAGCTCGCGCAAGCGCTGGAACATCAGGAATACCGCCACGACCAGCAGGAGCCCGATCCCGATCCAGAACCAGAAATGGATCAGCAGGATCACCGCGCTGATGAGTGCCAGCAGGGCCGTGACCAGTCCGATGGTTTGAATAAAGGCGCTGCGCAGGATCGACTCCAGCACAACGAACAGCGTGAGAATGATCCCCAGTCCCGCGCCCATGTAGCCGGGTGCCAGCAGGACCAATGCCACAATCCCAAACAGCAAAACGCTTAAACTGACCGCCGCCCAGCTCTCGGCCAGACGGTCAAAGCGCATGCGTCTGGTTGTGACCGGCATGTTCAGATTCGTGATGTGTGCGCGCGGATCATCCTGGACGCCATGTTTCAGCCGTTCCAGACGCTCTGTGAGACTCTGCAGGATGACCGCATTCTCGGAGTGTGCGCGGCGCAGATTGCGCACGTCGGCGGCCAGGACGCCGATCTCCTTGCCCAGGCGGGTGTATTCCTTGGCCAGGTGCGGATGACCTTCCAGGCCCTTCCACTTCATCCCGAGGGCGTCCAGTTCCGCGGCTTTGGCCGGGATCAAGGCCTCGAGCTGCCTCTGCTCCTTTTTGATCTCGCTGCAATTCTTTTTCAGGATCCGGAGCGCATCGGATGGAGGCGGGACCTTGTCCAACCCGGCGAATCCCAGCGGGTCATACCAGGAGCCGCGCGGCGAACCGTCGCGGTTGTACATGGGGCCGGCCGGCGCATTCTCGCCCGAGATCGGATCGCGGGCGAACAGACCCCACAAGCCGCGATATTGGCCGATCCACGGCGTCGATTCGTCGATGACCTGGGGGCTCCAGGCCTTGGCCTGGCCCGCTCCGATGCGCAACCCGTCGCCCCGGGCGTAATCCACAAACGGAATGCGGAACGGATTGATCGAGGGCTGCCCGAGCGGGCCGGTCCAGAATTCATCGAGGACCTGGTTGAAGGTTTTCAACCAGCTCAGCCAAGAGGGCAGATCGAGAGTCACTTCGGCCTGATACTCTCCCGGCCGGTAATAGGAAGCGTGTGAGCCCGCTCCCGAATAAACGACCGGATGTCCATCCACAAAATCGACCTGTCCTGTATCATCCCAGCGGCGGCGCAGTTCGTCGCCATGGAAATCATGCGCGGCATAAGCAAGCCATTCGGGGATCAGCCGTCCCTGCTCTTCATACAGATAGAGGGAGATCATTTCCCAATCGGCCTCATGATCGTTAACGCCGCTGAACCCGGAGCGCCAGCTGTCGTAGCAGGAGAAGAACCAATACTGCAGGACCCTCCAGCCGTTCTGGCGGACGGCGCGGCCGTAATAGACAAACTTGTCCTCGTGGGCACGCATGTGGAAGTAATCGATCTCGGCCGCGGCCGCGCTGGCGGCCGGCACGCGCCCGCGCGCCAGGAACGAGAGCGTGAATAAAGCATCGACCACGCGCGGCAACAGCCCGCCGCGCGCCAGGCGTCCCACACCCGGGTGAAAATCATTCTTGAGAATGCGGCGCAGCCGGCCCTGGTCCGCGAGCACCTGCGCCGATTCCGAGAGGCTTAACGGTTCGATGAAACGCAGGTAGTGGACGGTGCCGAAGGCGGCCGGGCGGGGCTGGACGAGCTTCTCGAGCGTCAGCTCCCCCTGCTTTACGAGCAGTTCATCGCGGCCGTCGGGGTAGTGCGCCCAAAGGCTGGCTTCGGCCACGTAGCGATCCACGTCGGTGGGGAAGAATTGTTCTCCCTGGGTGAAGCACACGACCGGCTCAAAGCGCCGCAGGATGTCGAGGTCGGTGGCGGTGGCCGCGATGGTGGGGCGGTCAGCGGATGGGCTCACTTTGATCCGTCCTGATCTTGAAGATGCGCTGCACGTCCGCCTGGTTGAGCGCCAGCGCGATGATCGTATTGGATGCCATCACCAGGTAATTGGGACGGCTGTAGAAATAGTTGATCAGCGTGATCATCAATGACAGACCCGTCCAGGCCATCAGTACCACCCAACTCCAGCGCTGCATGCGCAGGAAGCCGATCAGCACGACGATGCCGGCCACGGAAAGGATGAGATAGACCGCACTGGAAAGGAGCGCATTGCCCAGCGGCGTCAGCCTCCCCGCTTCAAGCAGCCGGCCGTTGATTCCGTTTCTAAAAATGGGATTGCCCATCAGCGGATCGAACACCTGATACAGGCGGATCAGAAATAAAACCACGATGCCCCAGGCGATGACCGTCACGGCCGGGGAGCGTTTCTTGTTCCAGACTTTTTTTCTTTTTTGCACGGCAGCCTCCCGGGGAGAACGGACAAAGCTCGTGGAAACCACGGATGCCAAGAGGGTAAAATAAGGGTTCGAGAAAGTATAGCACACATGTCAATCAACCATTCCGGATAAACCATGGATCGCGACGTTTTCATCATCTCGATTGCCCAGTCTCGGCAAACAGCCCAAGCCATTCGTCAAGCCATGCAGGAGGCCCGGGTGGATCCTTCCCATGTTCAGGATGTGATCTTTGGTCTGGACGGATCGGGGGCGATCGATGCTGGGAAGATCCTGACCGTCTCGTCGCTGACCTGTTCGGCAGCCACTGTTTCGTCGAGCCTGCGCGCGGCGTTCTTCGCAGCGCAATCCGCCTTGAGCGGCGATCTGGAGGTCCTGGTGGTTGTCGGCCTAGACGATCAGCATTCCACGACGATGCTGTTGGCTTCCCCGGATGCGGTCGGCAGATGGAACCTCATGCCGCGGGCCCGGCTGGCGGCGCGCTCGTTGAAAGGCATTGAGTCAACGCTGCGCGCGGCAGAGATCGACCGGAACGATGTGACCGTTCTCAAAGCTGGAAAATGCGGCGCAGCGCTGATCAAAGAAACGCTGGAGGAATTGGAAGGACAGTCCGGACGATGGGGATTGGTGACGGTCAACGAATCGGCATTGCTGATCGAAAGAATCTGAGGCACCCATGAATCATGTTGCTTATCTGGCCCTCGGAACAAACCTCGGCGACCGCCCCGCCAATCTGCGGGCGGCGCTCGACTCGCTGCCGCCGGAGGTCCGCATCGTGGCCGAATCAAAAATCTACCTGACGCCGCCGTGGGGAGTGGAGGATCAGCCCTCCTTCCTCAACATGGCCGTTAAGTGCGAAACCGCCCTCGGGCCGGAGGCGCTCCTGAAGCGCCTTAAGCAGGGCGAAGTCCGGCTTGGACGCCAGCCGTCCTTCCGCTGGGGGCCGCGCCTGATCGATATTGACATTCTCTTCTACGATGAACTCATCTTTAAATCCGGAACGTTGACCATTCCTCATCCGCATCTGCAGGAACGTGCGTTTGTGCTGGTGCCGCTTGCGGAGATTGCTCCCGGCCTCGTTCATCCTGTCTTGAAGGAGACCATCCAAGAAATGTTGGCAGGCGTGGCTACCGATGATATCCATCCTTACAAATAATATTTTGAAGCGGTTATAATCGCCGGAAAGACGGAGGACTAATGGCTGATCTCAAACCTCTCAATTGGAATGCCAGGGCGGGTGTGGGCCTGAACGTAGTCCGACGCGCCGACGGCGGGATGACCCTGACCTTCAGCGACCTGTCTGAGGCGACCATCCGCGCCTGGCACGATTTTGCCCTGGAACATCTCCTGGGTTCCGACCGCCTGACGCGCAATCTGTACGATTTGCGCGCGGTGAAGGATATTCCAGAAAGGGCGATTCGGACGGCAGTGGAAGTAAACAGCGACCCCTCGGCGCGCAATATCCGGCTGGCAGTGGTGGTTGCCAGCGAAAAGGTTGCCGGTGGGATCCGTGAGATCACCTCGCTCGTGCTGCCCGAAACCGCCGCGGCCATCAAGATCTTTACCGACATCAACGAAGCCGAGTCTTGGCTTGCCCGCCCGCTGGATCAGATCGCATGATCCGATTTCATCGCAAGGGCAGGGCCGGAAGCAGTCTGATCTGACCTTCGAACAAAAGATCATATGAAATCATGGGATTGGCGTGCTCGCCAACGCGCGTGAGGCTGGGTTTTTATGGATCCGCTGAAGGTCGGCAGTCACATATTCGACTGGGGAAGCCGGACCTATGTGATGGGCATCCTGAACGTCACGCCCGACAGCTTTTCCGGCGATGGCATCATGACCAAAGGCGATTGGATCCAAATGTCCCTGGAGTTCGCACAGCGGTTCATCGCGGCCGGGGCCGCGATCATCGATATTGGGGGAGAATCCACGCGCCCCGGCTCACAGCCGGTTGAAGCCGGGGAGGAGCGGCGGCGCGTGATTCCCGTCATCAAGGCCATTGCCAAAGAATTCCCCGAGGCCCTGATCTCGATCGACACCTATAAAGCAACCATCGCGGCCGAGGCCTTGAACGAAGGCGCGCATTTCGTCAACGACGTTTGGGCATTGCGCGCCGATCCCGAATTGAAATATGTGGTCGCAAAATTCAAGTGCCCCGTGGTCCTGATGCACAATCGCAGCAACCCTGCGAGCGTGGAAGTGCGCGCGCAGCTGGGCAATGCTTATATCGGCCCGGAGTATAAGGATGTGATTGAAGATGTAAAACATGAATTAATGGAAAGCGTGACGCTGGCGCGCAGGGCCGGCATTTCCGCCGAGCGCATCATCCTCGACCCGGGCATCGGATTCGGCAAGAAAGTGGAACACAACCTCGAGTTGATCAACCGCCTCGATGAAATCCGCGCGCTGGGATTCCCGGTTTTGCTGGGGCCCTCACGCAAGTCGTTCATCGGTTACACCCTGGATCTGCCGCCCGACCAGCGCCTGGAAGGCACGGCTGCCGCAGTCGCCATTGGCGTTGCGCGCGGGGCCGACATTGTCCGCGTGCATGACGTGGACTATATGGCGCGCGTCGCCCGGATGACCGACGCACTCGTCAGAAATGAGAAACGATGACCGCCGATTACGACCAGGCGCTGTTTGACGATCACATTGCCGATGACTATGGCAGGGAACTGCTGCGCAGCGGCATCATCGAAGCCAAGGCCGGCAACCGGGATTCGGCCCGCCGCTATTTCGACCGCGCCACCTACACGAGCAGTGACCACGAGGTGATGGCGGAAGCCTGGTTCTGGATGAGTCAGGTCACGGATGATCCGGCGGAGAAGCGCAAGGCACTGGAAAACTGCTTGTCCAATGACCTGCAACATGCCCGCGCCCGCCGCGCCCTGGCCATCCTGGACGGCAAGATCAAACCCGATGAGATCATCGATCCCGAGGCGCTGCCCGCCGCGCCCGCGCATTTGTCGCAGGCCGACGCGCAGAGATTCATGTGCCCAAAGTGCGGCGGGCGCATGTCGTTTGCGCCCGATGGTCAATCCCTGGTCTGTGAGTATTGTGCGCGAAATCAGACGCTCCACACTCAAGCGGCGGCGCGGCAGGAGGATTTTATTGTGGCCATGGCCACCGCCCGCGGCCACGATAAACCGCTGGCGGAACAGGTCTTTCAATGTCAGGGGTGCGGCGCACAATTCATCCTGCCGCCCGATCAACTCTCCGCCAGATGCGTTTATTGCGGCTCGCCGCATGTCATCAATCTGGAAAAATCGAAAGACCTGATTGCACCGGATGGAATCATTCCCTTTGCCTTTGACCAGCAGCATGCCGTGCGACTCCTGATCAACTGGGTGCAGGGCAACAAGATCAGCCCGGAGAAGCAGGTCGCAGGGCCGCGCGGACTTTATCTTCCGCTGTGGACATTCGACCTGGGCGGCACGATCGATTACACGGGCGAGATGGTTGATGAAGCGGATATTGGCTTTGGACGCACGCAGCCCAAATTGGTCCCGGTGAATGATAGTTATCCGCTGTTGATCCATGACTTCCCGATCCCTGCCAGCCGAAAATTGTCGGCTCCCTTCGTGCGGCTCATCCCGACCTTTGATCTGAAGACCGTTCAACCTTATGACCCGCGTTACCTGGCGGATTGGCCTGCTGAGCTTTATGATATCCCGATGGCCGACGCCTCGTTGGACGCGCGCAGTCAGGCACTGGCCTCCATCCGACGCGACCTGCCGGGCAAGGCGGGCCTTGTGAAATTAAGCTCCACTTCGTCTGCAAACATGACCGTCGATTCATTCCGACTCAATCTGCTTCCGGTTTGGATGACCGAGATTTGGCTGGAGAATCGCTGCCATCTTGTTCTGATCAGCGGACAAAATGATGCCGTGCAAAGCAGCATTGCGGCCAGGTCCGATAAACCCGGCGTGATGGAATGGCTGGGTGATCTGTTGAAAGATTGATCCGTTTCGGAGCGGCTGCGAGGGCCGGCGGCTGCCTTTTGTTCACCGGGAGGCTCACCCGGGGCATCCCCGCCCGGCTGCGCGGCCGGAAGGGGGCCGGTTTCCCAGCCTTGCCTCTTTCGTGGTTTAATTCTCCATATGCCGCAAACCCAATCCATCGTCCAACGCCGGCGCGCCCGCCGCGCCGATCAACGCCGCGATCACGCCGCACGTCTCCGGATGGGCGGCGTGGGAATCGGCATGATCGTTTCGTTCGTGCTGGCGCTCTGGATCCTGCTGGCCGCCCTGGCCTATGCGAATCTCACCAGCAATCTTCCGAACATTGAACTTCTTCCAGCATTGCTCAATCCGCCGGATGGACCTTTGCTTCAACCCACGCGCATCTACGATCGTACCGGCGGGCATCTCCTGCTGACATTTGCACCCGGCGATTCTCCGCGCCGCTATCTTCCGCTCAATCCGCAAAACCCGCAGCATCTTCCCGACTTTCTGGCGCAGGCCACCGTGGCGATCGCCCAACCCGATTTTTGGACGAGCCCCGGTTATACGCTTGCCGGTTTGCAGGACCCCGATCTTCATCCGACCATCGCACAACTGCTTGTATCCAACCTGTTGCTCTATGATGAACCCCCGACGTTTCAACGCGCCATCCGTGAACGCATCCTTGCCGCGCAGGTCACCGCCCGGTACGGGCGCGGTCAAATCCTGGAGTGGTATCTCAATTCAGCGGATTACGGTCATTACGCCTTTGGTGTGGACTCGGCTGCCCAACTTTATTTCGGCACATCTGCCCTTGCCCTAACTCCCCCGGAGGCCGCCGTGCTGGCCGGGGTGGGTCAATCTCCAAGTCTGAATCCGTTCGATGCGCGCGATCTTGCCCTGCAACACGGCCAAGAGGTGATCCGGGCCATGCAAACGCTCCACATCATCTCCGGGGCGGAGGCCGCGCAGGTGCTTGCTCAATTCTCGGTCCCCGCTCTGCCGATCCCCGCATCGCGGAATGTGGTTGCCCCGGCGTTCATCAACCTTGCCATCCATGAACTGGAACGCCAATTTACCCGCGAGCGGATCGAGCGCGGCGGCTTGAACATTATTACCACGCTTGATTACGATCTGCAAAGCCAGGCCGCCTGCGTGACGCTGGTCTATGCCCATCGTCTGGCGAACACACCCGATCCAGGCACGCCCTGCAATGCAGCACGCCTGCTGCCCTCCTTGCCGCCCGGCGCGGTCATTACCGAGCCCTCGGCCGGCGCGATCATTACCGATCCCGAGTCAGGTCAGATCCTTGCGGCGGTAGGGGAAACACTGCGGGGCGAGGAGACGGGCTATTTAACGGCGCACGATCCCGGTTCTCTGATGGAACCGTTTGTTTATTTGACCGCCTTCACGCGCGGCCTGAGTCCGGCTTCCTTGGTCTGGGATATTCCATCCACGAGCAATTCAAAAAACCCGGATGGACAATTTCATGGTCCCGTGCGGGCACGCATCGCGCTGGTCAACGATTATCTCGTTCCCGCAGCGGCCATCGCAAACCAAATGGGAAGCGACGCCATCCGTCGAACCGAATCTTCGTTTGGACTCGACGGCGACAACTTCACTTTGGCGGACCTGGCTTCGGCGTATGGCATCTTCGCCGCCCAGGGCGTGCGGTACGGTCAGCCCGGATTGATCACGGTGTTGCGCGTCGAAGGGCAGGATCATTCCGTTTGGCTGGATCAGGGCAATCCGCAGGCGCAACCGGTGACCACACCGCAGCTGGCATACCTGATCAATAACGTTTTGAGCGATGAGAGCGCGCGCTGGCCCAGCCTCGGACATCCGAACGCCTCGGAGATCGGACAAACTGCGGCGATGAAATATGGGCAGACTTCTGACGGCCGCGATCTTTGGGCGATCGGTTACACTCCGGCCCGGCTGGTGGCCGTCTGGACCGCGACGAACGCATCGGCCGCGCCGCGCCTGTCGCCCCAGCTTTCCATTGGCCTATGGAGCGCCTTGATGCAAACGGTCTCCAGCTCGCTTCCCTCGCAGGGTTGGTCAACCCCGGAGGGAATCACGACCATGAACGTATGCGATCCATCCGGCTTGCTTCCCACCAAAGACTGCCCGTCCATTGTCAGCGAAGTCTTTTTGAACGGAAACGAGCCGGTTCAGCTGGATGATTTGTATCAAAGCTTTGCGGTGAATCGGGAAACTGGCTATCTCGCAACGGTATTTACGCCGCCGCAGTTGGTTGAGAACAAGGTGTTCATGGTCATCCCGCCTGAAGCGCAGGGGTGGGCCAGATCCGCCAATTTGGCGCTTGCGCCCACCGCCTATGATGCCATCCAGCCGCCGCAGATCAACCCCGAGGTGAACATCAGCGCGCCGGAATTGTTTGCAGAGGTGAATGGACGGGTCCAGATCCAGGGTACGGCCGGGGGAGCCGACTTTGACCGTTATCGCGTGCTGGTCGGTCCGGGCATTGACCCGCAGGCCTGGATTCAGATCGGAAGCGATTCAACCGTGCCGGTCAACGATGGGACCCTGGCCACGTGGGACACAACCAATTTGACCGGACTGTATGCCGTGCAACTGCAGGTGGTTCGCACCGACCAGCGGGTGGACGTGGCGGTGATCCAGGTCACAATAAGATAAAGCCATGCCTTCGCTTGCAGACAAACTCAAATCGCTCGGCGTCAAGGTGGGCGCGCGCGCAATCGCCGCGCCCGGGCCGGAGCGGCATTTCCCGATCGACTCGGTTGTATCCGGCACGTTCGCCGCAAACCCGCTGGGCGAAACCTTTGTGCACGAGGAACGTTTCCGGGCGGACTATCAGCACGGCCTGGCCCCGATCAAACCTCAGGCCTCCCTCAACGTAATGTCTGAGTGGGCGGCGGATACGCGCCTGCGCGATCTGCCCATTGGATCTTTTGCCTTTCTCGACACCGAAACCTCCGGCCTTTCAGGCGGCACCGGCACGTATGCCTTTCTGATCGGCGCCGGCCGCTTCGTCGAGGACGAATTTGTGTTGCAGCAATTCTTCATGCGCGATCCATCGGAAGAACCGGCCGTGCTGGAAGGGCTGGGCGGATTCCTTGCATCGGCAAAGGCGCTGGTCACCTTCAACGGAAAAGCCTTCGACGCGCCTTTGCTCGTCACGCGTTACGCCCTGCACAATATTCCGGTCCCATTCAAGGATTTTGCGCATCTGGATTTGCTTCCGCTGGCCAGGAGATTATGGCGCGACCGGTTGGAATCGCGCGCCTTGAAGTATCTGGAGGAGAACATTCTGCTTGCGCCGCGCACGGTGGAAGAAGTGCCCGGCTACGAAATACCCCATATCTATTTCGACTATCTGCGCGATGGCGATGCACGCCCCTTGAAGGGCGTGTTCTATCACAACGCCATGGATGTGGTCGCGTTGGCTGCCCTGCTGGGTCACACCGCGCGCATGCTGGAACATCCTTTTCAGGAAGGCATCGAACATGGTCTCGATGTGGTTGCGCTCGCAAAACTTTACGAGGACCTCGGTCAATGGGAGACCGCGGCACGCCTCTTCGAGCGCGGGCTCGAAAAGGGCCTGCGCGAGGAGAATCTCGCGGAGACCGTGCGCCGCCTCTCGGCCCTGCAAAAGAGACGGGGTGATTTCGAGGAAGCGATCCGGTTGTGGCAGGAAGCCGCGGCCAAAGGGCAGATCTATGCCTTTGTGGAGCTGGCCAAATATTATGAACATAAGAAGCGCGATGCAGGGTCTGCCCTGGAATGGACGAAGGCCGCGCAGCAGCAGGTTGAGAAATCCGATTTGCCTGTTTATATCCGAAGACAGTGGTTGGAGGAACTGCACCATCGCCGCCGGCGGTTGGAAAGCAAGTTGGGAAAATAAAAGCTCAGCAGTATAATGGAAACGACCCAAAGGAGAAACCATGGAAATCACTGTCTCGAGACAACAGGGACGCGTGCCCGTCACCGTCCTCCAGCCGCACGGCGATGTGGACGCCTCCAACTATGCCGAGCTGATCAGCAAAGCGCGCGAACTTTTTAACGGCGGCTCAAGGGATTTCTTAGTGGATTTAAGCGATGTGCCTTTTATGAGCAGTGCCGGGCTGGTCGCCTTGCACAGCATCGCCATGTTCCTGCGCGGTGAACAGGTCATGGATCCGCAGGCGGGTTGGGCCGTGCTCAAATCCATGGATCGTTCGCGCGGGAGCGGCCTCCAAACCCATCTCAAATTGCTCGGCCCGCGGGAAATGGTTGGCGAAACGCTGGAGAAGGCCGGCTTCACCCAATTCCTTCAGGTTTTTACCGATTCTAAGAAAGCGGTGGACTCGTTTTAGTCTGCCGCGATCCATGAACCCGGGGGCCTCTTCCTGCGCTCCGTGTTCATTCGTTATGAGGATCTCCAATGTATATTTCCCACTTTTATCGTGAAGAGGATCGGAATAAGATCGCGGACTTTGTCCGTGAGCACGATTTTGCCACGCTGGTGCTGGCCGAGAACAATCTGCCCATGGCTTCGCATCTGCTCGTGGACTTTCAAACGGATTCCGATGGAACCTGGCTCTTCAACGGACACATGGCGCGCGCCAATCCGCTTTGGCGGAAATTCGATCCTGAACGGGAGGTGTTGTTGATGTTCGGAGGGCCGAACACCTACATCTCGCCGACCTGGTATAACCATCTCAATGTCCCGACCTGGAATTACATCGCAGTTCATCTGTATGGTCTTCCACGCGTCATTGACGGGGGGGACGAACTGCGCAATATCCTGGCGCGGCTCATCCGGCGTTATGAAACAAACAGCGCTTATCGCATGGAGACCCTGCCGTCCGATTTTGCCGAGCAACAAATGCAGGGAACGATCGGTTTTCAAGTCCGGGCAACGCGCCTGGAAGCGAGTTTCAAGCTGAGTCAGAATCGCGATGATGAAGATCATGCGAATATCATTCAGCATCTCAAAGCACGCGGCGATGAACAATCGCTCGCCATTGCTGAGCAGATGACAAAGAACAGAAAGCCCTAAACCTGAAGACCCGGCAATCCTGCCGGGTGCCTGCGTCTCAGATTAATGCATCGGTGCGTGGTCCGTCTCGTCGCCTGTCTCAGGACCGAGCAGCGGGCGCCACCTTCCAAACCAACCCTGGTAGAGAATGAGCACCGTTGCCAGAAAGGTGGAGATGGGGACTGCCGCGATCAGCCCCAGCGCGCCGACCAGTGTCCGCACGATCTCCTCCGCCAAAAACTCAGAATTGATGAAATAACTGTAGCTTCCGTTGCCGAGCGTAAAGATCAGCAGGAGGGGCAGCGCCGCGCCCGTGTACGCCAGCACCAGTGTATTCACGGTGGCCGCGACATGGTCCTGCCCGATGCGCATGGCTTTCTGCAGCGTGCGTCGGAATCCCAGCGCGGGGTTGGCGTCATGAATCTCAACCACCGCCGCCGATTGCGATGTGACCAGATCATCCAATACGCCCAGGGAACCGATGATCATTCCGCCGAGCAACAGGCCGCGCGGATCGATCGGGACGGACGAAAACTGCATGAGATAGGTTGCGTTCTCATCCCCATAGCCTGTGAGGCGCGTCAGATATACAAAGAACAGGGAGAGGGCGCCCGTGATCAGCAAAGCGACCATGATGCTCACGACCGAGGCATGTGTCTTGAGATTCCAGCCATAGGTCAGATATAACGTGGCCGCCAACAGGATCACGGATCCGATCAAACTGACCTTCACCGGATCTTCCCCCGCCAGAATGTGCGGGATCACATAGCCGATGATCATGAGCATGCTGACGCCCAGGGACACCAGACTGCCCAGCCCCTTCCAACGCCCCATGATCAACATCGAAACGATGAAGGCGATCAGCAGGATCAACAGCGGTTGAGAGCGCACATAGTCCACATAATACGCTTGGAGCACACCGTCGGGGGTCTTATCCACTTCCACGTAAACTTCATCGCCCGGCGCAAAACGGAAATTGTCGTTGCGCAGTTGACGCTTTCCGTAATCGATCTGGAACGGAACCCCCTGGTACTCGCCCTGCAAAACCTCCACCCGCATCACCTGATAAAGCTGGTTCCTGCCGTTGAGATTGATCTGTCCCTCTTCAACGATCTGGGTTACTCTGGCCGGCACGGTCTGTGAACCAAGCGTCGCTCCCGTCTGGCCTGAAAAAGGCGGCGGCTGAAAGAAATAGGGGATGCCGATGATCAGCAGAACTGCAAACAGCAAAATAATGACCCCGCCTGCAATAATAAAAGAAACCGGAACTTTTTTCATCTTTTCCTCTTTACCAGCGTGCGAGTATAACGGTGGAAGCGAGAAAGTGAAAGGCGGCTTCTCATATTCATCTCATGCGGGCCCGAGCCGTTTATGGATATAATCCCTTCCATGGAATTCCCGACCCGCCGATCTGGTCTATCGCGCAGCTTGATCTGGATCATTCTTTTTGGCGCGATCACCGTTATTCTTTATGCCAGTTTGCCCGCCTCTGTCTGGCCACGGTTGGGACAACGGCTGTCTGTCTTTGCGACCGTATTTTTAGGGATTTTTATCGAGGCCCTTCCATTCTTATTGATGGGAACACTTTCATCGGGACTGGTCGAAGTCTTTCTCTCGGACGAATGGCTGGCGCGTTCCGCGCCGCGCCGCGCTCTGCCCGCCGCGCTGGCCGGCGCCTCGCTGGGTTTGATCTTCCCCATCTGTGAGTGTGGAACCGTTCCGCTGGCACGCCGGCTCTTCCGCAAGGGCCTGCCGCTGCCGGCAGGCATCGCCTTTTTACTCGCCGCACCGGTTCTAAATCCCATCGTGATATTGAGCACGGCGACAGCCTTTGGCTGGGGCCGCATGTTGTTGTGGAGACTCGGTCTCAGCTTGCTGATGGCAATATCAGTCGGTTTGGCATTTTCGATCGAACGGGATTCGGCCAACATCCTGCGGGTGCCGATATTCAAGGTTGGACCAGGTGTTGTGCATACCCATTCCGCGAATGAGACTTTTATGCAAAAAATCCGCCAGGCTTTGCTGATCAGCGCGGACGAGTTTTTTGAAATGGGACGCTACTTGGTCTTCGGGGCGTCGCTGGCCGCCATTCTGCAGGCTTTCATTTCACAAACCTCCTTGCTGACCGTGGGCAGCGGTCCGATCCTTTCCGTGCTGGTCATGCTGGCCCTGGCTGTTTTGCTTTCCATTTGTTCCACTGTGGATGCGTTCATTGCTCTCGGCTTTCTGGGAACCTTCAGTTTCGGCTCCGTGCTTTCTTTTCTGATCTTTGGCCCGATGGTGGATATCAAAAGCATCCTGATGTTTTTGCAGGTCTTCCGCCGCAAGACGGTGTTTTATCTGGTTCTCCTTCCACTCCTGATGAGCCTGCTGGCAGGATTGGCATTCAATTACTTTTCCGCTTGAAACCATGTCCCTGCGTGTCTATCGTTTTCTGCAAGCCTTGATCCTGCTGGCGCTCGTCGTGTTCATTGGCTTCAAGTTGATCAGCGGAACATTATCGCTGTATATCAACATGCAGTACATGCCTCTGACCGTATTCGGTATCGCACTGCTTGTCATCATGATGTTGGTGATCCTGCCACGTCCCGGCCCGAAGCTGGAGGAGGGCCAGGATCATGATGCGGGTCATGGGCACGATATTTCCCCCGCGGCCCTGGTCATTTTGATCGTTCCGCTGTTGGTCGGCGTGTTGATTCCAGTGCATCCGCTCGACGCCACGGCGGCTGCCACGCGCGGCATGAATGTTTCCGCACCCTTGGTCGGGACTTCCCAAACTCGCGAGTTTCAATCCGCGGCGGACACGCGCAATATTCTGGACTGGATTGTCATTTTTAATTCCAGTGCTGATCTCTCGCCCTATGTCGGCCAGAGCGCCCGGGTGACCGGTTTTGTTTATCATGATCCGCGGCTTCCGGCGGATCAATTCATCGTAAGCCGTTTTGTCATCACCTGCTGCACGGCGGACGCCTCGGCGATCGGCATGATCGTCGATTGGAATCAGAGCGCGGACCTGAAAGAGAGCTCGTGGGTGGAGGTCAAGGGACCGGTGCAGGCATCGAAGCTGGGCGGCCAGCCGATCCCGTTGATCGAGGCCAGTTACGTCCAGGCCACAGCCCAGCCGGACCAACCCTATCTTTATCCATGAAGCTGCGCATCCTTCAACCGCTTGATTTCACCGCCGGAGGCCTGGCACTTGCCCTTGTGGCCGTCATCGGTGCGGTGATCCTGGTGGGCAGCTGGGAAGGCGTTCAAGTCAATCTCGTCACCTCGGGGGGAAACGGGGAGATCGGTCCGCTTTCACCCATCCTGCTCCGATTTTCCGAACCGGTCGACCAGACGGTTGCCCAGCTGTTATTTTCGATTCGTCCGGAAACGTCCGGCAAGCTCGATTGGATGGATGCCCGGACCCTTCGCTTCACTCCGCAGGCGCCGTTCCGACCCGGGACGGACTACCAGATCCAGGTGAGGGCCGGATATCTTGGAAATAAAAGCTTGCTCCTGCGCTTCAATCATCTCTGGGTGCTTCATGTGCGCCAGCCTCAGATCGCTTATCTTGCTTCCATAAATAACAACATCCAGCTTTGGACGGTTGATCCGGATGGAAGATATCCGCACCGGCTTGGAAACTTCAACAAGGCAATCTTTGATTTTGATGCGGCGCCCGATGGCGAGTATCTGGTTTTTTCGGCTCTCAATGACAAACAGGGTGCGGATCTATGGTATGTGGACCGCAACGGAAATTCGCTGCAGCCTCTCGTTCCATGCGGTGCAGATCGCTGCACTTCGCCCGCCATCTCGCCGGATAGCCGACAGGTCGCTTATACCCGCGAGACTGCCCCGATTGCTCCCGGTATGCCGACCGGTGCTCCGCGCATCTGGGTCGTCAATGTCCAGAGCGGAGAGGATCGTCCTCTTTATTCGGATCCTCAAATCATCGGTTTCGGTCCCGGCTGGTCGCCGGACGGAAAATACATCACCTCTTATGACGGAGTGCAGGCGGTCATCCGCGTCGCCGCCCTGGCCACCGGTGAGCAATTCACATTGCCAAGCGCCACCGGGGGCGAAATGCCTGCCTGGTCACCGGACAGTCAAAATATATTATTCACCGATGAAGCCGCCTCGCCGGATGGTTCAAGCTCATGGACGGAAATCAAAATGGCGAATGTTGCCACGGGCGACATCTCGGTTTGGATCGGGAAAAATGATACGCAGGATTATCAATACGGAGAATTGGCATGGGCGGCCGATCCCAATGAGATCATCATTGGCTTGAAGCTTCCGCCTGATTTCACATCGCGAGGATTATTGCTGGTGCAGCCCAATGACCCAGGCGGCCCCACGGTTGCGCGAGATCCGCAATATGTTTACCAGACCCCGAAGTGGGATCCGTGGGGGAACGAAGTGTTGTTCCAAGAAGAGATGATCAGCGGGCAACATACCACCAATATTGCGCTCTGGGAAATGGGGATGAGTCAACCGCGCGTCGTGGCACAAGGTACGTGGCCGCATTGGCTTCCATGACCAGCCTAAGGCTTTCTCAAAGATACTGTTGGCAAACTCATAAGAAAAAATCGGGTTCCACTTTTCATTTAGGCTTGAATTCTTCAAGCAGTGACTGGTTGTGAGGCAAGTCCCCAAGGGCAATGATATCTTTTCGGACGTTCTCCGGCTAACCACTT
>DATJBI010000203.1:0-4796 GCA_035515435.1 Anaerolineales bacterium
GGGATGGTTTCGGCATATTCTTTGATGATGGCTTCCATGTTCTCCAGCGTTGTCCCGCAGTTCGCGCCGACCAGCGCCGCGCCCATCTCCTTGTATTTCTTCGCCACCTCTTTTGGCTTAACGCCCATCATCGTCCGCACGCCGCGATCATAGCTGAATGAAACCACGATCGGCAGATCGGTCACGGAACGTGCTCCGTTGAACGCCGCGTCCGCTTCCTCCAGGGCAAACATGGTTTCGATCAGCAGAAAATCCACGCCCCCTTCCGCCAGGGCCTTGGCCTGTTCCGCGTAGGTTTCCACGGCCTGTTCGGGTGTCAGGGGGCCATATGGTTTCATCACCAGGCCGGTCGGTCCGATCGAACCGGCGACCAGCACATCGGCCCGGGCTGCGGCGGCCTTACGCGCCAATTCCGCCGCGCGCCGGTTGACCTCCCCCGCCCGGTCCTGATATTTTGAATCCTTCATCCGCAGGCGCGTGCCGCCGAAGGTGCAGGTCAGGATGATGTCCGAACCGGCTTCCACGAAGGAGCCCGCGAGTCTGAGCAGCAGATCGGGCTGATCGATCACCAGATCCTCCGGCGCCCGGCCGGGCTTGAGACCCATCCTCTGCAAATTGGTGCCGGTCGCCCCGTCCGCCACCAGCGTATCTCCTGCGTTCAATCGTTCGAGGAATCTATTCACTTCTTTTCTCCTGAGAACCTTTCGGCCAGCGGGTCAGCGGTGCGGTTGGGGATCAAGTGCGCGATATGTGGAAAGGGTTCGCTCATATGCGGAAGGCTGGTTGCCATCATGAATTGATTTTGGAATTCCGGGTCGGTGGGCAGTTCAAACCGCTCCACGCGCCGCGTGACCGTCTCGATCTCTTTGCGCTTCTCGATATTCAACAAGGCGATGCGGGCGCCGTCGCCGGCGGCATTCCCGACGGCGTATACGTTCTCGAGCGGGCAATCCGGGATCAAACCGATCAGCATCGCCATTTCCTTGTCAATATAACTTCCGAAGCCGCCCGCCAGTATGATTTTATCAGGAGATTGCAAGTTGCTGCGCTTGAGCAATGTGCGGGCCGCCGTGAACAGGGCCGCCTTGGCCAACTGGATCTGTCTCACGTCCTGCTGCGTGATGGGGATGTCCCGGCCGATGGAGGTTTCATCGGCCCAGGCGATCACATATTCCAGGCCGTTCGCACCCTCGCGAATCCGCTTCGACTCAAGGCCGCGCTTGAATCTGCCGCGGGAATCAATGATGCCCACCCGGAAGATTTCTGCCACTGCATCGATGATGGCGGACCCGCAGATCCCCTTCACATGCCCTTTGAACTGCGCATGATCCGTGTTCCAGCCCTTGACGCCGATGACCTTGTATTTTGGTTCCAGGGTCTTCTCGTCAATGTGCACGCGCTCCAGGGCGCCCGGTGCGGCGCGCATCCCGTATTCCACATGCGCACCTTCGAGGGCGGGACCGGTGGGGGTGGATGTGCAAACCAGGCGATGACGATTTCCCAACACCAGTTCGGCATTCGTTCCCACATCAATGATCAGCCAGTTCTCATCCTGCTTGTGCGGCTCCTCGGCCAGGAGCACTCCGCTTGTGTCCGCGCCGATGAAGGACGCGATGGTCGGCAAAACGTGGATATTGGCGGATGGGTTGATGTGCAGTCCGAGTTCGCGCGCCTTGACATCCACGGAATGATGGATCGCCGGGACAAAGGGGGCCCGCCCCAAATCCCGCGGCGGCAGGTTCAGCACAAGATGGTGCATTGTGGAATTCCCGACCAATACCATTTCGAGAATGTCCGCGGTCCGTATCTTGGCATGCCGGGCGGCCACCTTCAATAGCTTGTCAAGCATTTCAATGACGGCCTTGTGTAATTTCTTCAATCCGTCCTTATGTTCAATCGTATATTGAATGCGCGACATGATGTCTTCGCCGTAGACGATCTGTGGATTCATCTCTGATTCTGCCGCCAGGATTTCACCGGTCCGCAAATCGCAAAGATAAAGAGCGATCGTGGTCGAGCCGATATCGACTGCCGCCCCGTAACTCTCCTCGACCAGGCCCGGTTGGACCTGCACGACTTCCTGATCCTGCCAGACCGAGACAGTGACTTCCCAGTTCGCTTCGCGCAAGGTCTGCGATAGGGTGCGCAGGCACAGGTAATCAATTTTGAGATCGGACCATTTGGGCAAATTCTCTTCGCCGCGCCGGACGAGCCCCATCGCAGTCTCGAGGCCTTTGGCGAGACGTTCCCAGTCCGCGATGGGCCGCTCTAGATTGGGCGGCGTCATCGTCACCAGGTACTTCCGAATGGAGGGCTTGATCTCGATCTCGCGCTGGCGCGCACTCTTGCGGACGATCTGCTTGTTGCCGCGGCTTTCTTCCGGAACATTGATGAGCACGTCGCCCAGCACTTTGCATTGACAGGAAAGCCGCACTCGCCCGACCTCCCAGCCTTTGCTCTTGAGCAGGTTCGGGCGGCGCTCAAAATAGGCTTTCTCCGCCGCGCCGACGGCGGACAGGTTTTCGCGCTGGGATTGGATGCCGTATCTCTCGAATCGGCCCTCTTCCACAAGGACCAGACACTTGCCGCAGGTGGCATTTTCCGCGCAAATGGATTCGATCTCCACGCCCAATTCGCGGGCGGCCTCGCGCACGGACTTGCCTTCTTCCACCTGTCCGCGGCGGCCGGAGGGTTGCAGGATGACGGTATGTTTGCCGGTCATCGAACCGTACTGCCGATCCGTTTCGGAATCTCTATTTTGGCGAACTCCGCTTCTAGTTCCGCCAGCAGGGCCTCGGCGACCTCTTCCGCGGTGCCCTGGCGCTCAATCCAATCTCCGCGCTTATATTGTTTTGCGTACTCTTCTGTAGCTGTCAGACCGCCTGCCATCGCATAGGCGTCAATCGCATTCTGGATCTTTTGCGAAAGTTGCTTTTTGATCGTGCGCCCCTGCCCTTCGACGATGAAAGAGGTGGGAATATGTCTCCAATAGGTAATGCGGTATTTTGCCATGTTGCCCTTGAGTCTGTGGATTATTTTACGAGGGCGGATTGTAAGGGATGTTACTCGCCCGGTCAATATCAAAATCGTGGCGGCGGGCCGTGCCGCTGAGACGATTCTTTGCCTCTTTCGCTGAAACGGGCTCTATAGTATAATCTTGTCCGCTGGTTCGGTTGAGGGATCTCTTCTCTCAAAGATTGAAAACTCGAGGAGTGTGAAGCGCTTATTGATCGTAAGGTCAGATGATTCGTTTCGGTTTAAACACGACCCTCAGCCGAGTCTGCGCATGGCTGAGGGTTTTTGCTTGGCCCATCTTACTTGTAAAAGGAGGTGAATCAAATATGGCATTGGTTGTTTTGCGCAGCGGCGAGTCGCAGGACTCGTTGTTGAAGCGTTTTCGCAAGAAGGTTGTCAAGAGCGGCGTGTTGAGCACGGTGCGCCGCAAGCGCTGGTATGTTTCCAAAAGCGAGCAGCGCCGCATGGAAAAGAAGAAGGCCGCCCGCCGTATCAAGCGGCGCTCCTTTACCAAGGACATTGAATAAGTTCACTGGAGGCGTGTATGGCGAAAGAAGACGATAAGATCAAGGCCGAGGGAGTGGTGGTCGAGGCCCTGCCTGGAACGCAGTTCCGCGTGCGGCTCGAGAACGGCCACGAGGTGCTGGCGTATCTTTCCGGCAAGATGCGCAAATATTACATCCGCATCCTACTGGGAGATCACGTGGCGGTGGAAATGTCCCCGTACGATCTGACGCGCGGCCGCATCACATTCCGCCAGCGCAAAAACGCACCCGCCCCGGTTGAGGAATAGCCATCCCGCCCTGAAATCATCAAAAAAGTCCTTCCCTTTGACAAGGACTTTTTTGTTTGTCGCCGCCTGGGCGGTTTAAGGCAGATCCCTGAACGAACTCAGCACTTTCATATAATTCGCGCGCTCGAAGGCGGAGGGCTCGGCGACGGATTCCTGGCTCATGCTGCCTTGCATCTGCTGAATGGAAGTGTATTCGTGTCCCTCCAGCCAGGTCCTTAATTCCGCAAGGATGTTGGACACAGAATCGGCGCCGCCGCGCAGCAGCTCGGAAGCCATCATGGAGACCTTCGCGCCGGCCATCATGGCCTTGAGGACATCCGCGGCAGAGTGCACCCCGCTGGTTAACGCAAGATCGACTCCGATCTGACCGTGCAACAGGGCGATCCAGCGCAGCGGCAGCCTCAGCTCCGAGGCGGAGCTCAGCTCCAGGGTGTGGGAGATATTCAGTTCTTCGATGTCAAAATCGGGCTGATAGAAGCGGTTGAAGAGCACCAGCCCGTCCGCCCCCGCTTTTTCGAGGCGTTTTACAAAGTGGGGGAGTGACGTATAGAACGGGCTCAACTTTACCGCCAGCGGGATCTTGATCGACGATCGGATGTCGGCCACCAGGTTCACCTGCATGTCTTCAAGTTCCTGCGCCGGGAGGCTGGGATCGGTGGGGATGTAATATAAGTTCAATTCCAGCGCGTCCGCCCCGGCGTCTTGAATGAGGCGCGCATAGCGCGTCCAGCCGCCCTTCGAGACCCCATTCAGGCTTCCGATCACGGGAATGTGGACGGACTTTTTCAACTTTTCCACGTTCGCCACATAGCGGTCGGGCAATAGGCTGTATGTGCCAATATCGGGAAGATACGTGACCGCCTCCGCGAACGATTCTGTGCCGCGTGCGAGGTAGTGATCGAGTTCCAGGCTTTCGTGGATGATCTGCTCCTCGAACAGGGAATACATCACGACCGCGGCAATGCCCGCTTCTTCCAGGCGCTGGACC
>DATJBI010000204.1:0-6011 GCA_035515435.1 Anaerolineales bacterium
CCTCAATCAATCTGCGCATGGTGACCGTGAGTTCGGCTTCATTGGCAGCCGGATGCGCCTGAACCGGAAGGTGATCGTTGGTTTCTGGCAGGATCCGGAAGTATTGCAAAGCCTGGCCGTTTGGATGAGGGCGGCCTGTGCCTGGCATGACCTGCAGGGCGCAAAGATTGCCCGTTTCGGCGACAATATGCGGGAGGTGGCCGTGACGGAGGGGGACAAGGTGGAGGCGCAGATCCGCTTTGGCTACTCGGTCAACGGTTACGGCCTGGGGGAGCTCGTCCAATATGTGCGCGACGTCCCCGACGCCTCGATCGAGGGGCTCGTGGCCCAATACGAGGATCAATATGTCCTGGTCGATTCGCTGCGCCGGAACGGTTCTCAAAGAGAGGCCTTGCGCGAAGCCGCCCGGATCGAGATCGCCCTGCGGGCTTTCTTGGAAGAAGGCAATTTCAAGGCTTTTACGACCACCTTTGAAGATCTGTACGGTCTGAGCCAGTTGCCGGGCCTGGCCGTGCAGCGCCTGATGGCGGAGGGATATGGGTTCGGAGCCGAGGGCGATTGGAAGACCGCGGCCCTGGTCCGTTCCATGAAAGTCATGGGCAGCGGTCTGCAGGGCGGTACCTCCTTCATGGAGGACTATACGTATGATTTCAGCCCGTCGAAACCCAAAGTGCTCGGTGCTCATATGCTGGAAGTTTGTGAATCCATTGCCGAGAAAAAGCCGTCCCTGGAAATCCACCCTCTATCGATCGGCGGAAAGGCAGATCCGCCTCGATTGGTATTCAACGTGCCTCCCGGCCCGGCCCTCAATGCCTCGCTGATCGATCTCGGCGATCGCTTCCGCATGATCGTCAATGAGGTGGATGTGGTGCCGCCGGACGCCTCGCTGACCAAGCTCCCGGTCGCCCGGGCAGTCTGGGTGCCGCGGCCGGACCTCAAGCAGGCCGCCGCCGCCTGGATCCTGGCGGGCGGGGCACATCATACGGGCTTCAGCCAGGCGGTGACCAGACAGCATTTGGAGGATTTCGCCGAGATGGCCGCAATGGAATTTCTGCTGATCGGCAATGAAACCAGGCTGCCGGAATTCAAGAAGGAGTTGCGCTGGAACGATCTGTACTATCACCTGGAAGCCCCGGGTCGGTAGTTCGCCGCCACCCCGTCGGCCGGGACGGGCGGCCGGGCAGGAGCATGTTGCGGAGAAATGGGAAGTCGCGATGACGGAATTTGAGTTGAAAATCAAGAAGCTGCAGGATCTGATGCAACGCCACAAGATCAACGCCCTGCTGTTGGGTCAGGTGGGGAGTTTTGCCTGGGCGACTTGTGGCGCGGCCTCCTACGTGAATACTGCCGTGACAAACGGCGCCTCCTCGCTGTTGATCACGCCCTCCGGGCGCTACGTGATCGCAGACAATATCGAAGCGACGCGCCTGCGGCAGGAAGAGCATCTGGAGGATCAGGGCTGGCAGTTTCAGACCGCCCCCTGGTATGAGACAAATCAGGCTGTTGCCCAGTTAACGCGCTCATTGATCCTGGGCGCCGACCATCCGCAGTTGGGGGCCGCCGACCTCTCTGCCGAGTTTCCCCGCCTGCGGGCCGCCCTGTGTCCGGAAGAGGGCGAGCGCTTCAGACGGCTGAGCCGGCTATGCGCGGATGGGATGGATCAGGCGATCCGCGCGGTGCGCCCGGGGATGACCGAGTATCAGATTGCCGGACTGCTGGGCGAGGCCCTGCAAAGCCGCGGTGTCGAACCGATCGTCAACCTGATCGCGACGGATGAGCGCATTTTTCGTTTCCGACATCCGCTGCCCACGGATCAAAAGCTGGATCGATACGGCATGCTGATCGTGTGCGGCCGCAAGTGGGGTCTGGTCTGCTCGCTGACGCGCCTCGTCCACTTCGGTCGTCTACCGGACGAACTGCGCCGCAAAGCCGAAGCCGTGGCTGCGATCGATGCGCTCTTCATCAACGCCACGCGCCCGGGAGGCAGGCTGTGCGATATCTTCGATCAAGTGACCCAGGCTTATCGGGAGCAGGGCTTCGCGGACGAATGGCAGCGCCATCATCAGGGCGGCCCGGCCGGATACGAGCCGCGTGAGTTCCTGGTCACGCCCTCCACGCAGGATGTCGTATCCGTTGGCCAGGCGTTTGCCTGGAACCCCTCCATTACCGGCGTCAAATCCGAAGATACGGTTCTGGTAGGGGCGGACGGGAACGAGGTGCTCACGTCCATTTCCGGATGGCCGATGGTGAAAGTGCAGTGGAACGGCCGGGCTCTGGAACGGCCCGCGGTCTTGGAGATCACTTGATCGTTGCCCGTTTGCATTCCACCGGGGACATCCGTCTGCACGAGGAGCCGATCCCCGTACCGCGGGCCGATGAAACTCTGGTGCGAGTGAGGGCGGTTGGCCTGTGCGGCTCGGACCTGCATTGGTTCTCGGAAGCCGGCATTGGAGACACGGAGTTGTCCGGCCCCCTCGTGCTTGGGCACGAGTTTGCCGGCGTGACCGACCAGGGCCAGCGCGTTGCGGTCGATCCGGCGCTTCCCTGCGGAAACTGCGAGCCCTGCCTGGCGGGAAACCCAAATTTATGTCTGCACATCCATTTCGCGGGGCATGGGGCGGACGACGGAGCGCTGCGTGAAGCCCTCGCCTGGCCGACGCGGCGTCTCGTTCCTCTGCCAGATGCCCTGAACGAAGTGGACGGTGCCATGCTCGAACCGCTGGGCGTGGCGCTGCATGCGGTCGATCTGGCCAAGATTCGGCCCGGCATGACGGCGGGTGTCTTCGGCTGCGGACCGATCGGATTGTTGGTTCTGCAGTTGGCCGCCCTGGCCGGGGCGACCGAGACGTACGTTTCCGAGCCGCTGAACCATCGCCTCGAAGCCGCGGCGCGCCTTGGCGCCAGGGCCTGGACGACCGATGTCCCGGTGGATGTGGCCTTTGAGTGTGCAGGCGAGAACACGGCGGTGGAGGATGCGATCACGGCCGCCAAGCCGGGCGGGCGTGTCATCCTGGTGGGCATCCCGGGGGATGACCGCACCGCCTTTACCGCATCGGTCGCCCGCCGCAAGGGCCTGACGATCAAACTGTCGCGGCGAATGAAGAACACATATCCGCGCGCGATCCACCTCGTCGAAAGCGGCCGGGTGGATGTCCGCTCGCTCGTAACGCATCGGTTTCCGCTGGCACGCATCGCCGAGGCCTTCGGCGTTGCACAGCGGCGCGAGGGATTGAAAGTGATTGTTCTACCCGGATAGGAGGATCCGATGAGCCAACATAAATACACGATCGGAGTGGATTTTGGGACCGAGTCGGGCCGGGCCCTGCTGGTGGAGGTCGCGAGCGGCAAGGAACTGGCCAGCTCGGTCTACAAATATTCTCACGGCGTGATCGATGAAGCATTGCCCGTGAAGGGGAAAGCGGTGCGGCTGGGTCCGGACTGGGCGCTGCAGGATCCGGAAGACTACCTGCGCACCTTCAAACGGTCCATTCCGGCCGTTCTACGCGCGTCGGGTGTTGATCCGGCGGATGTGATCGGCCTGGGGATTGACTTCACTGCCTGTACCATGCTTCCGACGCTCGCGGACGGAACGCCGTTGTGCCTTTTGCCTGAGTACCGGCGAAACCCCCATGCCTGGATCAAGCTCTGGAAGCACCATGCCGCCCAGCCCGAGGCGGACAAGATCAATGCCACGGCCCGTCAGCTGGGAGAGACCTGGCTCGAGCGTTACGGCGGGAAGATTTCCTCCGAGTGGTTCTTCGCCAAGGCTTTGCAGATTCTCGACGAGGCCCCTGAGATCTATTCCGCTGCAGATCGTTTGATCGAGGCAGCCGATTGGGTCGTCTGGCAGCTGACCGGAGTGGAAACACGCAACTCATGCACGGCGGGCTACAAAGCAATGTGGTCCAAGCGCGAAGGCTTCCCGCGCGAGGCCTACTTCGCGGCGCTCGACCCGCGGCTGGAGCACGTCGTGGATCAGAAGATGTCGCGGTCGATCGCTCCGATCGGCCAGCGTGCCGGGGGCCTCAGTGCACAATGGGCCAAGTGGACGGGGCTGCGACCGGGCACCGCGGTCGCGATTGCCAATGTGGATGCCCACGTCTCGGTCCCCGCGGCCAGTGTCACGGAGGGGGGACGCATGGTGGCGATCATGGGCACCAGCATCTGTCATATGGTGTTGGGCGATCGGGAGCAGCTTGTTCCCGGGATCTGCGGATACGTGGAGGACGGGATCATTCCTGGATTGTTTGGTTTTGAGGCGGGCCAATCCGGGGTCGGCGATATCTTTGCGTGGTTCGTGGATCATGCGGTGCCGCCGGAGTATCATGCCGCGGCCAGGAAACGGAAGGTGGACCTGCACCGGCTGCTGGAGGCGGAAGCCACAAAACTCAAGCCGGGGGAATCGGGTCTCCTGGCGCTGGATTGGTGGAACGGCAATCGCTCGGTGCTGGTCGATGTGGATTTGACCGGGGTGCTGCTGGGAGCCACCCTGGCGACCAGGGCGCCCGAGATTTATCGCGCGCTCATCGAGGCGACCGCCTTCGGCACGCGCACCATCATCGAGGCCTTCCGGGATCATGGCGTGCCGGTCAACGAATTTGTCGCCTGCGGGGGACTGCCCGAGAAGAACAAACTGCTGATGCAGATCTATGCGGACGTGACCGGCCTGGAGCTTAAGGCGACGGCCTCCAAACAAACGCCGGCGCTGGGCTCGGCGATGTTCGGTGCCGTGGCCGCCGGAAAAGCCGCGGGCGGCTACGCCTCGATCTTCGACGCCGCGCAGACCATGGCGCACCTCAAGAAAGAGACCTTCAGCCCGAACAGGGCGGCTCAAAAGGTGTACGACGAGCTCTATGCCGAATACCTGGCCCTGCACGATTACTTTGGCCGCGGGGCGAACGATGTGATGAAGCGCCTTAAGCACATCAAGGCCAATGTCCGCAATCACTAGGAGAGGTTCTTATGCTTGAAGACCTGCGTGAACAACTTTACCGGCTGCACCTCGAATTGCCGAAGAACAATCTGGTGACGTGGACCAGCGGCAACGTCAGCGCCCGCGACGAGGCGACGGGCAATGTCGTGATCAAACCGTCCGGGGTCCCCTATGAAGCCCTGCGCCCCGAGGACATGGTCGTTCTTGACCCGGACGGCAGGCGCCTCGAGGGGGATCTGAAACCCTCCTCGGATACTTCCAGCCATCTCTATATTTACCGCCATCGCAGCGATGTCAACGGCATAGTCCACACTCATTCGCCCTATGCGACGGCGTTTGCAGCCCTGGGCCGGCCGATCCCGGTGTATTTGACAGCCATGGCGGATGAGTTCGGTGGTCCGATCCCGTGCGGCGGCTTTGCGTTGATCGGTGGGGAGGAGATCGGACGGGTCGTGATCGATTCCATCGGGGATTCCCCGGCAATCCTCCTTAAGAACCACGGCGTGTTCACACTTGGCCCGTCGGCGCGGGCCGCGGTCAAAGCCGCGGTGACGGCTGAAGATATCGCCCGCACGGTTTGGATTGCCTTGCAAATGGGTCAGCCGGATGAGATCTCTCCGGCGAATGTTGCCAGACTTCACCGGCGTTATGTGCAGGATTATGGACAATGAGGGACAGCCTGCGAGGGGGGCGTCGCGTGCGCTGCCGCGCAGCATGTTGGCAGAGATTGAGCGTGGATCAAGAGTACGCGTTGAATTTGAGCCCGCGGAGCGCTGGCCGGGAAGAATCAAAAAGGGCGCGGCGCCGCGCCCTTCTGCTGAGAATCGGCGGATGATTATCCCACGGGCCCGCTGGGGCTTGGGGCTGGCGCAGGAGCAGGAACCGGCGCTGGCGCGGCCGGAGCAGGTGCAGGCGCTGCGGCCGGCGTTGTGCCCGACCCGCGCAGGTTGACCAATTTCTTCAATAGATCGAACCAGAACGGGGAGCCTTGGGCGCCCGCCGCAGCGGTGATCAAGAGGCCCAATAATTTGGAGAGCCATCCACCAATATCGTTCATGGCCGGCAGGTTCACAAATAC
>DATJBI010000205.1:0-14542 GCA_035515435.1 Anaerolineales bacterium
TGCAGATCTTCTCATCAAAGATGATCGCCGCGGCGAGCGGATCGTTGAAAATGATCGAATCCCGTTCCTGGAACCAGATCTCTGCAAAGTCCAGAACCGGTTTCAGACGCGGTCCCTGGAAACGCTGCCGGACCTCTCCCACACCCATGTGTACCCGCCTGGTAATGTCCGTACCGACGGATCTGTGGAACTTGACCTGGCTGTGATATACGATCGCGGTCGCATGCGGGTCAAGCATGGCATTCCATTCCGTAAGCTCCACGCCGGGCGTTCGATTGCTGAAGGCGCCGCACATCGATACGATCCCCTTCAAGAGGCCCGGGATCTCTTCATCCGACGCAAACAATGCAGCGATATTTGTCAGCGGCCCAATGGTCAGCAGGACGACCTCCCCCGGATGGCTCCGGATCGCCTGGTCCAGAAAAGGGATGGCCTGCCCGCGCGGGAAATGGTCTGCATGCGGCCAGCGCGCCAGGGCGGCCGACTGGGGTGCCAGCCCCTGCCTCTGAGCGGTCAGCAGAGGCGTTTCGCGGCCCGGGAAGATGGGGATGTCCCTTCCCGCCGCTTTGCATATTGCGCTGGCAATCTGGGCCCGCTTCCCGGCCTCGCCGCTCACCGTGGTTATTCCAAGAAGGTCGCACTCCGGCTGGGCCAGCAGGTAGGCAAGCGCTACGGCATCATCAATATCGGAACCAATATCGGTATCGAGCAGCAGCTTTACTTTCATCAGGCACTCCTTTTCTTGAGACATTCCGGCAGGGCGGCCTGGCCATTTGAGGTGGTCGCCGCTGTGCCCGCCTAAGGGCAGGGTCCCATGCCGCAATTTCGACAAGACCTGAAAAATGCGAAAACTTGATCGTCACCTGGCGCGAGCGGTTCGATGGGTCCTACGCCCGGCCCGGGACCGCCCCAAAACCCTCAATAAAACCAAGCAATTCGGCTTGTGACGCCATCCCGGCGCGCGCACCCAGGGCCCGGGTTGCCAGTGCGCCGCCCCCCATCGCCAGGCGCAGCGCATCCGTGGTCTGCTGACCATTTGAAATAGCCCAGGCCAGGGTTGCGTTGAAGGCATCCCCGGCCCCGGTGGTATCGATCACCTGGATGGGGAAGGCATCATAATGAAGGCTGAAGCCCCTCGGCCCGAGCAGATCCGCTCCCTGAGCGCCCCGGGTGACCACGACCGCCTCCAGGCCATATTGAAAAACATCGGCGATCTGGTCAAAGCCGAGGCCCGCCATTTCGTGCTCGTTGGGCGTAAGGATATTGCAGCAGCGAAGCAGCTCCGGCGAGAGCGGCTGCGCGGGAGCCGGATTCAAGATGAAAGTGCATTTCCGGTCACGAGCCAGCCGCGCGGCAGCCAAAACAGCCTGATGGGGCACCTCAAGGCTGGCCAGGACGACCGCCCCCTCCGTTAGATAGGGCACAAGGGCGGATTGAATATCCTCGGGCTCCAGGCTCTGATTTGCGCCCGATGCCACTGCGATCATGTTCTCCCCATCGGCGCCCACCATGATCTGGGCCACGCCTGTCGGCAGTTCTTTCCTGACCACGGACAGCCGAACCCCCTCACGGACCAGTTCCGTGACGGCCTGAGCCCCGAATTCGTCCCTGCCCACCGCCGCCACCAGGACCACATCGCCGCCCAGCCGCGCAACTGCCACGGCCTGGTTGGCTCCCTTGCCTCCATGGTTCACACTGTGAACCCCCCCGATGACCGTCTCGCCCGGCCGTGGCAGGCGGGGCAGGCGCACCACGAGATCGATATTGACCGATCCGACCACGACGACCCCGGTCATATTCCTCCGGCTCTGAAAGTTGAATTTCCAGAAATGATTTTTGGGGCCATCCCGAGGCCGGGCCGACCTGTTCCTTTGCCGCCTGGGGAGTGCATCGGGACTGCTTTCACCGGCTTCCCGCCCCTGCCCGTCCTTCTTCTGCCAAGGTGACGGGCATGACCAGGAGCGTGCAAGCCGGAGCAGCTCAACTGCCCGATCTTTGGCGTCTCACCGATCGGATGGGGAGGCCTGCGGGCGTCTGCCACCCTGGAGGCAGTCCCTGCATCAAGATAGATATGCTTTGATCCGGCCATTATGATCTGGACGATCCGCACATCATCAGGTTGACCGGCAGCGGCTTTCATTCGGACAAAATTGCCTGTATCATTCCCAGATAGCCCTCCGCAGCCCTGGCAAGATCAGCTACCTTCATTCTTTCATTGACAGTATGTGCATCCGGTTCCGTTCCCGGACCAAAGCCGATGGTTGGGATCCCCGCCACGCCCGCGCTGTAGGCGGCGTTCGTGCAGAACCCGAAGGAGCCAAGCTTCGGCTCGATTCCGCTGGAACGAAGCCCCTTCCGTGCTGCTCTGACCAGGGGGTGATCCTCCTCAAAGACCCAGGCCGGAAAGAACTTCAATCCTTTGAGGGTTTTGCCGGTGTAGGTTCTCTCTTCGCCATCCAATACGCTCAGGCTGTAGTGGATATTGTTCAACTCTGGGAGAGCCCGGATCTCGGCCAGGACGCTTTCGGGCGTCTCGCCGGGTATCAGGCGGCGGTCATAGGAAACCCGGCAGCGGTTGGGCACCACCGAATGCCCGGGGAAGGGTTCGGAGATGATGTCCGTCAGACAGATCTGGGCCCTGCCCATCGCCGGATGGGAAGCCATCGGGATCGCCTCTAGAGCCTCCATCAAACGGATCATTTCATGGACCGCGCACAAGCCTGCCTGCGGAGAAGAGGAATGCGCCGACTTGCCAATGGTCTCGACCACGATCTCGGCGCGGCCCCGTCCAGCGCGGTTGAGGGCGAAATTGGTGGATTCGCCGATCAGGACCGCATCGGGTTTGACCGCGTTCATCACCTGCTGGAGCGCCACGCCTTCCATCACTTCCTCCAAGACGCCGGCGCTGACGATCACTTTTCCAGCCAGGGTGCCGCGGTCCACGCTGGCTGCGGCGTGGATCATGGCAGCCAGGGGTCCCTTCATGTCCGCGACGCCGCGCCCGTAGAGATAACCGTCCTCGATGACGGCCGCGAACGGAGGGTGTTTCCAGTCCTCCGCCCTGGCATCCACGATATCGCAGTGGCCGTCCATCAGCAGGGTTTTGCCGGGCCTTTTCCCTTCGATCACACCCACCGCGCTTCCGTATTCATCCACCCAGACCTGGTCGAAAGCCAGGGCCCGCATTTCCGCCACGACCCTGGCGACCACTTTTTGCTCTTCGCCGCTCATGCTTCGCTCACGGATGAGCTCCTGCGCGAAGGCTGTCAGGCGCTGTTTGTCCATCTAGATTCTCCCGCCCATGGTAAGGGCCATGATCGCTTTTTGGACATGCAGCCGATTTTCCGCCTCATCATAGATGACGGAATGGGGGCCGTCCACGACCGCGTCGGTGGCTTCGTAACCCCGGTCAATGGGCATGCAGTGCATATAGATGGATTTCCTGCTGGCCAGGCCCATCCGTCGCTCATCACAGATCCAATCCTTGTGCTGATCGCACATGGCCTGGACTGCCTTCGGCTCTTCCGTGGCCGTGATCGGGCCCCACGATTTGGCATAGCAGACATCCGCGCCCTGGAACGCTTCATCCATGTCGTCCACCACCTCGAACTTGGTATCGTTCTCTGCCGCGTGCCGCTTGGCGGCCTCCAGGCATTTGGGCATCATTTCAAAGCCCTTCGGGTGCGCCAGGGTGACATCCATCTCAAAACGCGTCATGAGCATGATCAGCGACTGCGGGACAGAAAGTGGACGCACATACTTGGGGGCATACGTCCAGGAGATCACGAACTTCTTTCCACGCAGGTTGTTGCCGAACTTTTCGCGGATCGTCATCAGGTCAGCCATGGCCTGACAGGGATGATCCACATCGTCCTGCATGGAGATGATCGGGATCCCGGCGTACTTGGCCATATCATATTGATATGCCTGCCCAATATCGGTGCGGCAGTCGCGGATGGCAATGCCGTGCCCATAACGTCCGAGCACGGTGCCGGTATCCTTGGCGTTCTCGCCGTGCCCGACCTGGGTGCCGGAAGGCGTCAGGTAATGGGCGTGCCCGCCCAATTGGGTGATCCCCGCCTCGAAGGAATTGCGCGTCCGCGTGGACTCCTCAAAGAAGAGCATGAACAGGGTCTTGCTCCGCAGGATGTGATCATGAATTTCGCCCATCGAAAAGCGGCGTTTCAGATCCCCCGCCACATCCAGTAAAGACTCGATCTCATCGTTGGACCAGTCCTGGGTGGTGATGAAATTCTTGCCGAACAGCGTGGATTGCATTTTATTCTCCTTGTTTATTTTGCGGGTCCATGACCCAGGTCACACCATTGACCGAACCCAAAGATCAGGGCCAATCCGCGAAAGCATCGATCACAGGTTTGATGTCATCCATCATCGGATACAGGATGGGACAGGTTACGCCTGCCTCCATATATTCCCGGACCTTGGCCCGGCATTCCTCGGTTGTCCCGACGGCCATCACGTTCCGGACGACTTCATCGGGGATCACCTGGCTGGTGCGGATATAGTCTTCCTCCGTGGCCGGCCAGCTCATCCTGGAATGAACCTGTTCCAACAGTTCATCGCTCACGCCGGAGGCTTTCATGATGTGCGGCTCGGTTGCCAGGTAATAGGAGACCAGCTTTTTCCCTTCGGCCATGGCCGCCTTGGGATCCTTGTCCGAAAGACAACAGACCAGCAGTTCGGGACGGTCAACATCCGCCAGGGTTTTGCCTGCCTTTTGGGCGCCCTTTTCCACCAGGCCGATCGCCCTGCGGATGTAATCCACCGAGACCACATAGTTCAAGACGACCCCGTCGCAGATTTCTCCGGCCATCTCCAGCATCTGATCGCCGGTCGCCCCGATGTAAAGCGGGATATCGCGCGGGCCGGCATCGCCGAAGGCCACATCCAGGCGGATGCGATCCAGGTGAACAAACTCCCCCTGATAGGTCACTTCCTGCATCGTAAATAACTGCCGGATGGCTTCAATATGTTCACGCATGGCCTTCAGCGGCTTGAGGCGGCTGACGCCCACCCTTCCGGCGATCGGCTCCCACCAGGCACCGATCCCCAGCATGACCCGGCCTTTTCCCTGAACCTTGCCCGCCAGCTCCCACATCGTACTCCAGGTCGCGGCGATCACTGCCGGATTGCGGGTCCAGATCGGCAGGACGGCCGAGCCCAGGCGGATGCGCCTGGTGCGCGCCAGGAACGCGCTCATCATCACGATGCAGTCCCGCGCCAGACGAGTATCGGCCTGCCATATTTCGCTGAAACCGCGTTCTTCAGCATAGGCCGCCACCTCCAGCTCATATGGGATGGGGTGTTTATCCTGCATATACAGGGCCATTCGCTGCGACATTTATGCTCCACCGATGATTTGTGCCAAAAATGCTGTCAGGCCGCGGCCTGTTCTCATCCAGCAGGACCGCCAGCCTGAACGCCGCTCACGCAAGGAGCCCCAAACCCTTCCGGCAAGCCGCGGCGGTATCCCGCGCCGGATCATCCCTGCCGGAGAGAATGACTTGCGCCGTCAAAGGGAACGTCCGCCAGCGCTTGCCGGTGGCCTGGAAGACCGCATTGGCGATCGCCGGAGCAGTGGAGATCATCATCGGTTCCGCAAGGTTCAAGGCGCCGAAAGGTCCATCCTCATAATCGTATTGGATGAAATTACCGTCGATCGGAGGGATGTCCGTCGCACGCGGGATATGATAATCATGCAGGTTCAGCGCCTGGGGATAGCCCTCGTGATAGCTGATATGTTCGGTGAGCGCATACCCGATCCCCATGGCAACGCCGCCGTACATCTGCCCGAACGCCCCCCCGGGAAAAACGATCCGGCCTCCATCGTGGGCGGCCCAGACCCCCAGCACTTTGGTCGTCCCGCTTTCCAAATTCACCTCGACCTCGGCCACCTGTGCGCCAAACGTGTAGCAGTGATAGGGCACGCCCGTCCCCCGCTCAAAATCCCAGGTAAAGATCGGCATCTGCCATTTTCCCTGAACGTACAGCGAAAGCCCCATCTGGCGTGCCAGGCTGGTCACTTCCGTGAAGGTCAGTGATTCCTCGTCGGGGGCATAGAAGAGTTCCCCGTGACGCGTGATCTGATTGGGCTGGCACTTGAGCGTTCTGGCGGCCGCCCAATAGAGAACCTGGTTGAGACGCTGCGCGGCGACGCGGGTGGCATTCCCGCCGATCATCGTCGAACGGGAGGCGACCGTGGGCCCGGACTCGATGCCGGTTTGAGTATCCGGCCGCATGATTCGGATGCGTTCCACATCCACGCCCAACTCTTCGGCCGCGATCAACATGAAGACGGTCCGGCTTCCCTGACCATAATCGGTGAGTCCGGAGGTCAGGGTGATCGAATCATCCTCTTCGATCTTGAGCGTGGTCGTGGCGTAATCCGCCCCCTCCCCGCCCAGGCTGCTGCCATGGAAGTAACAGGCGACGCCGATGCCCCGCCGCATGCGGCCCTTCTGGCCGGAGGCGTATTGGGCGCGCTTGCGATCCCAATCGGACCTTTGCCGCACCAGCCGCAGACATTCTGCCAGATGAACCGATTGATTGACGGGATTGCCGGTCATGGCGATGTCGCCGGTGGTCAGGCAGTTCTTCAGGCGGAAATCGAGCGGATCCATGTTCAAGCGGAAGGCCAGCTCATCCACGGCCTGCTCGATGCCGCCGATGCCCTGCGTGTTGCCAAAACCGCGCATGGCCCCTGAATACCCATTATTGGTGTAAACGGATTTTGTGTCCACATGGACAGCCCGATAGCGATAGGCCCCGGCGGCATGCACCGAGGCGCGCCAACTGGACAGCGGCGTCATGGAGGCATATCCCCCGCTGTCTGCCAGCAGGTTCACCCTGGCTGCCGTGAGCTCGCCATCCTTCGACGCACCGAGTTTGATCTTCACCTCCATGGCCTCGCGCCGGTAGGATGCCAGAAAAGATTCGGTGCGTGTCAAGACCAGACGCACCGGACGCCCCGCTTTGAGGGCCAGCGCGCCGGCCTGCGCGGAGGTTTGATAGCCGATGTCGTCCTTCCCGCCAAAGGAACCTCCGACGTAAGCCTGGATGACGCGCACCTTCTCCGTGGGCAGGCCCAAAAGCATCACCAGATTATCGCGGTTGATAAAAGGCGATTGATCGTTCGCGTAAACGGTCAGCCCGCCATCCGGTTCGGGAATAGCCAGAGCGCCCTCCGTCTCCAGATAGGCATGTTCCTGATGTTTGAAAAAGTAGGTCTCCTCCAACACCACCTCGCTATTTTCCAGGATCGGATCCGGATCGCCGAAACGGACCAGATGGGTATTGGTCAGGTTTCCGGTGCCTGGCTCCTTGGTATCCGGGATGATCGGCGCATCCGGGTCCAGCGCGTGATGGATATCGCCGACGACCGGCAGCGCCTCATACTCGACCAGGATCGCCTGGAGGCCTGCCCGCGCGCTTTTCTCGCTTTCGGCGGCTACCGCGGCCACGGGATCGCCGACATGGCGCACCTTCTGCCAGGCCAGGGCATAGGCATCCTTGAGGGGCCAGCCCAGATTGCTGTGGTTGACAAAGTCCGCGGCGGTGATCACCGCCAACACACCCGGCACCTGCAGCGCCGGGCCGGCATCCAATTTAACGATCCGAGCGTGCGGGAGGGGGCTGCGCAGGACCCGGGCATACAACATTCCCGGAAGATAATAATCTCCGACATAGCGTGCCTTACCGGTCACCTTTTCCAGCCCGTCTTCGGGCCGGGAACGCCTGCCAACATACTTGAGCTCTGTCATAAGGCACTCTCCATATCCTTCCGTTTCCGGCGCGCGGCTTCCTGAACGGAATCAATAATCTGCTGATAACCCGTGCAGCGGCACAAAACGTGCGAGATCGCGGCCCGGATCTCATCTCGGCTGGGATCCGGCACCCTGCGCAGCAATGCCTCCCCGGCCAGGATCATCGATGGGATGCAGTATCCGCATTGGACGGCGCCGTTGTGAAGGAAGGATTCCTGCAAATCGCTCAGGCTTCCATCCGGGCCGGCTATTCCTTCGATCGTGGTGACCTCATGCCCTTCCAGCCCGGACACAGCAAGCAGGCAGGAATACGCCAGCTCCCCGTCGAACAGGACCGAGCAGACTCCACAATCGCCGGTGTCACAGCCGCACTTCGTCCCTGTCAGTCCCAGCTGCTCGCGCAGCAGGGTCAGCAGGCTCATGCTGGGTGGGGCGTCCACCTGGGTCGGTCTTCCATTTAAGGTGAATTTGATCTTCATCAGGCTTGTCCTTGCTGTTCAGGTTCCATGTCCTGGGCGGGCCGAGGGCGTCTTAAGTCATTTGCCATAGTTTCTCCGCAGCTTCATGAGTGCGGCGCTGGATGGATGGCTGGTCCATCCCAGGTACCGATCCATCCCGCATCAGGACCCTTCCAGCCACTGCCGTTCCCGTCACGTCGGTTTGATGACAGTACAACAGGCATTGCTCGTACAAGTTATGTTCTTTGAGCGGCGTCGGCAAGCTGGGGCGGAACAATTGCCAGTCTGCCTGCCAGCCCCGTTCAAGCCGGCCCACTTTTTCGAGGCCGAGCACCCTCGCCCCACCCTCGGTGGCCAGGTACCACACCATCCAGGCGGGCATCACCCGCGGGTCCTGCTGGCGGGCTTTGTGGATCAGGAAAGCCCCGCGCATCACCTCGAAGAAGTCGGTGATGTAACCGTCCGATC
This sequence comes from Anaerolineales bacterium, assembly GCA_035515435.1. Classification (GTDB taxonomy): domain Bacteria; phylum Chloroflexota; class Anaerolineae; order Anaerolineales; family Villigracilaceae; genus Fen-1038. The sequence goes on from DATJBI010000205.1 coordinate 8,711, forward strand.
CCAATCCGGCCGTGACGCCTGCCTCCAACAGGGCGGGGACGGGAGCGATCCCGCCGCCCACTTCGCAGTTCGAGAGCGGCATATGGGCCATGCGTGCCCTGCGCCCCGCCAGAAGCGCGATCTCCGCCGGGCTGATCTGAACGCACTGCGAAAGCAGACTGCGCTCGCCCAGGACGCCCAGTTCATCGTAATACTCAATGGGTCGTTTATGAAATCTCTCCTGCGCAAAGTCCACTTCGTAGGTGCCCTCGGAGCAATGCGAGTGCACGATCGCGCCCAGCTCTTCGGCCATTCGGTAGGCCTGCTGGATAAATTGCGCCTTGCAGGTAAAGGTCGTATGGAAGCACATCAAACCGCTGATCAAGCCGCCCTTGCCCTGAGCAGTCTTGATAAAATCATAATTCTCCTGGAGGCCGAGCTGCCCGTTTTCCTCGCTCACCCGCTGGGTTGCCTCGAAAGATAACACGGCGCGCAATCCACATTCCCGGACCACCCGCTCCTGGGCATCCAGGATCCCCGGCAGGGCGTAGGGCGCCTCTTCGCAATCATAGAAGGAAGTAATTCCGGCGCGGATCATTGACAGGCAATTGCTGTGGGTGGCTGCACAGATCAGCTCGCGATCAAGATGGTTCTCGATGCGGGGCCACCAGAATTCCTCCAGGAACGGCATGAAGCCGCTCGGGGCTTTTGCGGATGGAATCCCATGCGCCAGGATCCCGTACAGGTGAGTATGCGCATCCACGAAACCGGGTGCCAGGACCTGGCCCGGGGCTTCCCAGCATTCTTCATCGGGATAGCTTTGGCGCAGTGTGCGGTTCGAAGCAACGGCCGCAATTTCACTCCCCTTGATCCGGACGCCCCACTCGGACCGGGGTCTTTCTTTTGCGGAGGTGATCAACCAGGATGGCAGGATGAGCATAAGATCAAATTCCAGGTCCCATTGCCTTCGCCCTAGGGCAGGTCCACTCCAAAATAGGAACGCGAGAGCACCTGCCGGTTGAGCTGCCCGCCCACAAAGGAATGTCCGCTCTGCAGGCTGTTGATGATCAATTTGGCCGGGGAATCCACGAGGTCGGGCACCTCAAACCAGTTGCAGTGGAAATGTCTGAAGATCGACACAAACGGCATCCCCCAAAACTCACCGGAATTAACATCAAAACAGAATCCCTCGACAATGGGCGCGATCACCTGATCGGGGGCATCCGCGTACAGTACCGTCGTTGCGCCGTAGAACAAGGCATCGTTGGCGCGCCCCATCGCCTCCACCTCATCCTTCACAAGCGGAGCGACGGGCGCCATGCCGAAGCCATGTTTGACACTATGAATATCAAAACCGCGCAGGAACAGCTTGATCATCACCTGCTCGACCGTGCGGGAAGCCACCTGGATCGAACCCACCAGGCAGGCCGTGGGCGCAAACACCACATAGACCTGTTCGGGAGAGACATGACAGGCCTCCGCAACCGCCAGGCACAACTCGTCGGAGGGCAGCTGGTTCGTCTGCAGCTGCACTACCACTTCCGTGGCTTTCGTATCGCGGTAGCCGTGCCCGGCCCAGCGGTCGGCGAGCGCCACGGCCCGGGCAGGCCCGGAGCCGATCATCGCCAGCTCTCCGCTGCCCAGCTCCCAGCAACCGGCCTGGGAGGCAACCACGGCCAAAACCGGGTGATCGACCCATACATCGATGGACGGTACGCTGAAATGGCCGATCTCAAAAATGCCGTAGGTTGCCCTTCCCAACCCGCCAAAGCCGGCTTCGACAAAGGCCTGGCCGGCCTTCCAACTGCCGGGACAGTTCAAGCCCATATCGACCAGCGTGCTGCCGCACTTCGCCTTCCAGGCCTTGATCTGATATTCATCGGCCCGGGCGACCGCCTCCTTGATGATCCCCACCGCGGCCTGATTCAGGCTGTAGGATTGCATATCTTGCATTCTTTCTCCTTATCGATCCTCACGGAAATCCTTAACCGGAAATGCCCTGAGCGATCTTTTCATTGTTCGCGGTGGACAGCACTCAGCGCCCGCGAGAAGCGTCGGTACGCCTCCAGGCGGCGGGTATAGAGGTCCGTCAGCTGCGGGTTGGGCTCGAGACGTTCCAGGCGGGGTTGAAGATGCGTGATGCCCTCCTGCAGCGAAGAATACACCCCGATCCCCCAACCGGCCAGGATCGCCCCTCCCAGTGCGGCCCAATCCGCGTATCCGGAAACGTGCAGCGGTATTCCACACACATCTGCCAGGATCTGCGGCCAGACCGGGCTGCGGTTTGCGCCGCCGGCCAGCCATAGTTCCTGCACGGGAATCCCCGCGGAACGCAATTCATCCAATGCCCAACGCACCTCGTAGGCACAGCCCTCCAGGATCGCGCGGCACATATCCGCCCGGGTATGGACAAGCTCCATCCCGACAAAACCGCCTCCGGGTTTCGCGTTGGTGATCTGGGATGGCCCGCTGAGCGACAAGAACAACAAGCCCTGACTGCCCGGCGGGCTGGAGGAGACTGCCGCATTCAAGTGCCGGTACGGATCGTTTTGGCCCTCCGCATCCCCGAAGGCCTGATTCAGCCACCAGTCCACGGTAGCGCCGAACCCGCCGACCAATTGCCCGCCCAAGCGCCGTTCAGGGACCGCATGAAAATACAGGTTCACCCACTCGGGCACGGCGCGGGTGGTGTCTGCATCGACCACGCTCATGATGACCCAGGCTGTGCCCGTCGATAACATGACTTTTCCCGGACTCGTCATGCCCATCCCGAGGCCGGCACAGGGCTGATCGTTCCCGCCGGCGATGAGGGGCGTGCCCGCGGCCAGACCGGTCGCGCGGGATGCCTCCGGGCTGATCTCACCCAGCCTCCGCCCGGCCCAGCCGATCTCGGACTGCAGTTCGGGGTTGACCCCGCCGATCCTGCACAACTCCTCGCTCCACTGTCCGGTTTTGATATCCACCAGGAGCATTTCCGAGGACGCGGAAAGGTCCGTCGCGAAACGACCGGTCAACCGGTGGACGAGGAAATCTGCCGGTCCGAGAAAACGTCTGGCCCTCTGGTGCACATCGGGCCGCTCCTGGCGCAGCCAGCTGATCGAAGGAAGAGGGAGTCCGGCAAAAGGCTGCCATCCGCTCAGCTTCCGGATGGTGGCAGCCGTGCCGTCTGCCTGCCAGCGGCGGGTCAGTTCCTGGCTGCGAGTATCCAGCCAGGTGATCATGGGGTAGACCGGGTTTCCCTCCAGGTCCACCGGTATGATCGAGCCGGCCTGCGCGGCAATGGCCAGGGACAGGATCCGGTATCCGCCGGCCTGCCTGACAATATCCTGCAGCACGCGGACCAGGGCCCGCCATACCTCTTCCGCGTCCTGTTCCACCCAGCCGGCTTGAGGCGTAAGCAGCGGATAAGACTGCCCGGCACTCGTCACTTCATTTCCCGCGAGGTCGAACAGAATGGCCTTGGCGGAGGAGGTACCGATATCAATACCCAGGATCGCCTCTTTCATCCTGGGCGACTCCCGGAAACCCGATCGGGATCAGATGAAGCAGGCCTTTGGTCATGGATACGGCAGGCTTCATCAACCGTGGCGTTTTGATGAAGGAGTGCAACCAGGGCTTTCACAACCGCAGGTGGATCATCCGCCTGGAAAATGTTGCGGCCAATGGCCACTCCGGCCGAACCGGCCTGCCTGGCGTCCCAGACGGTCTGGAAAAGCCGCCTGTGATCATTGATCTTGACTCCCCCCAGCATCACCACCGGAACATAACAGGTTTGAACCACCTGCTCAAATCGATCTGTGTAGGGTATTTTGACCCAATCCGCGCCAAGCTCCGCTGCGATCCGAGCGGAAAGACCCAGGTTTTCCGGAGTACAGACATCCGCTCCGGCGTCAAACCCGCCAGGCTGCATTTCGGCCATCACTGGCAGTCCCCATTGATGGGCCTCCATCACAACCTTTGCCAGGGTTTTCAATGTTTCTCTTTCCTCGGCCGTCCCTGGAAAAGCGGAAACCGCGACGGCGTCCGCGCCCAGGCGCAGGGCAGCCTCCACCGGGAAATATTGAGAGCCCGGACCCATCCTGCCAAGTTTGGTGCCGCCCACGTCCAGCCGCAGGATCAGCCCGGTCCTGGCCAGTTCGTTCGCAAACCGGGTTGCGATCCCATAGCTCGTCAGGATGGCATCCATCCCGTTTGTGCCGAGTTGTTCCAGCATTCCCGCCGGGGCTTCCATCCCTTTTACGGGCCCCTCGGTCAGGGCATGATCAAATGCAACGATTAATGTTCGACCATCGGTTTGAAAAATTCGTTTGAGCCGTCTTGTGAACATCCCTGAAGATCCGCGTGATTTGCTTCCTGAAATCCGAAGGTGATCCGAAAACACGGCCGCTCAGCACGGAAAAATCGTTTTGACCCGGGCCAGGGCCTCGGCCTCATTTGTGGAAGGGTAGAATTCCAGCCCCACATAGCCGTTATAGTTGAGTTCGGCCAGCTTGCGGCGGATATTAACAAAATTCACCTCGCCCGTGCCGGGTTCCTGGCGGGTGGGCGTATCGGCGATGTGCACAGACTGGTAAAGTCCGGCGTACTGCTCCAATCCCCAGATCAGATTCCCGGAGCCGCGTTGCTGGTGATAACAATCAAACACCATGTGGAACTGCGGATGGTCCATCCTGCGCACCCAATCCGCGGTGAGCTCATGATCGTGTACCAGGATTCCGCCTTTTATATGAAACTCATTGAGACCTTCCGCCCAGACCTGCACCGGGGTCTGCTCCACCAGCTTGAGGATCTTTTCAGTTTGTCTCAGGGTATTGGCATACTGTTCTGCCATGGTGAAGTTCGAGGAAAGCCGGCGCGTCCAGGTCTGCCCATTGACCAGATCCACCTGGTTCGAAAAGATGAAGAGATGCTCCACCCCATTTCGGCACGCCATATCCAGACTCTCAGCCCAGGAGCGCAGAGTAAGCTCATTATCGCCGGGGTCCGCCAGGCTGCCCATCTCATCATCGAACACCGAATTTAACACGGCGCCCAACCGCCGGCATTCTGCGGCCAGTTCAGGCATCGGCTGCTGCCGCCAGGACCAGAGTTCCATCCGGCGAATGCCCAGTTTCATCATGGGTTCCACCCGTTCGACGATCGGCCGGTCTGTGAACCAGAAATCAAGGTAGCCAGTGTATTCCATGAATATTGTTCTCCTTGCCTGCGAGATGCCCTAACGGCTGCGCATCAAATCATTTGGGACATATTCGTAACCTTTAAGAGAGGATCCTGGGGGACGGCTAAACGGATAAATCAGGTGTTTTTTACAAATTGACGATCAACTTGGTTGTATTTGCATCGCAGGTGGACGACTGGGAAGCCGTTGTAATACCGAATCGAATGGAGTTTGGAAAGACATCCTGATAAACACAGCGCGTGGAGGATATTACTCTATTCCCCTCTGCCTGTCAACTCTTGATTTACATTTGGCACATATTTGCCTTTCTAGTTTACAGGAACGTCTTACAACCGCGGCTGATTTTTAGGCGGAACACACGCCTGCGATCAAATGATCGGCCGCCGCCCGGCTCCAGGAAGATGACCAACTTCGCACACGCCCCATTTGAACCTTAAAGGATCTGAAAGAAGGACCCCCTCGAGCGCCGGCCCTCGTCCTAATCGATCGCGAAGCGCGCCGGTGAAAACAAGTCAAGCGATTGGGGAGGAGTTCGCCTCTGGATCATCATGGCCATCCATTTGCTGAGCACGGGGATCGCGGTTATCGTTTCAAAAAGGCTGGTGGCCACGTACATGTTGTCCAGCTGCGGGACCCAACCCACCAGCGGTTCTTCATCCGGCGTAAAGGAGGTG